>DASQIB010000187.1:0-6488 GCA_035631795.1 Gemmatimonadales bacterium | reverse complement strand
ACCAGACGATCAAGAAGGTGACGGTCGACACGGAGGGGCTCGATTACAACACCGCGATCGCGGCGATGATGGAGTACATCAACCTCGTCAGGGAGCAGGGAGCCGGGAGCAGGCCAGCGGTCGAGCCGTTGCTCCTCGTGCTCGCCCCGTATGCGCCGCATCTCACGGAAGAGCTCTGGGCCGCCCTCGGCCACGGGCAGTCGATCTTTCGGGAGCGCTGGCCGGCGTTCGACGAGCGTCTCGCGGCCGCAGGCGAGGTGGAAGTGGTGGTGCAGGTGAACGGCAAGGTCCGCGGGCGCGTGAACGTGAACCGCGGCGCGACCGAGGCGGAGGTCGTCGCCCTCGCCCTGCAGGACGAGTCGGTGAAGAAATTCGTGGACGGCAAGCCGGTCCGGAAAACGATCTACGTCCCGGACCGCGTGCTGAACCTCGTGATCTAGGGGATCTTCGCGATCAGGTCGCCGACGACGTAGCCGACGCCCGCCACGCCGAGTCCGACGACGAACATATCGATGCCGCTGCGGACCACGCCGCGGCCCGTGAAGAAGCTCCTCGCCGCGCCTACCGCGAAGTGCGAGAGCATCGCGATCGAGAACGCCGTCCACACGGCCGTTCGCCCGGGGAAGACGAGGAAGGGAAACACCGGAATGAACGCGCCCACCGCGGTCGCCACGCCCGTCACCCAGCCCTCCCTCAAGGGGGTGGCATGGGCCTCCCCGATCTTCAACTCTTCACGGACTTGCTCGTCCAGGGCGCGTTGTGAGTCGCGCATGACCTCCGCGGCCATCTTGCGCGCGATACCAGCCTCGATCCCCTTGGTCTGATAGACCAGCGCGAGCTCTTCCTCCTCCACTTCCGGCATGATGCGGATCTCTTCTTTCTCCATCGCGATCTCGTGCGCGTACACCTCCTGCTCGCTCTTGGCCGCCAGGTAGCCCGACGCCCCCATCGAGAGCGCGTCGGCGATCATTCCGGCCAACCCGGAGAGCAGGACGAGATGCGGGGCCACGTTCGCGCCGATCACGCCGGCGACAAGACCAAAGTTCGCGGTGAGACCGTCGTTGAACCCGTACACGACGTTGCGCAAGAAGCCCCCGGACCCGGTCTTGTGCCACGGCTCCGCCGCCCGGCCCGCGAGCCCCGCCAGCGTCTCGGCGTGCGCCGCCGACTCTTTGGCCAGCTTGAGGGAAACGTCGCGGGCGTCGTCGAACCCCGCTTGCTTGTGAAGGTCCATGTACCCCTTCACCTCTTGCCCTTCTTCCCGCAAGAGCAGGGGTAAGAGATAGCCGGGCCCGAAGCGCCGCCCGAACCACGCCCGGAGCCGGGCGTTCAGCGACGGACGGGGACGCCCGACCTTGTGCCCGTGCTCGGCGAGCAGCTTCTCCCACATCTGCACGTGGCGCTCTTCGACGCCCGCGAGCTTGATGTAGACGTCTTTGCGCTTCTGGTCGTGCGCCTGGCGCGCGAGGACCAGGTACAGGAACGCCGCGTCGTATTCGTCCTGCCAGTGCTCGAGCCAGGTGTGGAGCGTGGAGCGATCGAGAGGCATGGCTGGAAGATAGCTGCAACTTACAGAATGGCAATCGGTTAGACACGGCGTCAGGTACTCATGCCGTGCGAGCGGCGCCGCCGGTCGACGTCTCTGGTTGACGCCGTCACGCGACGCCCCTCGTACGTCACGCATCTATGTTGTTCAGGAGATGACCATTTCACTCGCCGTTCCCGACATCCTCGTTGCGCGGGCGAAGACAGGCGACCTGGAGGCGCTGGAAGCGCTCTACCGGGCGTTCGAGACGCCCGTCTACAACCTGGCGCTGCGCATGCTGCGCCAGCCCGAGGATGCGGAGGACGTCCTCCAGGAGACGTTCCTCGAGGTCGTGAAGAGCCTCAAGCAGTACCGCGGGGAGGGTCATTTGTGGGGGTGGGTTCGGCAGATCGCGGTGTCGAAAACGTTGATGCGGATCCGTCGCGGGCAGCTCCGGGACACCGACGAGCTCCACGAGGAGTATACGCCGGCGAGTGCAAGCCTCGGCGTGGGAGGCGTGCCCGCCCGCATCGATCTCGAGCGGGCGTTCGAGCGGCTGACACCCACGTCACGCGTAGTGGTGTGGTTGCACGACGTCGAAGGGTACACGCACGAGGAGATCGCGGAGCGGATGGAGCGGACGGTGAGTTTTTCGAAGTCGCAGCTGGCGCGGGCGCACGCCCGGCTTCGCCGGCTGCTTGAAGAGGAGGGAGCGGCTCAATGATGCACTGTACGATGGACGATCTGCTCGCGCTGCGGGCCGGTGAGGCGTCCGCGTGGGCTCGGCAGCACGCGGAGGCGTGCCCGGCCTGTCGCGTGGAGCTCGAGGCGCTGTATCAACGCGTGGCGCAGCTCAAGGCACTGCCGGTGCACCGGCCACCGCGGGACCGGTGGCCCGCCGTGCGCGACGCCGTGCTCGCGGAGCGGCGCCGCCGCCGGGAACGCTGGGGCGTGTGGAGCGTGGCGGCGGCGGCCATGGTTGCCGGGTTGCTGGTGTTCCGTCCATTCTGGACCCCGCCTGCCGTCGGCGCCGACTTGGCGCGCGTCAAGCGACAGTCGGCCACGCTCGAGCAGCAGCTCCAGCGCTACGAGCCCGATGGGCGCGTGACCACCGGTCGTGAGGCGGCTGTGGCGTCGGCCTTGGAAGATCGCATTGCCGTCATCGACGGCGAGCTGACCCGAGTGGGTCCGGTGGACGTGGGCGCAGATCCCGCGGAGCTCGTCAAACTCTGGCAGCAGCGGGTGGATCTCATGCGGCAGCTCGTGACCGTCCGGGTGACCCGCGCTTCTTACGTGGGGCTCTAGAGCCCGGAGGTATATCGGACATGCAGCGGAAGTTGATTTTCTTGGCGATGGCGGCCGTGGCCGCGGCGCCGATCGCGCTCGCCGCCCAGGACACGACGGCTCCCGCTCCTCGGGTCAGGCGGGCGCCGCGGGTGGCGCGCGGCTTCGCCTACGCCATGGGCGAGAACCGCGGCCGGATCGGTGTAATCGTGCGAACCGACGCCAACACCGAGTCCGACAAGGTCGGCGCCAAAATCGAGGCGGTGACCCCGGGCGGCCCGGCGGATAAAGCCGGCCTCAAGGTCGGGGACATTATCACCAAGTTCAACGGCACGTCGCTCGGCGGCGTACCGTCGGACGACGACGAGGAATCAGGGCCGGGCAAAAAGCTCGTCGAGCTCGCACATCAGCTCGATCCTGGTGACACAGTGCAGGTCGAATACCGGCGGGGCAGCGACACCAAGAAGGCCACAGTCGTGGCCGCGAAGCTCGGGGACGGACGGTTCAGGATGGAGATGGGAGACCCGGGAATCATGGTGATGCCCGGCATGCCCGACATGCATGACATGCCCGACATGAACTTCGACTTCTTCGTCTCTCCGTGGGGCGATCTGAAGCTGGTGAGCCTCAACCCGGACCTGGGCGACTACTTCGGGACCAAAGAGGGGATCCTCGTCGTCAAGGCGCCGGCCGACTCGAGCCTCCCGTTGAAGGGCGGCGACGTAATCATCTCCATCGGCGGTCGGAAGCCCTCGAGTCCGGAGCACGCCATGCGCATCCTTCGGTCGTACGACAAGGGCGAGACGGTCTCGATCGAGATCCTGCGGAAGCAAAAGCGCATGACCGTGGCCTGGCGGGTTCCGTCGCGCGACGACCGGCTCCGGGTGCGCGAGGAGCGGCATGAGCACGAGCGGGACGAGCAGAGCGCGTGGCGACGGCCGGCGCGACAGCGACTGCGCCTGCAGCGCGTGTAAGAACAACGGGGGCCACCATCGGTGGCCCCCGTGCTCGTTTTCGGATATCAGTTCAAGCGTCGAGCGGGCAGGACTTGATCGAAAGCGCTGAACTCGAAGGGCTTGGGTACGCATGGCCGGCCGGTGGAGGCGAGGAATCCCCGCACGCCGTCGTCCACCAGCTGCCCGGTTGTGAAAATCACCCGTTCGGCGTAGGACGGATCGCGCGCCTTCAGCTCGCCGAACAGCTGCTCTCCGGACAGGTCGGGCATCCGCATATCGATGATCACGGCGTCGAACGCGTCCTCGCGCATCCGGGCCAGCGCTTCCTTTCCACTGGCCGTCGTTTCCACCTCGTGGCCGCGACTCGACAGATAGCGCTGCAGCGCGACCCGGACCGATGCCTCGTCGTCCACGACCAGCACGTGCAAGCGATCGGTGACCGGTTGCGCGGCTGGCGTACTCAGGAACTCTCCCGTCCCCCGGGGTGCTACGATCGGGAGCTCGATCACGAAGCGGGCGCCGCCCTGCGGCGCGTTCTCCGCCCAGATGCGCCCTTCGTGCTCGCGCACGATTCCCAGCGAGATCGAGAGGCCGAGCCCCGTGCCCGAGCCCGTCGGCTTCGTGGTGAAGAACGGATTGAAGATCCGCTCGAGGAGGTTGGGCGGGATCCCGGGTCCCGTGTCCTCCACCTCGATCCGGATCAGCTCGCCCGCGCGGCGCGTGCGCACGGTGAGACGCTGCTGGTCTCGCTCCGCACGCTCCATCGCCTGCTCGGCGTTCGTAATGAGGTTCAGGAACACCTGCTGCAGCTGGTGCGCATCCGCCATCGTTTCCGGCACTTGCTCGTCGTAGTCCCGCTGCACGTCGATGCCCCGGACGCGGAGCTCGTAGCCCCGTAGCTCGAGCGTATCGTCGAGCACCTGGTTGACCGACGTCGGCGTGCGCTCCGGTTTGTGCTGGCGCGCGAACGTCAGGAGGTTCTGGACGATACGGGACGCCCGCCGGGCTTCGGCGTAAATCATTTCGGCTGCGGTCCGCTGGTCCGGCGGGAACCGCTTTTCCGAGAGGAGCAGCTGCGCGAAGGCGGAGATGCCCGCGAGCGGGTTGTTGAGCTCGTGCGCCACACCGGAGACGAGCTGCCCGATCGCCGACATTTTCTCGGACTGGATGAGCTGCTCCTGCAGCATCTTCTGGTCGGTCACGTCGCGGATGACGCAGAGGACCTCTTCGTCCAGCTGCGGCGTCGAGTACGTCACCTGAATCGTGCGGACCTCGCCGTCCTTGCGATAGAAGTTGGTCTCGAACAGGCCGGTCTCCCCGGCGAGCGCTTTTTGGAAATGTCCCAACGCTTTCGGGAGCTCGTCGTCCGGGAGCATGGGGGCGAACCACTGGCCCAGGAGCTCTTCGCGGCGATAGCCCGAGATGATCTCGGCGGCGTGGTTGAACGTGGTGAATCGACCGTTCGCGTCGAACGTCGCGATCGCGTCCGATGCGGACTCGAACAGGTTTCGGTAGCGGGCCTCCGAGCGCGCCAGCGTATCCTGCGCCCGCTTCTGCTCCGTGATGTCGCGCAGGGTGGCGACCGTGCCGAGGAGCTCGCCCTCGAGGACGAGCGGCGTCGTGGCCACCGCCACCACGCGCTCCTCCCCGTCGACCCGCACGACCTTCGTCTCGTAGTGCTGCGCCTCGCCCCCGACGGCTCGATGCTCGCGCTCCGCCACGTGCTGGCGCTCGCTCAAGGCGACGAGGTCGTCGATAGGAGTTCCCGCGAGATCTTCGAGCGGCCGCCCGAACAGCTCGGCCGCCGCGCGGTTGGCCGTCAACACCATCCGGTCGACGCCGGTCACGACGACGGCGTCCGCGAGGGCCGCGACGATCTCCCCTGCGACGCGCAGCTGGTCGAACGGCCGGCGTGCCGGCGCCGACTTGGAGGGAGGCGCCGTGCCCATCCCGCGCGTGGGTGAAACGCGCCTGCCTTTACTCATGAGTCGTAGGAAGCCACCATCGCACCCTTCATCAGCGTCAGGCTCTTCAGCGCCGAATCCGTGACGCCTTGCGGCGCCTCGCCGCGCTTGACGCAGTTCTTGATGATCTCGAGCGCGTGGATCGGGTGCTCATCGTCGTACTTCGCGTGCTCCTCCAGCCACCAGCGCCCGCGTGGTCCGATCTTCTCGTTCTTGGCGAGCCCGCGCAGCGCCTTCTCGGAAATCTTCTGCGCCACGCCTTCCACGGCGTAATTGGTCGCCGACACCGCTGCTCCGAAGCTCGCGCCCCGGCACATGTCGGTTAGATAGGCGTGGAACTCCTTCACCTCGGGGATCATCGGCTCAGGCACCTGGAACCGCTCCTTGGGGACGTTAAAGCCGTCGCCCATCGCCCGCCACATCGCGTCGTGCCGCTTCTCCACCCGGATGTTGTCTCGGAAGAACGGCTTGCCGTCCTCGGGCGAGCGGTCGAGCAACAGCTGCAGCCACTGGGGGAAGTCCCGGATGATCGGGTAGAAGGCCACGAGGAAGTTCTGAATCCGGCCGTCTGCCAGCTGGTTTTCCGAGGCGTCCACGATCACGCGCGTGTCGAGGATTGCCTCGCGGCTCGGATCGAGCGCGGCATCCAGGTCGGCCACCCATTTGGGGTGGGGGGTCACCTGCACGGTCATCTGGTCTCCTTCCAGGGCGCGAGCGAGGGATAAAAAAGGGCCTGGCGCGGGCTCCAAATGTAGCGCC
>DASQIB010000186.1:0-15766 GCA_035631795.1 Gemmatimonadales bacterium | reverse complement strand
GGGACCGCCAACACACGCAAGGGCGACCGCGAGGAGGCCATGCTTCACCAGAGCCACGTGGCGCCGATGGCGACCACCACCGCTACGTGGATGAGGACCGCGATCAGCGCCGCGATGGCGACTGGACGATGCAGCACGTGCCAATACCGGAATACGTCGTGGGTGGCGTCGAGCATGCGGGCCTGCTGCGCGAGCGCCATTTCGCGGCGTGCGAGCCGGAGCGTCGCGCCCAACATCTGCCGGTCGTTCTTGCGACGCCGCGGACCACGAGCCTCCCACAAGCGCCGGAGCTTGCGCGCGGCGCGCCGTCGGGCGAGGTCGTCCGCCACCATCCGCCACAGCGTGCCCGATAGCCCGCGGCGCCGGGCGGGTGCCTGTCCCGCCGCGAGCGTCGTGGCGACGAGACCGGGATCGAGCCCGCTCGACCGAGCGATTTCCTCGAGCAGGGCGCCGCGACGCGCGGCAATCTCCTCCATGGTGAGCTCCACGCCGAGCCGGGTGCGCGGAATGCGGGCGTAGATGTAGCGGCCTACGAGACCACTGAACCAGACAACCATCATGGACCAGAAGCCGAGCCCGATGAGGCCGGTGAACCGCCATGCGGCGTGAATCGCGACGAGCAACGGCAAGGCGAGCGCCGCGAGAACGTGCGTGTCCAGCCACTGGGCGACCGTCCCCGTGAACGCGAGCCAGCGGTACTTCTTTCGGAGCGGGTACAACCACAGAAAGAGGAAGATCGCGAGGGCGAGCAACCCCGCGCTCTGGCCGATGTAGCCCGACGACTTGAGCCACGGGTGCAACGGGCTCCGAACCCGCGCGGCCATCGGCTGCGAATAGTACGGCCACCCCACGAGGCACACCGCGCCGAGCCCGAGCACGAACAGCTTGAAGAGCCACCGCCGCGGAGCGGGCGCCCGCACCTGGATCGAGTCGCGGGCACCGGACACGCGCGTGGGCGCGGCCGGGGCGACCGGGGACGTGGCGCGGCGGTCCGGCCGCGGCTCGAGCATGGGAACAGGATGTGCCATTGATCGTCTTAACGCCACGTGACCCGTGGGAGCGGTGACCCAGCCCACGGTGACACGGGGCACCTGCCCAGCAAGATTACTGGACCGAAAGTCGCGTGCGTCACGGCGGGCGCCCTTCCCGAAGGTTTCATGAAGGAACCGATGTCCAATACGCTGATGTACGTCGCATTCGCGGCGCTGCTGTTCATCTTGATGGCGTCCCACCTTCGGCGCATGAGGAAGAAGGAGGCCGCCGCCCGGGCCGCGGCCGAGCACGGGAAGCTGTTCTCGGAGGGCCCGCGCGCGCAGCATCCCCGCATCGACGCGCTGCAGTGCATCGGCTGCGGTGCCTGCGTCGAGGTATGCCCCGAGGGCGACGTGCTCGCGGTGATCGGTGGCAAGGCCGTCATCGTCAATGGCCACAAGTGCATCGGCCACGGGCTGTGCGCCGAGGCATGCCCCGTGGGGGCCATCGTCATCATGATGGCGAGCCCGAGCGTCGGGGCGGACATGCCCGCGCTCACGCCCCAGCACGAGACGAATGTCCCCAACATGTTCATCGTGGGGGAGCTCGGGGGCCTGGCGCTCATCAAGAACGCCGTCAATCAGGGACGCGACTGTGTGGACACGATCGCGGGGCGGATCGCGTCGATCAAGCGCGGCCGCGCGATGCCCGCTGTGCGCGACGTGTGCATCGTGGGCGCCGGACCGGGTGGCATCAGTGCCTCGCTCCGCGCCATCGAGCGCAAACTCAGTCACATTACGCTCGAGCAGGACGAGTTCGGCGGCACGGTGGCGAAGTACCCGCGCCAAAAGCTCGTCATGACGAGCCCGGTCGTGTTCCCGCTGCACGGCAAGTTCTCGAAGCTCAAGATCTCCAAGGAAGAGCTCCTGCAGTTCTGGAGCAAATTGCACGGCCGTGCCGGCCTCGAGGTTCGGACCGGCGAAAAAGTCGAAGACATCCAGCGCGACCCCGATGGCATCTTTTCCGTGAAGACGACCAAGGCCCAGTACCGCGCCTGGACGGTCATCCTGGCACTCGGACGCCGGGGCACGCCCCGAAAGCTCGGCATCAAGGGCGAGGAGCTTTCCAAGGTGATGTACAGCCTGATCGAAACGGAGGCCTACACGGGGGCAAAGATCCTGGTCGTGGGCGGCGGCGACAGCGCGGTCGAGGCGGCGATGGGCCTCGCCCACCAGAAGGGCAACCAGGTCACGCTGTCGTACCGCCAAGAAGCGTTCAGTCGCATCAAGGAACGCAACGTGCAGCGGCTGCCCGAGTACACCAAGTCCGGCAGGTTGAAGGTCGTCTTCAACTCGCAGCCGGTCGAGATTCGCGCGAAGTCGGTGCTGCTCGATGTGGCGGGGAAGATCCAGGAGATCCCGAATGACTACGTCTGGGTGTTCGCGGGCGGCATCCCGCCCAACGAATTCCTGCAAAAGGTCGGCGTACGAGTGGGCCAACAGGATCTCACCCGTGAGGGGACGGCGGAAGCGCAGCTCGCACGCCAAACGGCGTAACTAGATTGAAGGGCCATGCCACCCGGCCCCGCCTTCCTCTTCGATCTCGATGGCACGCTCGTCGACAGCGTGTATCAGCATGTCCTCGCCTGGCGCGAGGCGCTCGAGAGCGCCGGTATCGAGCTGGCGGTGTGGCGAATCCACCGCCGCATCGGCATGAGCGGCGGCCTGTTCGTCAACGCGCTGTTTCGCGAGACCGGCCGCGAGCTCGAGCCAGCACAAGCTGACAGGATCATGCAGGTGCACCGGGACGCGTTCGCCCGCATGGCGCCTGAGATTCGACCGCTGCCCGGCGCGCGCGAGCTGCTCGCCTATCTCACCCAGGTGGGAGTGCCGTGGGCCATCGGAACGAGCGGCCGCATGGAGAGCGCCAAGCTGACCCTCGAGAAGCTCGGTGTTCCCGCCAGCGTCCCGGTCATCACGCGGGACCAGGTGGAATACGCGAAGCCCGACCCCGATTTGTTCGTCGCGGGGGCGGCGCGTCTGGGGGTGAGCGTAGAAAACGCCGTGGTCGTGGGCGACAGCGTGTGGGACCTGCTGGCGGCGCGCCGCGCCCGCGCGCTCGGCATAGGGCTCCTGTCCGGCGGCTACGGGGCGGACGAGCTCGAACGCGCCGGCGCGTATCGGGTGTATCAGGATCCGGCCGACCTGCTCGACCACCTGGACGAGGTGGGGGTTCGGATCAGAAGCACGCCGCCCTAACGCGCTCTTAGAAGTGCTCTTCCTCCGCTGCGCCCGTGGATGGTTGAGGCGGCGCCGGCGAGGGATCGCGCGTCGGCAACCGCACCCTCGGGTCCCACGCGCTCGTCTGCCAGTTATCGGGACGCTCGGCGGCGCGCACCCATGGGGGTAGCGGCAGGGACAAGTACCGTGCCAGGGCCACGACGTACGGCTCATACATGCGTCGCAGCTCGCCGAGGCGCACGTCGAAGTCCGGACGCGCGTTCAGTCGCAACCCCCCGCTCGTGAGACGGTCCCGCAGTCGAGCGAAATCCACTGGCGGCAGCCGGTCCTCCGCCGACCCTGGGGGCGTGCTGAACACCTGCGCCAGGTCGACGACCGCGTGGCGTGCCATCGCGAAGGTCAGCTCGGCTTGCCGCACGCACCATCCTTCGAGGCCCACGATGACGATCGCACTCGTGTCGAGGATGGTGGTGAGCGCCGCGACCCAGGATTCGTTGTAGTGCTGCGATCGAAAATAGGCGAGCGGCGGATACGACAGGTGGCTCTCGAGCACGTCCGCCGCCCAGCGCTCCCATTCGCGCAGCAAATCGGCCAGGGCGGCCGCGCCGGGATCGCCGCGGTGCCGCCACAACAGCTCTGCGGCGCTCGGCGGGGAGCCGGCGCGCGCGTCGAGCAGCGAAATCGCCACCTCGCGCCGCGAGAACGCCTGGTAAATCACCGGGAAGTACCCGATCACGACCGCCAGGAACGCGAACCCCATCCCGGCCTCGACGGTGGTGAGCACCTTGGCGAGGGTCGTGCGCGGTACGACGTCGCCGAGACCGAGTGTGAAGAACGTCGTCCCGCTCATGTAGACGTCGGCTCCGAAGCTCGGGGCGCCCCCCGTCATCGTGAGCGCGGAGCCCGCCGCCCATTGGAGCAGGCCGAAGGCGAATACGATCCCCGCCGCCCACAGGGCGAGGAGGAGGATCAGGGAGAGCGGACCATAAAAGGAAAGGAACGCGTCACGACGGTGCCCTGAGAGCAGCCTCGCCGTGCCGCGCCACGGCTTCCACGTCGACCGGTAGAAGAGCCGGGTGAGACGAATCCTCCCGCTCACCCGCCTGGGCAGGATGATCGTCTCGAAGGCGTCCCACAGCACCACGGCGAGCAGGACGGCGCCCACCACCCCCGCAACCCAGCGCACGCCTGTAAAGTGCGCCCGTCGGCGTCGGCTGGCGAGCCTCCTGAGCGGCCCGTAGACTTGCGGGGTGAGTCGCGATCCGGTCGACCGCGTGCGGTGGGCGGCGCTCACGGCGCTCGCCGTGGTGTGCCTCGCATCGTCCGCCGCGGCCGATCCGCAGTCACCCGGGGATACCAGCACGCCGTCTCCGGCGCGCGCGAGGCTGTTCGAGGCCGTCGAGCCGCTCGCGTTGACCCTCACCGCCGACTTCGGCGCGCTCGGGAAGAATCGCGGCAACGACAAGCCGGACCACCCCGCCGTGCTCTCGTACACCACGCCGACCGGCGATACCGTGACGATGGACGTGCAGTTACACACGCGCGGCCACTTCCGGCTGAACACCTGCCAGTATCCGCCGCTCAAGGTCGTATTCGACCGCGAGAAGACGCCGCACACGATGTTCGCGCACCAGGGCTCGAGCCTGAAGCTCATCGTGCAGTGCCGCGGCGGGAAATCGTACGCCAATTATCTGCTCGAGGAATACCTCATCTACCGCGTCTACAACCTCATCACCGATCGAAGCTTTCGCGCACGCCTCGCGCATGTGACCTATGTCGACGCCAAAGGGAAGCATGAGCCCGAGACCCGCTGGGCGTTCTTCCTCGAGGACGACGATCGCATGGCGAAGCGGAACAGCATGGAGGTGCTCGTTCAGAAAGGTGTCTATCAGACCGATCTGGACTTCCACCAGATGGGGCTGACGGCGGTGTTTCAGTACATGATCGGCAACACCGACTTCGCCGTTTCCGTGTTGCACAACATCGTGCTGATCCGCGACACGGCGGGGGTGGTGTATCCGGTCCCCTACGACTTCGACTGGTCCGGCGTCATCTGGACCCCTTACGCCCAACCGGACCCACGCCTGGGCATCCGGACGGTGCGCGAGCGGATCTTCCGCGGCACCTGCCGCACGCCGGAGGAGCTCGCCGCGCTGTTCGTCCCGTTCAACCAACGGAAAGACACGATCTACGCCCTCTATCGGGGCATGGAATCCCAGGGGCTCGAGCACCAGCGCGTCGAGCAGGCGCTCGACTATTACGGCGACTTCTACAAGACCATCAACGATCAAGGCAGGATGCGTCGCGAGTTCATTCGCGCATGTCACGAGAGTTGAGCGTTCCCTCCTTCCGATGACCGCATGACCGAGCGCCGTTGGGACGTGCCGGACGCGACGAGCCTCATGGAGCTCGTGGATGCGCCCCTGCCCCTGGGTCTCCGGGCGGGGCCGATTCGGCTCACGTTCCACCGGGATCTCTACTTCGACACCCCGGAGGGCGACCTCCGGCGACGGGGGATCCGGTGCCGCGTGCGGTTCGAGGTGGAGGACCGACGCACGCTCGTATTGGACGTGCCGGGGATGGCGCGCTCGGAGTCGCCCGCGACCGAGCTCGAGCCCGGTCACATGTTCTCGGGCGCCACGGAGCCGGCGCGCCGGCTGCGGGCGCTCGTGGACACCAGCCGCCTGGGACTCGATACGGCGCTCGAGGTCGAGCGCCGCGTGCGTGACGCCCGCCTCCCGCTCGTTCCGGTGACGCAGTTGGTTCTGGCGTACGACATCGTGACACCGGTCGCCGGAAGCCAGGCCCCGGCGTTTCACGAGCTCGTCGTTTGGCGGCGGCGGTGGAGCGTGATCTCGCAATCGCGCTTCGCGCAGGCGATCGAGCGGCGCTGGGCGTTGCGCCCGACGTCGACCGATCGCGCGACGCGCGCCGCGCAGCTGACGGCCGCAGGGCTCGCCGCAGCCGCCGCGCCGCCCGCGCGGCAGGTGGCCGTGCTGGCGGTGGCGCACGGGCGCCTGGCCCTGTGCCGCAGCGGTGCGGCGCTCCGCTTGTCCCTCGAAGAGGGAGGCGGCGAAGAAGCCTGCCGGCGGGCGATGCGGCGCATGCTCGGCAACGTCGAGGGCGAGGTCCGGTTGCTCGGCGTCGTCCCGGCCGTCGGTCTCCGGCCCGCGATCGAGGTCTGGCTGGCGCGCCGGCTGCGACGCGACCTGACGGCCATCCCCCCCACGCGGCTCCAGTGGTTCGCCCCACAAGACATCATTGCGCGCGTCGGCTCGCCTGTGCTGCGCGACCCGGCGACGCTCGCGGCGCTCGCGGTGGCGGCGCGCTCCGAGCTCGTGCCGGAATGGTCGGCCGCCTCGGTCGACTCGGCGGAACACGCCGTGCTCGCGCTGGGTGGTCGAGGGGGCACCACAGACGAGACGAGTCGCCTGACCCTGAGCGAGCTGCGCGTGCCCGCCCTGCCCGACAGGGCGCTCGACGCCGCGTGGCCCGCGGCCGATCAATTCATCAACGCGCTCCTGTCGACGCTC
Source organism: Gemmatimonadales bacterium (assembly GCA_035631795.1). Classification (GTDB taxonomy): domain Bacteria; phylum Gemmatimonadota; class Gemmatimonadetes; order Gemmatimonadales; family GWC2-71-9; genus AG41. Next base: position 9,021 of record DASQIB010000186.1, on the reverse strand, counting down.
GAGTTCAACGCCCGCGTCCTGGCGCTCGCCCAGGACCCGCGCACGCCGCTCGCGGCCAGGCTCCGCTTCCTCGCGATCTTCAGCACCAATATGGACCAGTTCTTCATGGTGCAGGTCGGCGCGCTGAAACACCGCGTCGCCTCCGCCGAGCCGGGGAACGGCGACCGGTCGCTTGACGGCCTCACGCCGGCCGAACAGCTCGACGCGATCGCGATCCGGATTCATCCCCTGGTCGCGCGACAGTACCGGTGCTTGGCGATTGTCGCCGCCGCCTTGGCCGAATACGTCCCAATCCGGACCTGGAGTGACCTGTCGGCGCACGAGCGCCAGACCCTCGCCCGTCGCTTCAGCGAGGAGGTGGCGCCACTCCTGACACCAAAGGCCCTGACCCGCGCGCCGGGACACCCGTTCCCGCATCTGGCGGACCGCCGGCTTTCCCTGGCCGTGGTGCTGCGCGACAGTCGGGCGGGGCCCGTGCACTACGCGTGCGTGGAACTGCCATCGTCCCTGCCCCGCTTTGTCGCGGTCGAGCGCGGCGTCATTCCGCTCGAGGCCCAAGTCCGCCAGCACCTCGCGACGCTGTTCCCGGGCCGGGAGGTGCTCGACACGTACGCGTTCCGCGTGACCCGCAGCGGCGATATCCAGCTCGACGAGCTCGGGACGGCGAGTTTCGCGCAGGCCGTCGCGGAGGAGGTGCGGCGGCGGCCGTGGGGACCGGTGGTGCGCATCGAAGTCGAGCGCGCCATGCCACCCGGCTTGCGGGAGCTCTTACAGCGCGAGTTGCGGTTCGAGGAAAGCGATCTCCAAAGCGCGCTCGGCCCCTCGGATGTGTACGAGGCTCGGGACCTCGTGGACCTGGGCGGGCTCGGGCAGCTCGCCGGATTGCTCGCCGGACCGGATCTCGACTATCCACCCTTCGTCGCCCAAGACCCGTTCGCCGGCCGCCGCTCGATCGTGGAAGCCCTCGACCGAGGCGATGTCCTCGTCCACCATCCGTACGACTCCTTCACGGCCACGTTCGAGCGCTTCATTGCCGAAGCAGCGGATGATCCCGACGTCGCGGCGATCAAACTGACGCTGTATCGCCCCGGCGGGCCCTCGCCGATCGGCGATGCGCTGCGCCGCGCGGCCGCCCGCGGGGTCGACGTCTCGGTATTCGTGGAGCTCAAGGCGCGCTTCGACGAGGAGCTCAACATCGGTTGGGCCCAGAGCCTCGAGGCCGCGGGGATGCATGTGATCACCGGGCTCGTGACCCTCAAGATCCACGCGAAGATCGCGCTCGTCGTGCGGCGGGCCGCCGGTCGGATGCGGCGCTACGCCCATGTGGGGAGCGGCAACTACAACGCCGACACCGCCCGCCTCTACACGGATGTCGGGCTCTTCACCGCGGACGAAGGCATCACGGAGGACCTGCACGCCCTCTTCAACGAGCTGACCGGCTCGTCTCGGCCGCCACAGGCGCCGTTCCGCAAATTGCTGGTCGCCCCGACCAACATGCTGGATCGGTTCCTGGCGCTCATCGCGCGAGAGGCGGACCACGCGCGCGCGGGCCGGGGCGGACGAATTCGGGCAAAGCTCAACGGTCTGGCCGATGCCACCGTGATCGGCGCGCTCTATCGCGCGTCACAGGCGGGCGTGGACGTCGAGCTCGTGGTGCGCGGGATCTGCATGCTCCGCCCCGGTGTGCCGGGGCTGTCCGAGCGGATCCGGGTCGTGAGCCAGCTGGGCCGCTTCCTCGAGCATGGCCGGATCTATCAGTTCGCGAACGGCGGTGAGCCGGAGTACTACATCGGGTCCGCGGACTGGCGGCCGCGCAACCTGCGGCGCCGCGTCGAGGTCGTCGCGCCGGTGAACGACCCAGGCGCCCGGGCGCGACTCGATGCCATTTTCGAACGCGAGCTCATGGACCCGGAAGCCTGGAATCTCGAGTCGGACGGATCGTACACGCGCGCGGGCGCGGGCGTCACCGTGTGACGCCGCCTTTCCCCCCATATCGCATTTCGTTCGTGGCCGTGAAGCCGAGCTTCTCGTAGAGCGGGCGCCCGTCGCTGGAGGCGTGGAGGACGACGCTCTCCACACCGTTGTCTCGACACCACGCCAAGAGCTCCTGCATCAGCGCCTCGGCCACGCCGCGGCGCCGCCAGGACCGCTCGGTGAACACGTTCAGGATCAGCGCCTGCGGACCGCGCATGAGCCGCGTTCGCTCGGGATGCGGACGCGGCAGGAGCTCCCGCAGCTGGAGGCCCGCGCCACCGACGATCTCCCCGGGAGCGGGGGGGGCGGGGGGGGCGGGGGCATCGCGCTTCTGCGCGAGCCACGCCACGTAGCTTCCCTCCGGGATCGCCCTCGCGAAATAGGCGGTCGACGCCTTGACGAGCGGGTCGTGCAATTCGTCCGGTAGCTCGCCCATGTCCCGAAACATGCCGGCCCGTTGGTGCGCGAGCACGGACGCGTCCGCGGCGGTGGCCCGACGAATCGTGAATCCAGACATCGGCGCTAGGAGGGGTCGAGCAGCCAGAACTGCGCGACGTAGTTGAAGATCGTGAACGCGATCCACCGGCCCGTCGGATCGTAGGCGGGCTGGGTCTTGTCGGTGGGATCGAAGGTGAGCTGCTGCGGCGCGCCGCCGCCAAGCAGCACCCGGAACACCTGGAGGTGGCCCGCGCGATCCGGCGCGATGAACGCCACCCAACGCCCGTCGGCGGAAACGCTGACCCCGGAATCGAGTTCGTCACTGGTGAACTCATGGAACGGCGTGGGCAACCCACCGGCCACCGGAACGGTATAGAGCGCCTTCTTACCGAACCGCCGGGCGCCCTCGAACACGATTCGCCGGCCGTCGGGCAGCCATTCGACGTTGATCGGGTTGCCGGGGAACGCGATGGGAATCCGTCGCTGCGCCCTCGTGACGGCACCGGTTGTCTGGTCCATGCCCAGGAGATAGACCCCGGGGCGCATGACGGCGCCGTCCCGCTCGTACGCCGTGAACAGGATCGACGACCCATCGGGCGACCACCGCGCGTAACCGGTCTCGCGCAGCGGTCCCTCGGAGATCTTGCGTGGGGGCGCGGACCGGTCGGCGGGTTGGAGATAGATGTCCGTGTGATCCGCATGCGAATGAAAGGCGGCCCAGCGCCCATTTGGGGACCACTGCATCCCCTGGTCCTCGGAGGGCGAGGCCCGAAAGACGGTATCCGGCGCGCCCTTGGCCGCGGGCGCCTCGAGGTCGACGGCGACGATGCCGATGTCCTGCGCGATATCGGGGTAGCGAAAGTCGTCGACCACGCGGCGCCAGTTACCGAAGGTGACCGAAAGACGATCGCCTGTCGGACTCCACGTCGGATTCTCGGACATGAAGGTCGTAACGGCGCGGGTCTCCCCACCGGCCGCGGGCGCCACCGCCACGAACACCCGGTAGTCCTGCGTCTTGAAGATTACGCGACCGTCGCGCGCGACGGACGGTGCGTAGGCATCCCGCGCGAAATGTGTGAGGCCGACGGCTGGCGCACCGGGCATCCGCACCCAGAGGTCGAGCACGCCCCGGTCGTTGGGCGTCGCGTAATACAAGCGGTCGGCAGAGAACGCGATGGGCCCGTAGACGGTCGTGTCGAGCATTCTCCGACCGCTGCCGCACGGCAGCGTGAGCCGCTGGTCGCTGCCGGAGCGTTCGAGACACGCCACTTCCCCGGCCGGTGCCCAGGCAGGATACGACAGAATCGCATCGCTCGCTCGTCGCTGCGCATCCGAGCCGTCGGCGGCGACGATCCACAGGCCCGCGCCGGCTCCTTCCGGCACCGTACCGGCGACCTGCGCGCCGTCCGGTGACCACGCCAGCTGTGACAGCCGGCCGGGGTCGATCTCGATCGAGGCCGCGCGAATGGTCGCCCGGCTGGGCCAGAGACGCGCTCGCGCGCCTGACGTGATGTCGTAGACGAACCACGGCCCCGCCACCCTGTCGAGCGGAAGCTCGCGTACGGCGACGTGGTGGCCGTCGGGCAGCCAGGCGATGTCACTCGGCGTTCCATCGCCGGATCCCAACTCGCGCACCGGTCCGCCCACGATGCGTTGCAGCAGCACATGTTCACCGCTGGTGAACGCGAGCCACTCGCCGTCCGGCGATACGACGCCGAGAGGATCGCGGTAGCCGATTGGCCCGAGCTGCCGCGCGGTCGTGATGTACCGGAGACGTTGGGCGTCGAGTGGTCTCGACGCGAGCATCAGTGCCGCCGCGCAGAGGAGCGCGAAGCTCGCGACGCCGGCTCGCACGCGACCCGCTAGCGTCGCTTTTCCAGGAGGTCGAGCGCGTACTGCAGTCGCGCCACGGCGGCGTCGAACGTCGGCTCACCGATGAAATGCAGCTCGCGCAGGAGTTGCAGCGCGTTTCGCAGATGCTCGCCCGGCGTCTCCAGGGCGGGATTCCGCTGGTGGCTGCCGCGACGCTCGAGTGTGCTGCGCCGGTCGGCCCCCCATCGACGGTCCACCACTTGACGACGTTCAACCGGAACGATGGTCACCGTTTGCCGGCGCGGCAGCGTCCGCCGGTCGATGCCGTATCGGCGGTCGGGGAGGAGACGGGTTGCGGTCGCGGCGCTCACGGGCGGGGGAGAATCTAGCCTTCTTCGCCTCCGTCCGCCCGCGGCAGCTCGGGGTCAAATTCCCCGCGGTACATTTCCTCACATGCCCGCCACGCTCGTCGCCGCCGAGCGGCTCAGCAAGACGTTCCAGGTCAAGGTACGGGACCCCGGCCTCAGGGGCGCAGTGCGCGCGCTGGTGCGCCCGCGCTATCGCCAGGTGCAGGCGGTGCGCGACGTGACGTTCCGCATCGACCCGGGCGAGATCGTCGCGTTCCTCGGCCCCAACGGTGCGGGGAAGACGACGACGCTCAAGATGCTCGCCGGCCTGCTGTATCCGACGGGCGGGCGCGTGCACGTCGCCGGATTCGACCCGTGGACCGGCGGACCCGCGTTCAAGCGGCGCATCGCCCTCGTGCTCGGCAACCGCCAGCAGCTCGTGTGGGATCTCCCGCCCGAAGAGACCTACCAGCTGAACCGCGCGATCTACGACCTGGCGGAGGCCGATTACCGCGAGCGGCTCGAGGAGCTCGTGTCGCTCCTCGCACTCGAGGACGTGCGAGACAAACCCGTCCGTCAGCTCTCCCTCGGAGAGCGGATGAAATGCGAGCTGGTCGCCTCGCTCCTGCACCGACCGCCGTTGCTGTTTCTGGACGAGCCAACTCTCGGCCTCGATGTCACCGCCCAGGAGGCGATCCGCCGGTTCCTCATCGAGTACCGCGACCGCCACGGCGCCACGGTCCTGCTCACCTCACACTACATGCAGGACGTGACCGCGCTCGCCTCGCGAGTCCTGATGATCAACCAGGGCCGGCTGCTGTACGACGGCGCGCTCGATGTCCTGGTGGCCCGGATCGCGCGCGTCAAGCGGATCGAGCTCGTCTTGGGCGGTGGTGATGGCGTAACGAGGGACGCCCTCGCCGCGTTCGGCGACGTGAAGAGCTTTCACTTCCCCAACGCGGTGCTCGAGGTCCGGCGGGAAGAGGCTCCGGCGACGAGCGCGCGACTACTGGCCGCGCTCCCGATCGCCGACCTGTCGATCGAAGACCCGCCCATCGAAGAGGTGATTCGCCAGGCGTTCGCCCAGGGCGTCGAGGGAGAGGACGCGTGAGCTGGACGCGGCGCTACGCGGCATTGATTCGCAACGCGTGGCTGGTCGACCTGCAGTACCGCGCGTCGATCGTCCTGTGGCTTCTCTGGGGCGTCACGGAGCCCGCCATCGCGCTCGGCATCTGGTGGGCGATCGCCGGCTCGGGGACGGTCGGCGGGTACGCCCGCGCCGACTTCGCGCGGTACTTCTTCGGCGTGATGCTCATCAACCAGCTCACCATCGCCTGGGATTCCTGGTACCTGGACCGCTGGATCCGCGAGGGTGAGCTGAACTTTCGGCTCGCCCGGCCGCTCCACCCAGCCCACGAAGCCGTAGCCGACAACATCGCCTACAAGGCCCGCACGGCCAGCGTCATTCTCATCGTCTGGCTCGTGGCCGCCGTCCTCTGGCCGGCGGTGCGGCTGTCCGCGACGCCCGGGCGCCTCGCTCTGACCGCCGTCGCCGTGCTGCTCGCGGCCGGCATGCGGTTCTTCATCAGCTTCACCACCGGGTTGCTCGCTTTCTGGACCACGCGGGCCACGGCGATCATGGAGCTCCACGCGGGCGTGTCGCTGTTTCTGGCCGGCCGCATCGCGCCACTCGCGCTCCTCCCGCCCGCGGTGGCGAGCGTCGCCGGCGTGCTGTGGTTCCGTTCGATGCTCGCGTTTCCCGTCGACCTGCTCACCGGCAACGTCCAGGGCGTCGAGGCCGTGCTGCGAGGGTTTGGAACCCAGCTCGGGTGGCTCGCTTTCTGGGCGGTGGCGTGCCGCGCCGCGTGGACGCGCGGGTTGCGGCGCTACGGGGCGGTGGGCGGATGAGGCAGGTCCTCCGCCTGCTCGCCGCCTTTTGGCGCATCAACGTGGCGGAAGAGCTCCAATACCGCGCCAACTTCGTGGCGAGCGTGCTCGGCACCCTCTTTTACATGGCGACGGCGCTGCTCACGCTCGCCCTGTTCTTCCGGCATACGAGCCAGCTCGGGGGTTGGGATTACTGGGAGATCGTCGTGTTGCTCGGCGTGTTCAACACACTCACCGGGTTGATCGAGGCGGTGCTGCGACCCGGGATCGGTGGCCTGGTGGGGGAGGTGCGGAGCGGCGAGCTCGATCTGGTGCTCGTGAAACCCGTCGACCCGCAGGGATTCGTTTCGTTCCGCCGGCTCGACATCTGGCGCTTCACCGATATCGTGCTCGGGCTCGCCCTGGCGGGGTACGCCCTGCATCGCATGGGCCGCACTCCATCGTTGGAGCAACTTGTGGCGTTCGGGTTGGCGCTGGCGGCCGCGGCCGTGGTCGTCTACGCGATCTGGGTCCTGCTCATGAGTCTGGCCTTCTGGTTCGTCTCGGTGGAGAATATCGCCGTGCTGTTCGACGCGTTGTTCGAGGGCGCGCGCTACCCGGTCTCGGCGTACCCCGGCGCGCTGCGCTTCCTGTTCGTGTACCTGATCCCCATCGCGTGGACGACCACAGTACCCGCGTCGGCGCTCACGGGACGCCTCCGACCGGCGCTGGCCCTGTTCGCTGCGCTGGTGGCCGCGCTCGTCTTCCTGCTCGCGCGCCTCGCGTGGCGCGTCGCGCTACGGCGATACGCGGGGGCGAGCGGGTGAAAACGGAGGGGGGGGCAGCGAGCTGCGCCCCCCCACCATCACGCGTCGCCCGTCGCCGTATCGTCTTTCTTCTGGTCGTTCTTCTTGAAGAACCAGATCGCAAACATCACGATCCCCACGACCAGCGCGATCTTGAACGCCAGCGTGAGAACAGGGAACAGGATGAACGACGCGAGCTTCCAGAGGGCGAAGCCGGCGACGCCGACGGCGGCAAGCTGCAGGAGCGGTTTGGCCATGGCGGAATCGATCGAGTGAAGGGGTCGGAATTCATACGAGGCGAAGGGCCGCAGAGTGTCAGCGGCTATTTGTCAGTCCACACCGCCAGCTCATTCCCACTGGGATCGCTGAAGTGGAACCGGCGACCGCCCGGGAATGCGTAGGCCTTTTTCACGATCTTGCCGCCCGCCTGCTTGATCTTGGCCTCGGTGTCCTCCAGCCGCGTGGCGTAGATCACGACGAGCGGGTTAGCCGGCCGGACGGGCGCGTCTTTCGTGAACCCCCCGCTCAGGCGGCCGTCCTGGAAGCTCGTGTAGTCCGGACCGTAGTCCTCGAACTTCCAGCCGAAGACCTGCTGATAAAACGCTTTGGTGCGTGCGACGTCGGTTGCGCCGAACTCGATGTAGTCGACGCGGCGGTCGTGATCGCTTTGAGGCATCGAGAGTCCGTCCTCGTGGGTTATGAGTGACTTTAGTGCCTCATACACGATGGAGACAAGATCTATGATTCCTCACAGATACCGCGCGACGGTTTCGGCCGACCTGGCTTGCCACGCCCGACGTTTGACGCCACACTACCCGACCCTCTTCCAGGATCGCCCGTTGCGCTTCGTTACCATCGTCCCCGTCCTCGCCGCCTGCGCCGCTGCCGTCCCCGCACCGCTCGTCGCTCAGGCACGCTTCGAGATATCGGTACCGGCCGGCATGCGCGCCGCGCCAGTGACCGGCCGTATGTACGTTTTCCTGACCCGCCACGACGACGTCGAGCCGCGGCTGCAGGTGCGGCACGAGAGCGACTGCACGCCCTTTTTCGGCGTGGACGTCACGCAGCTCGCGCCCGGTACGGCCGGCGTCATCGACGGTTCGACCCTGGGGTATCCCGTGTGGGGCCTCAAGGACATTCCGGCGGGGGACTACTACGTGCAGGGCCTGCTCAACGTCTACTCGGAGTTCCGGCGCGCGGACGGGCACACGCTCTGGTTGCACGACGACCAATGGGAGGGCCAGCAGTTCAACAAGTCCCCGGGTAATCTCGTGAGCGAGGTGCGGAAGGTCTATCTCGATCCGTCGAAGGGGGACACGATCCGCCTCGAGCTCACGCGAGTCCTCCCGCCCATCGACCTGCCCCCCGACACGAAGTGGGTGAAGCATCTCAAGATCCAGAGCAAGATCCTGTCAGCCTGGTGGGGCCGGCCGATGTATCTCGGGGCAACGGTATTGCTCCCGCGCGGCTACGATACCGACACCGCCCGGCGCTACCCCACGGTGTACGAGCAGGGGCACTTCAACCTGCGGCCACCGTTCGGCTTCTCGACGGATTCGACCTCCGAGACCTCGGAGCAGCGCGCGGCCCGACTGGCGCGGTCGGCGCGCGAGCCGGGGTTCGAGTTCTACAAGGCCTGGAGCTCGCCCAATTTCCCCCGCATGATCGCGGTGACGTTCCAGCACCCGACGCCGTATTTCGACGACTCGTACGCGGTGAACTCCGCGAACAACGGGCCGTACGGGGACGGGATCCTGCAGGAGGTCATTCCTTACTTG
>DASQIB010000185.1:0-18953 GCA_035631795.1 Gemmatimonadales bacterium | reverse complement strand
GTGCGGCGGCGCGCGTGCGATGAGAAAATGGCGCTTCGCTCGTCGGCGTTCTCCCGCTTGGCCCTGCGGCCGGCCCCGTGGTAGGTTTCGTGTCTGACTGACGGGAGGGGAATGTAATGCCGGTTGGTAATGGACGGCGCGCCGCGATCGTCGCCGGCTACCGCACGCCGTTCTGCAAGTCGGGCACGTCGCTCAAAGACGCGCGGGCCGTGGACTTGGCGCGGTTCGTGACCCGCGAGCTGCTCGAGCGGACCAATCTCGAGGGTGCCGACGTCAACGCCGTGATCTTCGGGCAAGTCGTCGCGTCCGCGCTCGTTCCCAACGTCGCGCGCGAAGTGAGCCTGCTGCCCCAGTTTCCCAAGGAAATCCCCGCGTACTCGCTCAACCGGGCGTGCGCGTCCTCTGGACAGGCCGTGGCCAACGCCTACGACGAGATCACACTCGGGAGTGCCGACGTCGTGATCGCGGGAGGCGTCGAGTCGCTCTCGGACATCCCGATCCTCGCTTCCCGACGCCTCGCGGACATCCTGGTCGAAGCGAGCAAGGCAAAGTCGGTGGGCGCGCGGCTCAAGACCTTCGGCCGGATCCGACCCCGTGACCTGGTCCCGGTCTCGCCCGCGATCGCCGAGCCTTCCACCGGCGAATCCATGGGCCAGTCGGCTGAAAAGATGGCCAAGGAAAACCACATCACCCGCGAGGCGCAGGACCGCTGGGCATTCCGGAGCCACACGCTCGCCGCCAAGGGTACGGATGATGGCCGTATCATGGCCGAGGTGGTCCCATGGCTGCCCGCGCGGAGCGGAGAGACCGTAGTGACGGCGGACAACGGCATCCGGCGCGATACGTCGCTCGAGCAGATGGCGAAACTCAAGCCGGTGTTCGACCGACGCTACGGCAGCGTCACGGCGGCGAATTCGTCGCCCCTCACGGACGGCGCGTCCGCCGTGCTCCTCATGAGCGACGCGGCCGCCCGCGCCCTCGGCTATACACCGCTCACGTACATCCGCTCGTACGCGGTCGCCGCCGTGGATCCCGGGTGGCAGCTCCTGCAGGCCCCCATCTTCGCGGTCCCGAAGGCGCTCGAGCGGGCCGGGATCGAGTGGAAAGACCTGGGCGTCATCGAAGTGCACGAAGCCTTCGCCGCGCAGGTGCTTTCGAACCTGAAAGGCTGGGCGGCGAAAGGCTGGGAGATCAACGAAGACATCATCAACGTGATGGGCGGGTCGATTGCAATCGGCCACCCGTTCGGCGCTACCGGTACCCGCCTCGTCACCACGCTCTCGCACGAGATGGTGCGTCGCGACGCGAGGTTCGGCCTGCTCTCGATCTGCGCACAAGGGGGAATGGGGTTCGCCATGGTGCTGGAGCGCAATTGATGGCGCCTCCCCCCGGCGCCGCTCTGACCTGGGAGCTGGTCGACGGCGGTGTCGCCGTCGTCACGTTCGATCTCAAAGGCGAGCCGGTCAACAAAATCTCGCGCGCGGTCAAACAGGATGTGCAGGCCACGTTCGAGGCGCTTGAAAACGACCAGTCGGTAAAGGCGATCGCGTTCTTCTCGGGCAAGCCCGACACGTTCATCGCCGGCGCCGACATCGATGAGTTCGTGGCCCTCGCGACCGCGGCCGAGGCGGAGCGGCTCTCGGCGGAAGGTCAGCAGTTGCTGGAGCGGGTGGCGCGGTTCCCGAAGCCGGTGGCGGTTGGCATCCACGGCGCCTGCCTCGGGGGCGGGCTCGAGTTCGCCCTCGCCTGCCGGTACCGCGTCGCGTCCGATCACGTCCGCACCCAGCTCGGACTTCCGGAAGTGCAGCTCGGCATCCTCCCCGGGGCGGGCGGGTGCCAACGCCTGCCGCGCCTCATCGGCGCGCGGGCGGCGCTCGACCTCATTCTCGCGGGAAAGGTCGAGCGCGCCCAGAAGGCATTTCGCCTGGGGATCGTCGACGAGCTGGTGCCGCACGCGATCCTCAAGGACATCACGATCGCGGCGGCACAACGCATGGCGGGCGGTTGGCAGCCGCGGCGCCGGCGCCGCGGCGGGTTCACCGGGTGGCTGCTCGACGGCAACCCGCTCGGCCAGCGGCTCGTGTTCCGCGCGGCCCGGAAGCAGGTGCTCGCGCAAACGCGTGGCAACTATCCGGCGCCGCTCGCCGCACTCGAAGCCGTCGAGTTCGGACTCAGGCATGGCATGGCCGCGGGCCTCAAGCGTGAAGCGGAGTTATTCGGGCAGCTTGCGGTCACCGATGTTTCGCGCAAGCTGGTGCAGATCTTTTTCGCGACGACCGCGCTGAAAAAGGACTTCGGCATCCCGAATCCGCCACCACCCGCGACCGTGCATCGCTTGGGCGTCGTCGGAGCCGGTTTCATGGGCGCAGGGATAGCGGGCACCGCCATCGCGCAGGGTGGCGTCGACGTGCGGTTGAAAGACGCGGACCTGCCACGTGTGACCAAGGGACTGGCGGCCGCCCGCGGGATTCTCGACGACCGCCTCAAGCGCCGCCGCATCACGAAATACGAGCACGCGCGGCTCGTTGCCCTGCTGTCGGGGAGCGATACCTACACGGGGTTCGGGCGGGCCGAGCTCGTCATCGAAGCCGTGTTCGAGGACCTGCAGGTCAAGCAGCAGGTCTTGCGCGAGGTGGAGAGCGCGTCGAGCCCGGAGACGGTGTTCGCGTCGAACACGTCGACCATCCCGATCCGTCGGATCGCGGAAGCCGGCGGCCGACCCGAGCACGTGATCGGCATGCATTTCTTCTCCCCGGTCGCCCGCATGCCGCTCGTCGAGGTGATCCCGTCGACCCGCACCCTGCCGGCGGTGGTGAGCACCACCGTCGCCTTCGGCCGCCGGATGGGCAAGACGCCCATCGTCGTCAAGGACAGCCCCGGGTTCTGGATCAACCGGATCCTCACGCCCTATATGAACGAGGCCGGGCAGCTTCTGGTGGAAGGCGTAGCGATCGACGAGCTCGATCGCCTCATGGTGGAGTTCGGGTTCCCCGTCGGGCCAATCACGTTGATGGACGAGGTCGGACTGGACGTCGGCGAGAAGGTGATCGGCGTGATGCACGAGGCGTACGGCGAGCGTTTTGCTCCCGTACCGGCGTTTGCCGGCATGGTGAAGAGCGGCCGGTTGGGCCGCAAGGCAGGCAAGGGGTTCTACCAGTACGCGGGTGGCAAGAAGGGTGGTGTGGACCCGGCCGTCTACGAGTTGATCGGCGCGCAGCCCAACGGTGGGCCGCGGCCCGCCGAGATCATCCAGCGCCTGGTGCTCGTGATGTTGAACGAGGCGGCGCGCGCCGCGGGCGAGGGCATCGTTCGGTCGCCGCGGGACGGGGACGTCGGCGCGATCTTTGGCTTCGGATTCCCGCCGTTCCGCGGAGGCCCGCTCCGGCACGCCGACGATTTGGGCGCGGCGCGGATCGTCGGAGAGCTCGAGCGGCTCGCCGACCGGTACGGCGCGCGGTTCGCACCGAGCGACGCGCTGCGCGACTTGGCGCAGCGGAACACGAAGTTCTATCCCTGACCACCGGACTCCCGGTATTTAATGCTCCGCGCCGGCCTGCTGTGGCTCAGCGAGCAGCCTCGCATCTTCCGGTTCATCCGCGGCAACGGGCTGGCCCGGCGGTTCGCAGCGCGCTTCGTCGCCGGGGAGACGGTCGATTCCGGCGTTGCCGCCCTGAAGGCGCTGAACGCGGCCGGCATCACCGCGAGTCTGGACGTGCTCGGCGAGTCGGTGCACAACGCCGACGAAGCCCATGCCGCGCGCGATACCTACGTCGAAACCCTCGATCGCATCAAGGCAGCCCGGGCGGATGCCAACGTGTCCGTGAAGCTCACCCAGATGGGTCTCGATATCGACGAGACGCTGTGCGTCGAGAACATGCGCGCCGTCATCGCCCGGGCCAAAGCGCACGACTCGTTCGTCCGCATCGATATGGAACAGTCCGACTACACCGAACGCACGCTGCAACTCTTCAAGCGGAGGTTTCAGCCCGAGTTCGGCAACGTGGCAGGCGTCGTCTTACAGTCGTATCTGCGACGCACCGAGCAGGACGTCGACCAGATGATCGCGCTCGGCGCCCGGGTGCGGCTGTGCAAGGGCGCGTATCAGGAGCCCGCCTCGGTCGCGTTTCCGGACAAGCGCGACGTCGACGCCACGTACATCCGCTGCATGGAGCGGCTCATGCTGCGCGGCAACTACCCGGGCATCGCAACGCACGATGCGCGCATCATCGACCATGCCAAGGCATTCGCGCGTGACAAAGGGATCCTCCCGGCGCGCTTCGAGTTCCAGATGCTGTACGGTGTGCGGCGCGACCTGCAGCTCGGGCTGCGCCGCGAAGGGTACAACGTCCGCGTGTACGTGCCCTTCGGCACGCAGTGGTACCCCTACCTCATGCGCCGCCTCGCCGAGCGGCCCGCGAACGTTGCCTTCCTGCTCGGCAATGTCCTGCGGGAGTCCCTACGGAGAACCTGACCGACGGCACGCTCGGCGGCTATCAGCGCGTGCACGAGCGCGCTCCGGCGTTCACCGGGAGCGATGGGCAGGCGTACTCGGTGGGCACGTTCGTGGACGAGGCGCCTGATCCCCAGGGACGCTACGGCGCGGCGCTCCTGTTCGTTCGCTGGTCCGCAGCCGGTGATCGGCCGGTGGGCCACGTGGAAACGGAGTACCTCGCCTGGGGAGCAACGCCGGCGGACGCGCTCGCACCCGTTCTGGCTTTGACCCTCGAGGCGGTGAAACGGGAGCTCGATCACTGCCTCGCGCGGCAGGGGCACGCGTGACGACCGGCGTGGTGCTGGCCCGTACCGGCTCGACCTACCGCGTGCACACGGACACCGGCGAGGTGACCGCCGTGCTGCGCGGGAAGCTCAAACATCGCGATGACGACCGCGTCGTGGCCGGTGACGTGGTCGAGCTCGAGCTGCAGTCGGACGGCCGCGGCACCATTTCGGGAGTGCGGCGGAGGAGGAGCGTGCTCGCGAGGCGCGCCGCGGGAGAGCGAAGCCCGCGGGCCCAGCCCATCGCCGCGAACGTGGACCAGGTGGTCGTGGTCGCCTCGGCGCGGAGTCCGGACCCCAGTCCCCGGTTCCTCGATCGCTTTCTCGTGATCGCGGCGGCGAATCGCATTCCCGCCGTGATCGTCCTCAACAAAATCGACCTCGACCGGACGGCGCTCGATCGATTGCTGGAGCGGTATACGCCGGCGGGATATCAGGTCCTGGCCACGTCGGTCCGGTTGCCGGAAGGCCTGGCGGCGTTCCGCGACCTGCTGCGCGGGCGGGAATCGGTGCTCGCGGGCCAATCGGGCGTCGGGAAATCGAGCCTCCTCAACGCCCTCGACCCGGGGTTGAACCTCCGTATCGGCGAGATCAGCGCGAAATGGGATACGGGTAAGCACACGACCCGCGCAGCGCTCGTGGTGCCCCTCGCGGGCGGCGGCTACGTCGTGGACACCCCCGGGCTGCGCGAGGTCGGCACTTGGGGCATTGACCCGGAGCTCCTCGCGGTCTGTTTTCCCGAGTTCCGCCGGTTCCTGGATCAGTGTCGCTTCGACAACTGCAGGCATCTGGCGGAGCCGGATTGCGCGGTGCGGGACGCGGCGGAGCAGGGCGCGTTCGACCCGGACCGCCTGGTGTCCTACCAGCGCCTCCACGAAGAAGTCAGCGTGCCTTCCTGGTCCAGCGATCGGCGTCGCGGGAGGTGACCTTCTGCATCATCTGCGCGAACGCCTGATCCAGGTCGATCCCCTGTGAGTTCGCGAGGCAGATGACCACGAACAGGATGTCGGCGAGCTCCATCGCGATCGAGCCCTCCGCCTCTCCTGGTTTCTTGGTTTTCTCGCCGAACCGGTGGTTCAATTCGCGGGCCAACTCCCCGACCTCTTCGGTCAGTCGCGCTAGGTTCGTGAGCGGTGGGAAGTACCCTTCCTTATATTGGCCGATCCAGCGGTCGACCATCTGCTGGTTCTCGCGCAGAGACACAGGAGACTCCGGGCAAACGTGAACGCCGAGCTGCCGCCGCTGGTCGCGCCGTTTCGCGGCGAGCGCTACGCGCCCCCCGCCGGTGACCAGTGGAGCGCGCTCCTCGCGCCGCCGTACGACGTGATATCTCGCGAGGATCGCGAGCGCTACGCGGCGCGTGATCCCCACAATATCGTGCACCTCATCCTGCCGGAAGCGTCGGCGCCCGACGAGGGGGGAGACCGCTACGCCCACGCGGCGGCGCTCCTCGCCGCGTGGCGGGAGCAGGGTGTGCTGCGGCCTGACCCCGGGGAATCGGTCTACGTGCTGGCCCAGGACTACGCGCTCGCGTCGGGCGAGCGGCGCACGCGCATCGGGATGCTCGCGGCGGTCCGTGCCGAGCCGTTCGCGTCTCGGCGCGTGCGACCGCACGAGCGGACCCATTCCGCCCCCAAAGCGGATCGGCTGGCGCTCCTGCGGCGGACCCGGGCCAACCTGGAATCGATCTTTCTGCTCGCGCCGGACCCGGACCGTGCGCTGGCGCGAACGGTTGCGAAAGCGGCGTCCGGCGTGCCCGCGGCCCGCGCCGAGCTCGACGGCGTCGGACTTCGCTTGTGGGTCGTGTCGGGTGCACCAGCGGCGGAGCTCGCGAGACTCGCGGGGCGCGCGCAGCTGTACATCGCGGATGGCCATCACCGATACGAGACGGCGGTGGCGTACGCGCAGGAGCATCCAGAGGCGGATCGTGTGCTGTCGTTCATCGTGTCGGCGGCCGATCCTGGGCTCACGATCCTCCCCACGCACCGCATCATCTTCGGCCAGGGGAGCGACCCGGCCAAGCTCGTCGCCGGGTGGCGCGAGTGGTTCGACGTGGGGCGTGTGGCCCCGTGCATGGATCGCACCGAGCGCTTGGCTGAGCTCGGGCGCGACCGAACCGCCTGTATCGTCGCGTTCCCCGACGCGTACGACGTCAGCCTCGTGCTCAAGCCCGACGCGCCGCTGGATGCCGTCCCCGGCCTCGGGCGGACGCCGGCCGTCCGTTCGCTGGACGTGGCGCGCGTCGAGGCGCTGGTCGTGCAGCATATCTTCGGTGCCGGCACCGCCACGCCGTCGCTCGCGTACACGCCGGATCCCTACGTCGCGTTCGAGGCCGTGCGGGGCGGGCGGGCGGCTGCCGCGGTCCTCCTCAACCCGACGAAGGTCGAGCAGGTATTTGCGGTGGCGGATGCGGGAGATGTCATGCCGCCCAAGTCGACGTACTTCGTGCCGAAGGTGCCGAGCGGCGTGGTGATACGGCGGGTGGGCTGAGACGACGGACGGTGACGCGGCGGACGGTGAGGCGACGGATGGTGAAGCGGCGGATGATGAGGAAAAGTTGCTTTGGGGCCTGCACAAGACTGTCACGCGGCGCGCCAAGGAGTCCTAAACATCCGCCGCCGTTCCATCCGTCGCGTCACGATCCGTCGCATTATCATCCCACGCCTCTATATTCTCTCGCATGACTCGCCCCCGCGACCGCATCCTCGCCAACCTCGAGTCCATTTACCGCGAAGCCTACGATCGAGCCAAGGCCGCCGACGATCACGCCCGCATGGCCGACCTCGACGCCGTCTACCAGCGGGAGCAGCTGCTCCTCGAGGTCCTGCTCGACATTCGTGACACGCTCGCCTCACAGCCGGGCGCGGCCGCCGTCTCGGCAGACAAGAGCTCGAGCTCCGATGCCATCTCGGCGCTCGAGACGATCCACCGTATCACCAGACTCCGTTGAGGGACCGATGAGCCGACGCCTATTCGCGGGAGCGCTGTGCGTTCTCTTCACCGCCTGCGGGCAAAAGGCGGATCTCGTCATCCGCGGCGGCATCGTGTGGACCGGGCTGTCCACCGGTGCCCCGCACGCCGGCAACGTGGCGATCGCCAGGGGCAAGATTGTGGCGATCGGGGACGACGCGGCAATCGCCCCCTACGTCGGGGCGCAAACGCAGACCATACAGGCCGACGGCGGCCTGGTCCTGCCCGGGTTCACCGACGGGCACACTCATTTCGTCGACGGCGGCTTCCAGCTTGCGTCGGTCGATCTTCGGAACGCCGCCACCCCCGCCGAGTTCATACGGCGAATCAAGCAATACGCCGCCACCTTGAGGCCCGGTGAATGGATCCTGGGAGGGGACTGGGATCACACCCTATGGCCCGGGCAGCCGCTGCCACACCACGAGTGGATCGATTCGGTGACGCCGAACAATCCCGTGTTCGTGAGTCGCGTCGATGGTCATGAGGCGCTCGCCAACGCGCTGGCGTTGCGGGCCGCTGGCGTCACGAAGGCCACGCCGGCACCTCCCGGCGGCGAGATCCCCCGCGATCCCCGGACCGGCGAGCCGATCGGGATCTTCAAGGATCAGGCGCTCGACGTGATCGGCCGGGCGGTGCCCGAGCCGTCGCCCGAACGGCGAGACTCCGCTCTCGCGCGCGCCCTCGCCTACGCCGCATCGCTTGGCGTGACCGCCACGGCGCATATGTCAGCGTCGTGGGCCGACTTGGCGAGTTACCGACGGCTGGAACGGGCGGGCCGGCTCACCCTTCGTGCCGCCCTCTACCTGCCGCTCGACGACTGGCGCACCGTCGCGGACAGCGTGCACCGCGAGGGCTCGACCGACCCCTGGCTGAAGATCGGGGGCCTGAAGGGGTTCATGGATGGCTCAGCCGGCTCGCGCACGGCCTACTTCTTCGAGCCCTATAGCGATTCCGCGGGTTACCGCGGTCTGCTCCAGCATCCCGAGACGGACATGCGCCAGTGGATCGGGAACGCGGACTCGGCCGGGTTGCAGGTGACCGTCCACGCGATCGGTGATCATGCCAATGCCATCCTCCTGTCGATCTACGACAGCGTGATCCGAGCCCACGGCCCGCGCGACCGCCGGTTCCGCGTCGAGCACGCCCAGCACCTCCGCCCCGAGGATATCCCCTCGTTCGGCAGGCTCGGCGTCATCGCCTCGATGCAGCCCTATCACGCCATTGACGACGGTCGGTGGGTCGAGCGGCGCATCGGCCCCGTGCGGATCAAGACGACGTACGCATTCCGCACCCTGCTCGACACCGGCGCCAAGCTCGCCTTCGGCTCCGACTGGACCGTGGCGCCGCTCGATCCGATCGTCGGCGTATACGCCGCGGTCACCCGTCGCACGCTCGACGGCAAGAATCCTGACGGCTGGATTCCCGAGCAGAAAATCTCCGTGGGAGAGGCGCTGCGGGCCTACACGGCGGGGAACGCGTACGCGACCTTCGACGAGACGACGCGAGGGGCACTCGCCCCCGGCTTCGACGCCGACGTCGTCGTGCTGGATCGAAATCTCTTCGCGATGGCCCCCGATTCCCTGGACCGGGCGCGCGTCCGCTACACGATCGTGGGTGGCAAGGTCGTGTTCCGGCGCTAGTCGGAGTACGTGAACCCGGCACCGTCGAGCGTGAGCGGCTTGGCGCCGTCGCGCTCGACCCCCGCCTCGAGGACCTCGCCCAGCACGACCGTGTGATCCCCGCCGGGGAGTGTGGCGACGACGCGACATTCCACCCAGCCGATCGCGTCCGCGAGGACTGGGACGCCGGAGGCTGGTGCCGGCTTGGTCTTGATCCCCTTGAGCTTCTGCGAAGCGGCGGCCGATGGCCGCCCGAGCTTTTCGGCGACCTCTCGCTGCCCCTCGTGCAAGCAGCTGATGGCGAAATGGTGCGCATCACGAACCATGGCGATGGTCTTGGAGGTGTTCTCGATCGCCACGGCCACCATCGGGGGATGGAACGAAGCCTGCATCACCCACGATGCCGTGCTGGCGTGCTCATCGCCCTCGTGCTTGACGGTGATGGCGTACAGGCCGTAGGGGAACAGGCGGAGCGCGGCTCGCGCGGTGGCTGGGTCCATGCAGGAATATTGGTGCGCACCGGCGGGCGGCGCCAAGTGCCGCAAGATCGCCCCAAATTGTCGCAAAAACGCCCTTCCCGGACCGAGGCGCGGCGGCGATGTTAGCGCGGTCTGCCTGGTGGAGATGTCCATGCTTCGGATCGTCGCTCTTGTGCTCGTCGCGGCCACGCCGACGGCGAGCCTGAGTGCCCAGCAACCCGCCTCGCAAGGACGCTCTGCGTACGAGGAGCTGCAGACCTTCTCCGGCGTGCTGAACCACATCCGCGTGAATTACGTCGATTCGGTGACCTACGCGCAGCTCGTGCGGGCGGCGATCGACGGCGTCCTGCATTCGCTCGACCCGCACAGCCGCTTCGAGTCGTACGCCGAGCACGACAAGGCGGGCAAGCTCGCCCGGGGCGAGCTGGCCGTCACCGGCCTGGTCCTCGAAGACGTGGACGGGTCCGCCAGCGTGCTCGCCGTGCTCGCGAAGAGTCCTGCGGACAAGGCCGGCATTCAACCGGGTGACCGCCTGACACTGGTCGACGATACGACGATAGCCGGTCTGGATCCGCGTGCCGTTGAGCTCCGGCTCGCCGGTGATAAGGGATCAAAAGTGCGCCTGCGGTTCGAGCGAGGCTCGCGCCTGGAGCCCGACACCTTCTCTGTCACGCTCAAGCGGGACTTCATCAAGGAGTTGTCGGTGTCGAGCGTTCGGCTCGCCGATGCCCAAACCGGCTACGTGCGCCTGGACGAGTTCGGCGAGAAAGCAGCCTCAGAGGTGCACGACGCGATTCGGCGCCTCCGGAATCAGGGAGCGGCTCGGATCATTCTGGACCTGCGCCGGAATCCCGGTGGGGCGGTCACCGCGGCCGTGGAGCTCGCCTCCGAGTTCTTCCCGAAGAACACCGTCGTGTTCAGAACCCGCGGGCGCAAGAAAGACGTCGATACGACGTACACCACCAAGCACGATGGCGATTTCGCCGACGTGCCGCTGATCGTGCTGATCGATGGGGGAAGCGCCAGCGCCGCCGAGGCGTTGGCGGCGTCGCTCCAGGATCACGACCGGGCGCTGCTCATGGGACGACGCAGCTTCGGAAAGGCCCTCATTCAGACGGGCTTCATCACGCCCCAGGGAGACGTCGTCTGGCTCACTATTGGCCGCGTGATCACTCCCAGCGGCCGCTTCGTCCAGCGACGGTACCGCGGCCTGCGGTACGAGGAATACCGTGAGTTCGGCGGGGCAGGGGGCGCCGGGGAAGACACGCTCGAGGTCTTCCACACCGACCACGGCCGACCGGTCCGCGGCGGCGGCGGCATCGCGCCCGACATCGAGCTTCCCAGACCGGCCGCCGTTCCCGTGTGGTGGAGCGCCGCGTCGGACTCCGGGTTCGATGCGAGCGTGGCCGACAGCTTTGCGTCGACGCTCCCGGCGACACCCGCCGCTCGCGCCGCGTGGATGACCGCCCGAGCCGAGTGGCAAGCCAAGCTGGTGCTGCCGTTCGTGGAGCGCGTCCGCAGCCGCTTCCACGTCACGGCGCAGCCCGACTCGATGCTCGCGGCACGGATCGGACGGAACCTCGCGATCCGCGTCGCCGAAGTGCGTTGGGGAGCGGACGCGCGCGACGAGTTTCTCGTCCGCAACGATCCCGACATCCGCGCAGCGCTCGACTCCTTTCCCCGGATCGAGCGGCTTCTGAGCGCGCCGAAGTAGGACTATCTTTGTTCCATGTCGACGCGCGCTCAACCCCGCCCCCGCCCCCGCCCCCGGGCGAAGGCCCTGTCCAAGGGCGACCTGCTCGACATGTACCGGATCATGCTCCTGTCGCGGCGGCTCGACGATAAGGAGATCCAGCTCAAGGGGCAGAACAAGATCTACTTCCAGATCTCCGGCGCCGGTCACGAAGCCGTGCTCGTCGCCGCCGGTAAAGTCCTGCGTCCCGCCTACGATTGGTTCTATCCTTACTATCGCGACCGCGCGCTCGTTCTCGCCCTCGGCATGACCCCGACCGAGATGCTCCTGGCTGCCGTCGGAGCGGCCGACGACCCCAACTCCGGCGGGCGTCAGATGCCCTCGCACTGGGGGCATAAAGCCCTGAACATCGTGAGCCAGTCGAGCCCGACGGGCACCCAGCTGCTGCAGGCCGTGGGTTGCGCTGAGGCCCGCCTCAAATACGAGCGGATCGAGGGCCTCCCCGAGCGGCCGATCCACGACGACGAGCTGGTCTACGTGTCCGCCGGGGACGGGACCACGAGCGAAGGGGAGTTCTGGGAGGCGCTCAACAGCGCCTGCAACCTGAAGCTGCCCGTCCTCTTCCTCATCGAAGACAACGGGTACGCGATTTCGGTCCCCATCGAAGTCCAGACCGCGGGCGGCTCCGTGTCGAAGCTGGTCAGCAACTTCCCCGGCCTGTTGGTCGAGGAGGTGGACGGCTGCGATCCCGTGGCGTCCTACGACGTGCTCCTGCGCGCGTCCGAGTACGTACGCCAGGGCAAGGGACCGGCGCTTGTGCACGCCCGGGTGCACCGGCCGTACTCGCACTCGCTTTCTGACGATGAGCGGCTGTACCGCCCACCCAAGGAGCGCGACGAGGAGGCGCGGAGCGACTGCCTGGTGGTGTTTCCCAAGCGGCTCGTGTCGGAAGGTTTCGCGACCGAGGCCGAAATCGAGGCCGTGAAGCGACAGGTGGAGGACGAGGTCACCGTCGCCGCCGACATGGCCCTCGCGTCTCCGCAACCGGAGCCCGAGACCGCGCTCCGGTATGTGTACTCGCCGGACGTGGACCCCACGTCGGAGCAATTCGACACCGAGGACGATCCGCAATTCGCCGGTGACCCGACGACTATGGTGGACCTCCTCAACGCGTGCATGAAGGACGAGATGGCGCGGGATCCCAGAATCCTCGTGTTCGGGGAGGACGTGGCCGATGTGAGCCGCGAGCAGTACCTGGAGCTGGTCAAGGGAAAGGGCGGTGTGTTCACCGTCACCCGCGGGCTGCAGCGTCGATTCGGGAGCGAGCGTGTCTACAACTCACCGCTCGCCGAGGCGAACATCGTCGGCCGCGCCATCGGGCTCGCGACGCGCGGCTTGAAGCCGGTGGTCGAGATTCAGTTCTTCGACTACATCTGGCCCGCGTATCACCAGCTCCGGAACGAGCTCGCGACCATGCGCTGGCGCTCCAACAATGCCTTCTCGAGCCCGGTCGTCGTGCGGGTCACCTACGGGGGATATCTCAAGGGCGGGTCCATCTATCACTCGCAGACCGGCGCGGTCGTCTTCACCGCCGTTCCGGGACTCCGCGTGGTGTGTCCGAGCACGGCGCTCGACGCGAACGGGCTGCTGCGCACCGCCATCCGCTGCGACGATCCCGTCCTGTTTCTCGAGCACAAACACCTCTATCGCCAGACTTACAACAAAGCGCCGAACCCGGGGCCGAATTTCCTCATCCCGTTCGGCAAGGCGAAGGTGGCGCGTGAGGGCCGGGATCTGACCGTGGTGGCGTACGGCGCGGTGGTGCAACGCTCGCTCGTCGCCGCGAAGCAGCTCGAGGAGCAGGACGGCGTCAGCGTCGAGGTCGTCGACCTCCGGACACTCTCGCCGGTGGATTGGGAGACGGTGGTCGGGTCCGTGCAGAAGACCAACAAGGTACTGGTCGCCTACGAGGACTCGCTGTCCTGGGGCTACGGGGCGGAAGTCGCCGCGAGAATGGCGGACGAGTGCTTCCCGTGGCTCGATGCGCCGGTGAAGCGCGTCGCGGCGACCGATACCTTCGTCGGGTACGCCCCTCAGCTCGAAGATTTCATCCTGCCGCAAGTGGAGGATCTCGCGCGGGCAATGCGCGACCTGCATGCGTTCTAGCGCCGCCCGCGCGTACGCCCTGCTGTTCTTTCTGTCCGGGGCAACGGGTCTGGTCTACGAGCTGTTGTGGGTACGCGTCCTGTATCAGACGTTCGGCTCCACCCTCCAATCGGTGACGACGGTCGTGGCCGCCTACATGGGCGGCTTGGGGCTCGGCGCGTGGCTGCTGGGACGCCGGGCCGACCGCAGTCTGCGACCGACTGCGTTATACGGATGGCTGGAGGTGGCGATTGGCGCGTTCGGCTCGATCTCACCGTTCGTCCTCGCGCTCGCGCACCGTGCCTACATCGGATTGGCGAGCGGATTCCAGCTGAGCGGCGGGGCGAGCGTCGCGCTGCGGTTCGGGCTCGCGGCCCTCGTCCTCCTCGTGCCGACCACATTGATGGGCGGTACCCTGCCGGTGCTCACTCGCGCCTTCACCGGCGCCGAGCGCGGCGAGTTGCAACGCTCGCTCGGTCTCTTGTATGGCCTGAACACACTCGGGGCGGTCGTAGGCACGGCCATCGCCGGACTGTTTCTGATCGAGCACGTCGGCATCCGCGCGAGCCTGTGGGCGACCGCTATCGTGAACGTCGCGCTCGGCGTGGGCGCCCTTGCGCTCGCCCAACCGATCGCGCCGTCATCGCCCGCGGCTCCGGCGCCGTCCCGCGCCCTGGAACGCCTGGACGGAGCGGCGCCGCTGCTACGCGCGGTGGCGCTGGTCCTGCTCGCCGCGACGGCGTTTGCGTCCCTGCTCGACGAGATCGCGTGGACCCGGGTCCTGGTCATGATCGTCGGGGGGTCGACCTACGCGTTCACGCTCGTGCTGCTCGTCTTTCTGCTCGGCATCGGCATCGGCAGCCGTATCGTCGCCCGGGCGAGCTTCCCTCCGGCTCGAACGGCCGCATACGCCGCCCTCGCGCAGGCCCTCACAGCGGCCGGTGCGAGCCTTCTCTTTGTCGTGTTCGCCGGGCTGCCCCGCTACATCATCGCGGTCTTCCAGGTGCCCACCTTCGGTGCCACCGAGCGCCTGTTGGCGATGGGGCTGCTTGTGGGAGCCGTGGTGCTGGTCCCCGCGGTTGGCATGGGCATGACCTTTCCGCTCCTCACCGAGCTGGTCGCGCCCCCGGATACGGCGGGCGGCGCGGACGTCGGCCGGGCATACGCGCTCAACACGCTGGGCAGCATCGCCGGCGCGGTGCTCACCGGGTTCGTCCTGGTGGTGACCCTCGGGACGGACGTCACCCTACGAGTCGGCGTGGGCTTGAACGTCTGCGCGGCGCTCGCACTCGCCTGGCTGGCGGCGCGGGGCGTGGCGGAAGGCTCCCCTGAGCACGCCGCCCTGCGATTCCGCGTCCTGACGGCGGGTGCGCTGGCGACGCTCGCCTTCGTCACCGCGCTGGCGGCTCCGCGCTGGAGCACCCGGCTCATCGACCTGGGGCCGAGCATCTACGCGCGGGGGCCGATGAATGCGCACCTGGTGTCGGAGTTCCTGAAACACCGGGGGTCCCGCCAGCTGATGTACGACGAAGGGTGGAATGCCACCGTCTCTGTGTGGGAGGGCATCACGGGTCGCGTGCTCAAGGTGAATGGCAAGGCGGACGCGTCGGACTACGGCGACATGGACACGCAGATCATGCTCGGGTTGGCGCCCGTCGCCGCGCGCCCCAACCCGCGCTCCGCGTTCGTGGTGGGATACGGCAGCGGGGTCACCGCGCGGGTGCTGTCGGACGTCCCGGGGATGCAACGGGTTCGCGTAGCGGAGATCGAGGCGGCTGTGCTCGACGCCAGCCGATACTTTGTCCACGTGAACGATCACGCCCGTACCCGGCCGAACGTGTCCGTCGTGGTGGACGACGCGCGGAGCGCGCTCCAGCTCGACTCGACCCGGTATGATATCGTTGTCTCCGAGCCCAGCAACCCGTGGCTCGCCGGCGTGGCTACACTCTTTACCACCGAGTTCTTTCAGGTGGTGCGCGACCGGCTCGCGGACGACGGCGTGTTCTGCCAGTGGGTGCAGCTCTACCAGCTCCCGCTTCCCGTCGTGACCGGCATCGTGCAGAATGTGCGCGCGGTCTTTCCCTACGTGCACATCTGGTTCGGCGCCCCCGGAGACGTGATCGTCCTCGGATCCCGGCGGCCGCTCAGGTATGACCGGGCGTGGCTCGCGCGGCTCGTCGGGCCCGGCGCCCCTTTTGCGACGCTGAGCGGAGAGTACCTCGGCGTGGACCAGCCGGACGACTATTTCGGCCACTGGCTGCTCGGCGACGGGGGCGTGGCGCGCTTGCTCGAGCACCCCGGGATCGTTCACCGGGACGACCGGCCCGGGCTCGAGTTCGTGGCGGCCCGTCGCTTCATCGACGGCCGGGGCACGGCGGGCGTCTTCGATTCTCTTGCGAACATCCGTGCGGCCACAGAGTCGCGCGACAGCCTGTCGCCGGTGTCATTCGGGCGCGTGCTGACGGTCCGGCGCGGCGATCCCCTCAGCCTCCGCTATCTCGACGCCTTGCGCAGGACGCGGAAGGAGCCTCTGTGGACCGCCTCTACGGCGGCGGTGTTCCTCGCCGTGGGCGACACGAGTTTTGCCGATTCGGCGCTCACGCGGTTACACGTGGCGGGGCGAAACCCCGAGGCCTGGCTGTTGAGCGGCCTGGTGGCCGCGAAACGAAACCAGGAAGTGGCGGCGCGATCCTTACTCGCCGGCGCGCTCGCCGCCGGGGCTGACAGCGCGGAAGCTGGTGCCGCGCTCGCCGCGCTGGACGCGCGCCACCAGCGGTGGACTCAGGCGGCCGCCGAAACGCGAGCGGTGCTCCACACCGCTCGGGGAACCCTGCGACATCCGTTTCCGCGCGACGGGCTCTCGGACGCATTGACGCCGTTCGTCCTGAGCGGGCCGACCGGCACGGCCGATAGTCTTCTCGCCGTAGCCGTGGCCGCGCGACCCGGCTGGTACAAGCTGCACGAGCTCCACGCCGTCGCAGCGTTGCGCGCTGGTCACTGCGATACGGCGGCCGACGAGTTCATTCTGCTGGTGGACTTCGGAATCGAGCTGGTGGACGCGCCGCTGTGGGTGGAGCGCTGCCGCCAGGCGGTGCGGCGCTAGGCGCCGGGTTGTTCTCCCAACACCGCCTTCACTTCGCTCGCCGCCGCGATCGCGTGGTCGACGTCGCGTGACAGTGCGCGCGCCTGCTGGGTGGCGCGCGTGAGATCGTCGAGCGCCACGGCGACACCCGCGGAACGGAGCCGAAGCAGATCGAACCGCACGTTCTGCATTGCCAGCACGCACGATTCGAGCTGGTCGGCCACGAGCTGGCGGCGCGTCAGGAGATCCGTGAGCGCCTGGCGCTGGCGCGCGAGCAGCCCGACTTGCCGCTCCCGCTCCGCGCTTTCGCTCTGTCGCTTGGTCACCTCGATCTTCTCGTCGAGGCGGACGAGCGCGCCCGCGTCCACCGTCCCGCTCATGGCGTGCAGCGTCCGGGCGAGCTCCTCGGCGCGACCGAGCAGCCCGTCTGCCGTCGCAACGACGTCAGGGAGCAGCTTCCGCTCCGACTTGGGGAGTCGGTCGACGATCCGCAGGATCGCCTTGCGATCGCTCCGGGCCTGCTGAATCGGCTCCACCTGGCGGCCGAACTCGTCGGTGGTCGGGCGCGGCAAATCGACGGGACGACTCCCGGCCGCGGCCAGTCGGGCCTCGATGGCGTCCGGCGCGGGCGGTCGCGCGAATACGTCCCGCCAGGAATATCCCGCGTGCCATAGCCGGACGTAGCGAGGCAGGAGCGCGGTCCCTCCCCAGATCGCGGCGACGAGCACCGACCAGGTTGGCGCGTGGCTCCCCGTGGCGACGTCGATCACGAACAGCGAGCCGCACACCGCCGCCCAGGTCACGAACCGGCTCCGGAACTCGCGAACGATTTCTGGTTCTCCGCTCGGTGCCAGCGTCGGCCGATCGCGTGCTCCAGCGCGGTCGATGCGCCGCGCCGCGCGGTCCACGGAACGCGCGGAACTGGAGCGGGGCGGCGACTTCGGTGCCGGGCGAAGCTCGCGTGAGGCAGGGGGAGCGCTCGGGCGTCGCGACTGATATGCGGTCGCGCTCCGTGCCTCGAGAGCTCGCCGCAGGGCGTCGGCGGTGGGCCAGCGGTCTTCGGGGTCCTTTTCGAGCGACCGCATCACACAGGCTGAGAGCTCGTCGGGCACGTCCCGACGCTTGTCCGTGATCAGCGGTGCCTGCTCAGTGATGTGCTTCAACAGGATGCCGGGGACCGTCGGCGCGTGGAACGGTAGCTCACCCGTCAGCATCTGATAGGAGACCACGCCGAGGCTGTAGATGTCCGAGCGACCGTCGATCTCGCGATCGCCCGCCGCCTGCTCCGGGCTCATGTAATGCGGAGTCCCGATCGCCACGCCCGTGCCCGTGAGCGTAGCGCCAGCGGTGGTCGACGAGAGCGCCTTCGCGATCCCGAAGTCCGTCACCACCACGCGACCGCGGCTGCCCTCTAGGAGAATGTTGTCCGGCTTCACGTCGCGGTGAATGATCCCGAGGGCGTGCGCGGCCCCGAGGGCGTCGGCTGTCTCTATCATGATGCGGCGGGCTTCATCGGGCGGAAGGCGACCGCGCCGCTTGAGCTTGGCCCCGAGAGACTCTCCATCTACGTAGGCCATGACGAAGTACACGAGGCCGTCCGGTCCCTCGCCGACGGAATGGATGGGGACGATGTGCGGGTGCGAAAGGCTGGCTGCGGTCTCGGCCTCGCGCAGGAAGCGCAGCCGGATCTCTTCCCGGAACGCGAGCTCCGGGGGCAGGACTTTGACGGCGACCTGACGCTTCAAGCGCTCGTCGCGGGCAGTGAACACCACGCCCATGCCGCCCCGGCCGATTTCCCCTTCGAGCGTGTAGGCGCTGCCGAGCGCCTGGGTCAGGCGGGTGATGAGTGACTTGTCTGCGTCGTTCATCCGGGTTCGCGTGAAGGCCGCGGGGATAGATTAGCCGGGCGACGCCGAGCCTGCAACCGGCTAGCGGCTTTCGACTTACGCTTCGCAGCCGCGATGGCGCGTCGTACGGTGGCTAATAGGCAGCTCCTGCCTTATTGGCCGCTGGCGGGTGGAACGTGCGTGCTCAGCGCGGTGTTTTTGGGTGGCACGGACGATGCTAACTGGCTCCCGATCGATGCTGACAACACTCTCACACGAGTTGAACGCCCATGTCTGAACGACTGACGCTTCCGGTGCTCCCGCTCCGGGAGGTCGTGCTGTTTCCGGGCGTCTCGATGCCGA
>DASQIB010000184.1:0-7899 GCA_035631795.1 Gemmatimonadales bacterium | reverse complement strand
GCGCTCACGACGCGCCCGCGGTCATCGAACACCACCCGGCTCTTGAGCCCGCGCATCCGGTCGAGGGCGGGCGCGTAACCCCCGGGAAGGATCGTCATCGAATCGTAGGAGACAGTCACGGCCGTCCCGCCCGCCGTGGGTCCGCTGACGGTCTGCGTATAGTGGATCTGCAGCGTGAGGTCCTGCCCCGGCACCGGTCCCGCGGCGCCCTCCATAGACCAGGACGTCCGCTGCTCGAGGGCGTAGTGCAACTCGGCGCCGGCCGGTGGGCGGAATCGGAGCGTCACCTTCGGCCCGCCGCCCGACCGGCAGCCGGTCCAGGCGACGATGGCGGTCGCGGCGAGTACGAGAGGACGGCAACCGGTCATCGCGGGCTCCAGTCGATCAGTAGGGTTCGTCGGAGATCGGGTTGAGGGGCGGCACGCTCTCACGCACTGGCATGGGAGCGGCCGGGACGCGGGCTCCGAGCAGTCTCTTGAAATGGGCGAACGCGTCGTGGGGTCGTGCTTGCCGGGTCAGGGCCAGGGCGCGGCGTACGTCTTCTTCCCGCCGATCGGCGATCAGGTCCTTCACCAGGTTCGGCCGGACGCGGGTGTCGAACTTCACGAGCTGACGGACGACGGCGTCCTCGAACGGCAGGTCGGCAGCGGGCGGGAAACGGTCGACGCCGTCCCGCCCCCTCAACACGGCGGGCCGGGGGAACCGCACGAAGATCGGCTGGGTGAAGTGCGGATGACGCACCATGAGCTCGCCGATCGGCAGCGTGGCCAACTTGATCTTCGTGGCGGGCGAGAGGACCTGGTAGCCGGGCGTCGCGAGCTCGTCCGAGTCCATGCGGCCGAACACGATGGTCCCGGCGTTTCCCACTACGCGCCGATGCACCTGCGAGCGGAATTGCTCGGCACCGAACAGCACGAGGCCAAGGTAACGCCCGCGCTCGGAGATATCGAGCAGCATCTTCTTGACGTAGGTGTCCGGCCCATCGGCAGGCGCGTACTTGTTCAACTCGTCGACGAACACCACCACCGCATCGACACCCAGATCCCGACGCTCGAGATACTCGCGCAGCTTGGACACCACGCGGGCGAACACGAGGTCCTGGCCCAGCGGGTCGACGTTGGCGACGTCGACGACGTAGATGGCTCGATCCTCGAACCCGCCCCACGGCAGGTCGCTGGACGGGCCGTCGTCGGTCACGAGCCCCTTGGCGCGCGTGGAGATGTTCGACAGACGGTTGCGTACCTTGCGGATCGTCGCGATGTGGTGCGTGCGCCAGGTATCGCTCCGTCCCCCACCCCCTACCAACTCGAGGCCGTCGAAGATGGCGCGAAACAGCCGCTCCAGGTCGGCGAACGTCAGGACGCGATGTGTGCCCCCGAAGCCGTCGTCGAATTCTCGACCCACCACGCGGTCGGACAGGAAGTCGATGAACGCATCGGCCTTCGCGTCGATGTCGTCGCGGTTGAGGAGCACCTCGGCGTAGTCGAGGACCTCGCGCAGGCCCCACACGAGCGGCTCCACCGCGCGTACGAGGTCGGGGTGGGTGCGCAGCGTATTCAGGTTCACGCCGTCGGACTTGAACGGTGCGTAGTAGCGCACCGCCTCGAACGCCTTCGGCTCCACGCCGAGCCAATCGTACCTCCGCAGGTCCTGCTCATCGAGCGTGCCCGCCTGATCGAGAAAACACAGGTCCGGACCCTTCACGTTGAAGCACACCGCCGCGATCCGGCCCTTGTGTGAGGGGAAGTGCTCGAAGATCGACGCCAAGAGGAACTCCACGGCGCTCGTCTTGGTGGCGAGACCGGAGATGCCCGAGATGTTCAAATGCGCGGCCTCGGGGCCGAGCAGGAAGTCGGCGTCCAGGTAGACGGGCGCCTCGAGGCCGCCCGACGTGTAGAGCCCCACGGGAATCCCCCTCGGCTCCGCGCCGCCGAGATAGGCGTCCATGCGGAGCGCCTGCGCGACGTCGGCATCCGTGGCGACGTGCACGCGCCCCAGCGGCACCGGCTGTAACGGCTCTTCCGGCCGCTGCCGGAGCACCGCCGCGGTCCACAGACGGATTTCCTGTCGCGCCGTGGGACTCTCGGCCGCGCGAGCCGGATCTCCTTCCGCGCCCACGACGTCATGCAGGGGCGTGGCCAGGTCGGAGTAGGCAAACCCGTCGGTGACCACGCCGTACACGACGCGCCCCGCTTCCTGCTCCTCGCTCCCCGCCCTGTCTTCCTCGACTCTGACGATCGCACCAATCCCGATGCTCGTTTCCTTCGCGGTCCAGAAGTGGAATTGGTGCGGGGTCGCGGGCTTCTGCTCGGTGGCGACGACGCGGCCGATGGGCTCAGGGTCGCGCCGATCGATCAAGAGGCGACCCTCGGAACGGGGAGGCGAGCGGCTTGCTGCGGGACGAGGTCGCGCGGGGCACGCGCTCTCAGATAGGTCTCCACGTCATGGATAGGGTAAAGTAACCGATCCCACCGGCGGTCGGGGGTGGCGAGCGGCGCGCGCTCGCGCAGGAGCCACGCGGAGAGCGCGGAGGCCGTCGCCACCGTATCGGCGTGCGCGCGCGCCTCCAATCGGATCAGGCCGTAGAGCAAGTCGTTTCCCTCCCAGGGCCAGAGGCGCAGATACCACGAATGGATCTCGCGGCGCGCGCCGCGGCTCCTCGGACGGAACACGCTGGTGCGATGGTCCGCCGGCAGTGTGAGCGCCCGCTCGAGCTCCGCGCCCTCGAAGTACTGTGCCCCGTGACTCTTCACGACGCCGAGCGCGCGAGGATGCGCGGAGAGCGCGGCCGAGTCGGAAATGACACCGTCGATCACGAGCCATTCGCCTGGGCCGAGGGCCTCGAGCCGGCGCTCCGCCACGCGCCGCTCGAGTGCCGCGCGCGCCTTCTCCACCTCGACGCGCGCGGCCGGGAGCGCGCGGGCCGGCTGCCCCGCGTCTTCGGCCGGGATCTCGACCACCCGCACACCGCCGCGCTCGAGCGCGCCACGCACCGTGTCGGGAAGGAGCTCGAGCCGGGTGATCGCGAGCTCTTCGGACTCCTCGGCCACGGTGCGGGGCCGGCGATCGGGCCCTCGCCGCCGGATCGCCGCGGCGACGTGGGCGCCCACGATGGGTGTGACGCCCGCGTACCCCACCACCCGCCACAGCTCGATGCCGTCGAGGAACTCGACCGCGCCGGGCGCGAACGCGCTGGCCCCTGCCCCCGCCAGCGAATGCACTCGAAGCTCCCCGTCCTCCACCGGATCGGCGCCGGTGAAGGTTTCGATGTCGGTCCGCCCGAGGCTCGCGTCGGGCACGGCGGACGCGGGAACGGCGCCGGCCGCGAGCACCGCCTCGACCCAGGAGCGCGCCACGATCAACGCGTCCGGAGGGCCCAGCCGAGGTAGGTGACGCTCAAGTCGTCCGTGAGCACTCGACGGCCGCTGCCGTCGTCCGCGCGCTCCACCCCTTTCATCTCCTGTACGACCATGTCGTTCGCGGCGAGCTTGTCCGTGAGCTCCCCCGGGGTGATGAAGCGGGCGAAGTCGTGGAATCCTTCGGGCATGCTGTGCTGCACGTATTCCTCTTCCCAGATGATCCGCAGGAACCCGGCGATCGTACGATTGTGCGTGAGGAAGCCCAAGGCCCCACCGGGCGCCAGCACCCGCGCGATGGCGGCCAGCGTGCGATCCAGGTCGTCGACGTGCTCGAGCACGTCCACCGCGAACACCTGATCGAACGTCCCCTCGAGACCGGTCCCGGTCAACTCCTCGGCGGTGCCGCGCCGGTAATCGATGGCGAGCCCGGACCGGCGGGCGTGCTCGCGCGCCACGGCGAGCGACTTCTCCGACGGATCGATGCCCGTGACGACCGCGCCCTCCGCCGCGAGCGTCTCGGCGAGGATCCCGCCCCCGCAGCCGACGTCGAGCACCCGCTTGCCGCCGAATCCGCCGAACGCCTCCCGCAGGTAGTCCACCCGCGCGACGTTCAACTCGTGGAGGCCCGCGAACGGTCCGGCGTCGCTCCACCAGACGCCCGGGACGCGATCGACCAGGCGCTCGTACTTCTCGGGCTCTGGGAGGCCGCCGAGACGTGGGAGCTGATCAGACATCGGAGACAATCTAGGGGAGGGTAGGGGAGGTTTGGGAGGTTGGGGGGAGGTTAGGGGAGGTCGCTACCGATGCAAGGCACGATACAACTGCCAAGTCAGGAACCGAGCGCGGCTTTGCCGGTCACTCAACGCGGACCAGTCGGCGTCGGCGAGGAATCCCGTCTCATGAGCGAAGCGCAGCGCATATCCGACTTCGCTGAGCGAGGAGAGGGAGATATCGAGAAACCGACGGAATTCCCTTTTGCTGCGACGTGCCGCGCCCTCGACAATGTTGACCGCCGCAGAAAACGCCGCACGGCGAGTTTGAGATGTGAGGCCGTAGCGCTCGTCGGCTGGGAACTTCTTAGTCGCTCCGTAGACTGCGAGGACGAGCTCGTGACACTCGCGCCACGCATGAACGTTTTCGTAACGAGACATGCGGCGGTAGGATAGCCTTGCGCCGCCCTAAAGCCGCATCCTTGCATTGCGGTGCCAAGCCTTTCACCGCATCAACCTCCCCCACCTCCCCCAACCTCCACAACCTCCCCTAACCTCCTCTAACCTCCCCTTACGCCGTTGCTTCTACGTTGGGGAACGGTGGCACGTCGAGGAACCACAAGCCCGCTAGGCGCGAGTTCTTGTCTACCTCGACCAACAGGCGGTCCGCAACCCGCACCACCGTCGCGGCGCGCTGGCGCCCGACGCGGAGATGGAGCACCGACTCGGACTGGTTTTTCTCCACGGTGAGCGCCGTATCCACTTCGACCGCCGAGACTCCGGGATTGGACTTGCGGCTGGGGAATACCACGCGTCCGTCCTTGGCCGATTCGGGAATGGCGAGGGCGTCAAGCGTACGGATATCGTCGGGCCAGGTGACGACGTCCACACCGCGCAGACATCCGCCGGCGACGTCGATGACGACGAACGAGCCGTCACCGCCCTCGAGGTCCACGGTGCCGTTCAAGCCGGTCGCCCTCCCCGCGCCCTTGCAGGCAACGGAGAGAATGTCCGTCTCGGGATCCCACCGATACGTGACCTTGGGGAGCTTGCCGTCGAGCGGCTCGATCCGGGCTTCGAATTGCATCGCCGACCGCACCTTCCAAGGTCCCAGGGGGGCGGGTAATATAGGCCGCACTTTGGGGAGGGGCTAGCACGATGGAGCGGCGGGAGTTCGTGGCGGCTGGCGCCGCCGTAATTGCGGATTGGCGATTGCGGATTGCGGATTTCCGCGCGACCAATCCGCAATCCACAATCCGCAATCCGCAATCGATCCAAGAGCCTTCCCTGTCCCCCGCGGTCTTCCAACGCCGCCTCGAGCGCGCGCAGGCCGAGCTCAAGGCGCGTCGCTGGGACTTTCTCATTGCGACGCCGAGCACGAACGACGAATACCTCACCGGATACAACCCGGGCCGGAGCGAGCGCTTGATCGCGCTCGTGCTCCCGGTCGCCGGCTCTCCGGCCGTCGTCTGCCCGTCCTTCGAAGTCGAGCGCATCAGGCGGCACAGCATCATCACCGACGTTCGCGGCTGGGAGGAGCAGGACGATCCCTACGTCCTCGTCGGCGATGTCGTGCGGCGGCTGAGCCCCCGGTCCGCGAGAGGCACGATCGCCCTCGAGTCGTCCACCGCATATCAGTCCTCGCTGCGGCTCGCTGCCGCGCTTCCCGGCTGGAAGTTCGTCGACGCGGCGCCGGTGACGGAGCGCCTCCGGGTGATCAAGTCCCCGGAGGAAATCGCGCTCATCCGACGGGCGATCGTTATCACGCAGGACGCGATGGCCGCGACGTTCGCGCAGCTCGCCGTGGGGACGACCGAAGTCGAGGTGTCACAGGTGCTGTCACACGAGATGCAGCAGCGCGGTGCCCGGGGGGGAGGCCTCGTGCAGTTCGGCCCGTCCAGTGCCCTGCCCCACGGCGGTCCCGCCGGTCCGAAGCTCGAGCGCGAGATGGTCGTCCTGATCGACTGTGGGTGCACCGTAGGCGGCTATCAGTCGGATATCACCCGCACGATCTGGTTCGGCGATCACCCGTCGGATGAATTCGTGAAGGTATTCAACATCGTCTACGACGCCCAAACCGCCGCCATGGCGCTCGGGCGCCCCGGCACGCCTTGTGAAGAGATGGACCGCGCCGCACGCAAAGTCATCACCGCCGCAGGCTACGGCCAGTACTTCACCCATCGGCTGGGCCATGGGCTCGGCATGGACGGCCACGAGCCCGCGTACCTGGTCGAGGGCAACACGACGCCCCTCGAGCCGGGCATGGTATTCACCGACGAGCCGGGGATCTATCAGCTGGGGAAGTTCGGCGTGCGGATCGAGGACGACTGCACCATGACCGAGCGCGGCGTGGAGGTCCTGAGTCGTCGCGCCACGCGGCTCTAGCGCTCAGTTCCCCGCAACCACCTCGAACCGAGACTCCAAGCCCTCCGCGGAGCTCGGCCCCACGTAGACGCGGAACCAGCCGGGCTCCACGACGAACTTCATGTCCTGACTGTAGAGGCCGAGCCACTGGGATCGGACGATGAGCTCGACGGTTTGGCTCTGGCCTGGCCCGAGCGCCACGCGGCGGAAATCGGCCAGCTGACGCACGGGTCGGGTGACACTCGCGACCTCGTCGTGGATATAGAGTTGGACGATGTCGCTGCCCGCGCGGCTCCCGGTGTTCGTCAGCGTGACACGGACGCCCAGCGTGTCCTGTCTTCCCATTTTCGTCGCGCTCAACCGAAGGTCCGAGTAACGGAAGGTCGTATAGCTCAATCCGTACCCGAACGGGTACAGCGGCGTCGACGGGAGGTCGAGGTACTGTGACGTGAAGTGGTCCGTCGGTGAATACGGCCGGCCGGTGTTCTTGTGGTCGTAGTAGATGGGCACTTGTCCAACCGAGCGCGGGACCGTGACGGGCAGCTTGCCGCTCGGGTTGACGTCGCCATACAGCACATCCGCCACCGCGTGACCCGTCTCGACCCCCAGGAACCACGTTTCGACGATCGCCCGCACGTGCTCGGCGGCCCACGATAACGCGAGCGGCCTTCCATTCATCAGAACGAGCACCACCGGCGTACCGGTGCGAACGATCGCCTCGAGCAAACGCTCCTGGACGCCGGGGAGGTCGAGGGTCGACCGGCTGGAGGCCTCGCCGCTCATGCCATCCGTCTCGCCGAGCACGAGGACGGCCACGTCGGACTGGCGGGCGAGGCCGACCGCCTTCGCGAAGCCCGTGGTGGAAGTATCGGTGACTGAGCAGCCCTGTGCGTACCGCACTACGTTCCCTCGAGGCGCCCGTTCCTTGAGACCGGCGAGCACCGTCACCACGTCCGCCGGGTCGCCCTTCGCGTGCCACGGCCCGAGCGGGTCTTCGCGACTCGCCGCGAGCGGCCCGATGACGGCCACGCGCTTGACGCGGGCGCTGAGGGGAAGCAGGCCTCGATCGTTCTTCAAGAGCACGATCGACTCGCCCGCCACCTGCCGCGCCAGGCGCCGCGCCTCCGATGTGAGCGTCACGGCGCGCTCATGCGCGACATCGGCGCCCCGATAGGGCTGATCGAACAACCCGAGACGCACTTTGGCGCGCAACACACGCCGGACGGCTTCGTCCACTGTAGCCTCGGGAACTAGGCCTGCCTGGATCATCGTCGACAGGTCGTCCGCATAGATGTTGCTCTGCATGTCCATGTCGACTCCGGCTTGGAGCGCCAGCGCACCAGCCACTGCCGGGCTCTCCGCTACACCGTGCGCCTGCAGCTCTTTCACCGACGTCCAGTCGCTGACCACGAGGCCGCTGAACCCCCACTCGTCTCGCAGTACCGTGGTGAGCAACCAGTGGTTGG
>DASQIB010000183.1:0-21884 GCA_035631795.1 Gemmatimonadales bacterium | reverse complement strand
AGGCCCCCATCGAGGGTACACGCCTCCCGGAACGCGGCACGTGTGCCGGCCTCGTCCCCTTTGACGAATTCGACGATCCCCTCCCACACCAGCGCGTTGACGCGCTCCCCGGTCGTGGCTCCGGTGCTGCTGTCGAGGGCCACGCGAAGCAGGGCGGCCGCACTGTCCGCGTGATTGGCCGCGAGCTGCACTCGCGCGGAGTCCACGAACTGAGCCGCGCGTGACTGGCCCGGGAGTCGAGCGGCGCAGAGCGCCAACGCGAGCGCGAGGCGGGCGATCTTCAAGGCCCTAAGGACGCGTCAGGTCGACTGTCACCACCGGCAGGTCCCAGTGCGCCAGGAGAATCTCGAAGCGCTCTTGTTCCTCGCGCTTGAACGTGTCCTGGTCGGGGAACAGACGCTTGAGCTCTGCTTCGGGGAAGGGCTCGTGCGGCGCCGCGGCGTTCTTCCACACGATCGTGATACGATAGTCCCAGCGGCCGTCCTCTGTCCCGTGGAACCTGGGAGCCTCTGCCACGACCTGCTGGATGTGACCCAACTCCATCTCGCGCTTCAGGACGGGGAAATGGTTCTTCTTGAAGAGCCGGATGAATTCGTCCGCGTGACCCCAGCGCGCCTTGTAGTAGTACTCGACGACGAACGGTTCCGTCGATCCCGCGGGCGGTGCCTGCGCGATCGCTATCGTCGGCGCGACGAGCACCCCAAGCATGAACCAGCGCATCATGCCTGCCTCCTCCGGCCCTGTCAGGCGGGTTGCTTCAATCGATCGAAATAGAGCTTCCGGACCTTTGCCACCTTCGGCGCGATGACCGCCCGGCAGTAACCCTGGTTCGGGTTTCGGCGGAAGTAATCGCGATGGTACTCCTCCGCGGGATAGAAGGCCGTGAGCGGCTTGAGCTCCGTCACGACCGGCTCGTCCCACAGCTTTTGCGCCTGCAGCTCGACGATCACGCGCTCGGCCGTGGCCTTCTGCTCAGGACTGTGGTAGAAGATCGCCGAGCGGTATTGCGTGCCCACGTCCGCGCCCTGGCGGTTGAGCGTGGTCGGGTCATGAATCGTGAAGTAGACGTGGAGCAGGTCCGCGAAACTGACGACCTGCGGATCGAACGTGATCTGCACGACCTCGGCGTGGCCCGTGGTCCCGGTGCAGACGTCCTCGTACGAGGGGTTGGCCACCCAACCACCGGCATATCCCGACTGGACGTTCTCGACGCCCTTCAAGTCCTGGAAAGCCGCTTCGAGGCACCAGAAGCAGCCGCCGGCGAGGGTCGCGACTTCGCGCTGCGGCATCCGAACACCTCCCTAGGGATCCAGCTAGAAAATTAGCCCCAATCCTTCGACTCCGGCGCCACGCGGCGCATGGACTTGAGAAAGGCGAATGCGGAGTGAGAAGTGCGGAATGCGGAGTCGTCGGCTTCTTCGTCAACTCCGCATTCCGCATTCCGCACTCCGCAATGTAGTCCTAGCGCCTCTTTCGCGATCACATTCACCGTCCCGTCGTCCTTGGCGAGGGTGCCCCGGACCCACAACAGCGGCTCGCCGCGGATCGCCGATCGGTACCGATCGTACACGTCCGGACGGACGATCACGTTCGTCATCCCTCCTTCGTCCTCGAGGAGCACGAAGACGAATCCCTTGGCGGTTTCGGGGCGCTGGCGCGCGACCACCAGCCCCGCGACTTCGACCGGGGAATCGTGCTTGAGTCGGGGGAGCGCGTCGCTCTGCACCACGCCTGGCGGGAGCGCACCGCGCAGGAGGGAGAGGGGGTGGCCGCTCGCCGCGAACCCCAGGACGTCGTATTCGGCAAGCAGCCGCTCGGCTGCCTCGAGCCCACCGAACCGGAGTCCTTCGTAGGGATGATCGAGCGCAAGCTCGAGCTGACGCCGCCCCCCCCGTCTGCCCATGTCGCCGCTGCGCTCCCCCTCGGGTGGGAGCCAGAGCCCCACCTGCCACAAGAGCTCGCGACGAGTGAGCCCGAAGCCGTCGCAGCCCCCTACCCACACCAGATGCTCGATCGCCGTGCGGTTGAGCTTGGGCGGCGCCCGCCGCACGAAGTCTCCGATGCTCCGGAACAGTCCGTGCCGTTCTCGCTCGACCACCACGCCCGTCGCCGTCTCTTCGCTCCAGTCACGGATGAACGCGAGCCCAACCCTCACTGCATCGGAGTGAACCTCTCCCCTCTCCCTTCTCCCCTGATTTTCTGAGTGAACCTCTCCCCTCTCCCTTCTCCCATGTTTTTCTGTTGTGCACCACACGTCACTCAGATTGACATCAGGCAATCGGATTCCGACCCCGTTATGCTGCGCATCCCGCCCCAGCACGTCGAGCGAATAGAACCCCATCGGCTGGTTGTTGAAGAGCGCGCAGTAATACTCCGCTGGGTGGTAGTGCCGCAGCCAGGCCGACTGGTAGGCGAGCAGGCCGAACGCCGCGGCATGCGATTTTGGGAAGCCGAACTCCGAGAATGCGATCACCTGCGTGAAGACGCGCTCTGCTGTCCGCTCAGGGACACCGCGGGCCGCGGCGCCGTTCTTGAACTCTTCCCAGAATCCCTCCATCAACTCGCGGCTTCGCCGCCGACTCATCGCCCGCCGTAACGCTTCGGCCTGCCCCGCGGTGAATCCCGCGAGCGCCTGGCAGACCTGCAGGACCTGGTCCTGATAGAGAATCACGCCCAGGGTTTCGGCGAGCGCGTCTTTGAGCAGGGGATGGTCGAGCGGCGGCTCATAGGGGCGGCCAGCTTCCCGGGCGCGACGCTGCTCCTCACGGCGCCGCACGTACGGGTTCACCGCGCCGCCCACGATCGGCCCGGGTCGCACGATCGCGACCTCGACCGCCAGGTCCTCGAGGTTCCGGGGGCGGGTACGACGAATCATCTGCATCTGCGCCCGGCTCTCGATCTGGAACAGGCCGACCGTGTCGCCACGGCAGATCCGATCAAAGACCGCCCGGTCCTCGAAGTCGATGCGCGAGAGATCGGGCGGCGTTCCCTCTCGCGTCGCGACCAGCTCGACGCACTCTTCCACGAGCGACAGCATGCCCAGGGCCAGGAAGTCGATCTTGATGAACCGCGCGTCGTCGCAGGAATCCTTGTCCCACTGGCACACCACACGGTCTTCCATGGCCGCGCGCTCGAGCGGTACGATCTCGACGAGCGGCCGGCTCGAGATGACCATCCCGCCGACGTG
This sequence comes from Gemmatimonadales bacterium, assembly GCA_035631795.1. Classification (GTDB taxonomy): domain Bacteria; phylum Gemmatimonadota; class Gemmatimonadetes; order Gemmatimonadales; family GWC2-71-9; genus AG41. The sequence goes on along the minus strand of DASQIB010000183.1, from coordinate 18,697 downwards.
CTGGGACACGTGCCGCGGCAGCCCGGCGATTTCCTCCGCCAGCTCGCACAACTCTTTCCATAATGGAGCGTTGCGCCGCCCGGTGAATCCCGGTAGCTGCTCGATCTCCTCCGACAGTCCCTCCGACCGCCGGTCCGCCAGTTTCGCAACCTGCTCGATCTCGCCAAGGGGCAGGTCCAGCGCTTTGCCGATCTCGCGCACCGTCGAGCGCAGCCGGTAGGTGGGAAACGAGCAGACGAGCCCGACGTGCTCGTGGCCGTAGCGCGCATATACGCGCCGGATCAGCTCCTCGCGAATCTCGCGCGGGAAATCGAGGTCGATGTCCGGCACCGAGGCGAGGGTCTCGTTCAAGAACCGACCGATAAAGAGCCGTGTCGCCACCGGATCGATGTGCGACAGGCCGAGCAGGTAGCACACGACCGAAGAGACGGACGAGCCCCGTCCTCTTCCGGGCAGAAGATTCGCCCGGGCACGCCGGGAGCCGCGCCGGACGTCCGCACCGACCTCGCGGGCCAGGTCGAACAAGTCGTGGTAGACCAGAAAGAACCCGCTCAGAGCATGGTGATCGACCAGCCGCAGCTCGTCGGCGAGCCGCCGCTCCGCCTCGTCACGGTGCGGGGAGCCTCCCGGGTAACGCTCGTCGAGACGCGCGCGACACAGCTCCGCGAGCGCCCGCGACGCGGGTGCGTGGTCGGCACCGTGGAAGTTGGGGAAGCGATACCCCAGGTCGCGCGTGAGATCGAAGCCTTTGCAGCGCTCCGCGAGGGTCAACGTATTGGTGACAGCATCTGGACAGTCACGAAACAGCTCGTCAACATCTGCAGGCGGACGCAGGAAGAACTCACTGTTGGCACGGCGGACGTTGTGCGAGCCATCGAGCGTCGTCCGGTGACGGATCGCCACCAGCACGTCGTGCAGGCGGTGACGGGAGCGGGCGTGATAGTGCACGTTGCCAGAGGCTACGGCGCTAAGTCGTACGTCTCCTGCAAGGTCGATCAGTGCCCGGGTGAGCCCCAGATCGCCCCGGACGTAGTTACGCTGGATCTCGACGAAGAACCGGTCGCTCCCGAACACCGCACGGCACCGCTCGGCGAGCCGGCGCGCCGCCCCACGCCCCTGCGACCGCAGGACCGTCGGAAGCAGCCCCTCCCGGCAGCCGGACAGCACGATGAGTCCCGCATGTCGGGCCTCGAGCGAGGCGAAGTCGAGCCGCGGATCGCGCCGGTCGTCCCGGCCAAGATGCGCTTCCGTGATCAGCCGGCACAGATTCGCGTACCCCTCGGCCGTTTCGGCGAGCAGCGTCACGTGCGACCCGTCGAGCAGCGTCAGCTCGGCGCCGGTGATCGCCTGCAGGCCGAGCTGCTTCGCCTCCTGCGCGAACGCCATCGAGCCGTACAGTCCATTGTGGTCGGTCAGCGCGAGCGCGGGAAGGCCGAGCTGCGAGGCGGTGAGCGCGAGTTGTTCGGGAAGCGAGGCGCCGTCGAGGAACGAGAAGGCGGAATGGCAGTGGAGCTCGGCGTACATAACGTTTCAAGGCTTCTGCACGAACCACTCTCCGGTGATCAAGTCCTCGAACAGCAACACACGTCCTCCGCCTTCGAGCACCGCCTCGACATACCGGCGCACGATCGGCTGTCGCCACCATTCGTCGTCCATGCGCCAATTCTCACCAATGGACTCGACGCGCTTCTCGTTTTTCATTTCCCACTTGACGACCCGTGGCCTCCGTTGCTCATCCAGCTCCACTTGCACCCGTTGAGGGGCGTTGAGGGCTCGAAGCCTTTCAGATCCATTCCGCATTCCGCACTCCGCATTACGGTTCATAGTCGATCAGCGCATAGCGCCGCTCGGGGAGCCGCGACCATGGTTGCACCTCGATGATGTGATACAGGAATGACCGCTTGACTCGCAGCTTGATCTCGCGCGCAGCACCCTCCAGAGCGTGCCGTCGAGCGGCGCGCGCCGCGGAAGTCGCATCGCGGGCGAACAGCTGCAGCTCCTCGGTGCCCGGCACGAACGCGGTGAACTCGACCACGAGCCGCTCGACCGCACCGGCGGGTGGCGACCGCTCGAGCTGCGTCTTGAGCGGAGCAGCGATGCGATCGCGATCGGCCGTAGGCTCTTTGAGCGTGACCGCGGCGAGCCACGACGCACCCTGCTCGAGTCCGGCGCACGCGCGCACCGCCTGCACGCGCCAGCCGATTCGACGAGGATCCTTGAGCGCCCGCTCGATCAACCGATCGAGCGCCATCTCGAGCAGCTCCCTCCCGGCCACCGGGGAGAAAAACGCGAGTGCCGCGACGATCGGCTCGGGCGCGACCCGCCCCACCACCGGCTCCGACACTCGTCCTGACGCGAGCCGCCATAACCGTCGTCCGGTGGCGCCGAACTGCGAGGCCACCGCTTCCTCCGGAATCGCCGCCAGTGCGCCGAGCGTCTTCAACCCGAGCTGTCGTAGCCGGCGATGCGTGTCGAGATCGAGCGGGAGAACGGAGATTGGCTGGGAGGCGAGGAATTTCCCCTCCTCCCCCTGCTGCACGATGACTGCCTGTCCCGGCTTCGCCCGGCTTGCCGCCACCCAGGAGACGAACTTCCCCTTGCCACACCCAATCCGCAGTGCAGCCTCAATTCCGCACTCCGCATTCCGCACTCCGCACTTTATTTCTTCGACGATCTTCTCGGGCGTACCGTAAATCCCTTCCAGACCATCGGTGCCCACGAAACCCCTCCCCAGCTCCGCGGGCTCGATCACCGGACTCACCTGGGAGAGCGCCGCGAGCAAGCGGGAGAATTCTCCGTCGTAATGCACGGGATCGGGCTCGCACAGCTTGAAGGCGGGGCAGACTCCGATGGCCTGGCTCACCGTCATTCCTGGCTTCACCCCGGCGCGCCGGGCGAGCGACGACAACTGCCACACCCGGCGGGTATCGTCGGGCGCGATGAGTGCCACGGGGTGCGATACGAACTCGGGTCGGCGAGCGGTCTCCGAGCGCAGCGCGAACTGGGGGATCCAACAGCACGCCGCAGAGTCGCTCGTCAGGTAGGACTTTCGGGCCATAGCGGATCGAAATGGGACCCGAATATATCCCGAAGATTGAGATTGTCGCAAGCCTGCTGACCGACGAGGTAAGCCGTTGGTATATTGTGACTTCTAATGTCTCGCCGCAATCAGCCGAATCTCTTCGACGATCTCGCTGCACTTCCGGCGCCGCCCGCGGATCTCGTCGCGCTCGGGCGGCGCATTCCGTCCAACATCAAGTTCGGGGTGTCCACTTGGACCTACGACGGCTGGGCGGGCGATGTCTATCACCGACCGTATCGCGGTGCGGAACCGGCCCGGCGGCTCGAGGAATACGCCCGCTATCCGCTGTTCGGGACGGTAGGGATCGACAGCGCCTACTACGAACCGCCGACCGAGGAGGCGCTCGCGGCGTACGCTCGCGCGCTGCCCGGCGGCTTTCCGTGTGTGAGTAAGGTGTGGGACCGCATCACGGCCAAACGACTCGATCGGCAGTTGAATCCTGATTTCCTGAACTTCGACCTGTTCAAGGACGCCGTGCTCGGGCCGTTCGCGCGGGTTTTCCGGGATCATGCCGGCTGCTTCGTGTTCGAGTTCCAGCCCATGCGAGGCAGGGACCTGCCTGGACGCTCCGGATGGGTGGAGCAGCTCGACGGCTTTTTGAGCCAGTTGCCGCGCGACTTCCGCTACGGGGTCGAGCTCAGGAACCCGGAGCTGTTGTGCGAGGAGCACGGCGCAGTGCTGGCGCGGCACGGCGTCGCCCACGTCTTCAACTCGTGGAACGAGATGCCACCGATCGGCGAGCAGCTCGAGCTGCCCTGGACGTTCCCGGCGGGGTTCACGGTCGTGCGGGCCCTGCTCCGGCCCGGCCGGGCTTACGCCGACGCGGTGAAGCTGTTCGAGCCGTACGACCGTATCCGCGAGCCCCAACCGGAAGTCCGCCAGGACCTGCTCCACGTGGTGGCCGAGGTGATGCGGAGAAGGCTGGAAGCGTTGCTGCTCGTGAACAACCGGTTGGAAGGGAACGCCCCGGGGACGATTCGGGCGCTGGTCGAGGCGATGGGAAGGGGGTAGGGGTGGGGGTGTTTCAGTTCGAACCGATCGGCGGTGGACACGAGTCTGTGGCGCGCTTGCACCGGTCTAGAACTGATGGTAGGGTAGGCCGTGTAACATCAAGCAAACCGCACAAATTGCACGCCTCGGGGGCGTCGTATGAACGCTGGTCGCCGGAGCGTTCCGACGTTGCCCGTCCCCATTCTACGCGATGCTGTCGCGCGCGAGACCGTTGGCTTATCGCTGCGCAAGGCCGCCGCGGAGATCGCCGTCAGCCCGAACGGGCTGAGGAATTTCCTGAAAGGCTCCGTGCCGCATCCCGCGACGCGCGGCAAGCTCGAGCGCTGGTTGGCGGCACGGGGGCGGGGGAGCCGACCCCCGCACATCGGCCAGCTCGTGCGCTTGCTGAACGAGCTCGCCGCGGATCTTTCTCCCGGCCAGGCGGCGCAACTCGGCCGCGACGTCGCCGATTTGCTCGTGCGAGCGTACGAGGCACGCCGGCACGTCGCCCCGCGCTGGGTCCTCGAGCTCGTGCGACATTACCGGCCGCGGAATCGCAAGAGCGAGTCCGAAGTCGCCTGAGCCGGGCGTCCTACAAGTCGAGCGATGCCTGCACGGGCGCGTGACGTGGTCGATACCGATCCACCATCCCGCTGTTCACCGGAAAGCCGAATCGAGCCTGTAGCTTCTTGACGCGTGTGGCCAGCGCGCGTGCGTACGCGCGCGGCGCGCCGCTCCGACCGTCGTACGCTCGGCGGTAGCGCGCCACGAGGTCCGGGAATCCCTCCACGAGCATCGGGAGGAAGCGGTCTCGCACCGCCGGGTAGAGGCGCAACGGACCCGCGTGCACGAACTGGGCGCCCGCGTCGCGCGCCGCACGAAACAGGGCTTCGAGACGCGGCACGTCGTCCGAGATCCCAGGCAGGACCGGCGCCACGATCACGCCGGCACGCACGCCCGCGGTGGCCAGCTTTTCGAGCGCTCGCAACCGCGTCGCGGGCGTGGGCGAGCGGACCTCCACGCGCTTGATGAGCGCCGCGTCGACTGAGATGAGGGAGACGTGTACTTCGAGATCGTTGCGCTGCTGGAGCGTTCGGAGCACGTCCACGTCGCGCGCGATGAGTGGGCTCTTCGTGATGATGCCAACGTTGAGCCCGTCGCAGCCGGACAGGCGCTCCAGCACCTGACGGGTGATGCGGAACCGGCGTTCCGCTGGCTGATACGGGTCCGTGGCGGTGCCGATCACGATCGGCGTGGGCTCGTCGCTCTCCGGGTTGGCGCGAAAGTAGCGTCGCAAATCCGTTTCGAGCGCGTCGAGCACGCGCTCCTTGACGAAGATGCGCCGCTCGAATGCCTCCCAACCATGCTCCCCGCGAAAGTCGCGAAACTCCGTGTCCGACAGCTTGCCCGCGTCGTGCGCGCGCTCCACCGCGTAGCGGTGCGCGTAGCGGGCGTAGCAGTACGTGCACCCGAACTCGCACCCGACGTACGGATTGAGCGACCAAAAGTCCACACCAGTTTGTTCCGGCGAGTTGAGCACGGAACGCGGGGTGAGCTCGACGAACTTGGTGCCGCGGAGCCGCTCATCGAGGATCGGAAGGGCGGTTAGACGGCTGGACGGTTGGACGGTTAGCTCAAGCGGGAGCTGTTGCTCGCGAGCGTTGGTGGTAGCCATAGGATTTCTCTAGCCGTCTACCCGTCTAACCGTCTAGCCACAGCGAGCCCACCCGCACTGCACGCACACCAGGCAACCCGACTGACGCGTCAGGCCCGCGCCGCAGTCCGGGCACGAGACGGGTTGCGTGGGCGAAGACGGGTGCAGAGGCCCAGGCGAGCGGAGCGGGGAGGGGCAAGGGACGGGGAGGGGGAGCGGCTCTGACATCGGCGAAACCCTACATTCGGTATTTGTTCGGGTATTGCAGGGAATATCGTCCCCAGACTCCGATACGGCAAGGGCTCGAGACGGCAATGCTAACCGATTACGGTCGTTGAGGTTCTCTTGACGATCGACCGCCAGGCCACGTACACCGGCCACCCGACCACGACGAGGATCAATCCGAGGATGCTGTACGTCCGGGTGGCGTCCTGGGTCAGGAGGTCGGCGGCAATGACGGCCGTCGCGAGCACATACAGCGCAGGGAACCAGGGATAGCCGGGTGCGCGTACGGGGCGCACCGCATCCGGCCGCTTCACGCGCAGCGCGAATAGGCCAACAGCCGTGAGGCCGTAGAAGACGAGCGCCGCGAAGATCACAAAATTGAGGAGTTGCGTGTAGGTCCCCGAGAGACAGAGGAGACTCGTCCATACCGCCTGGACCACCAACGCGACGGTGGGCGTCTTGTAGCGCGGATGCAAGACGCCGGCGGACTTGAAAAACAAGTCGTCGCGTGCCATGGCGTAGTAGACGCGCGCGCCCGAGAGGATGAGTCCGTTGTTACAACCGAACGTGGAGATCATGATCGCAGCGGCCATGAGCTTCAGCCCGGGTGCGCCGAGGATCGCCTCGAGTGCGGCGGTGGCGACCCGATCCTGCGGCGCGGTCGCGATCGCGGCCGAGGGGAGCACGCTCAGGTACGCGACGTTCGCGAGCAGGTACAACACGGTGACGATCAGGACTCCAGCGCCCATTGCGATCGGCAGGTCGCGCTCCGCGTTCTTGAGCTCGCTGCCGGCGAACCCCACGTTGTTCCACGCGTCCATCGAGAACAGCGAGCCGACCGTGGCGGCGCCGACCGCGCCCAACCCGACGGCAACGCTCCCAGTCGTCCAGAAGTTGGGTCCGAAATTCGCCGTCAGCGCCTCGGCGTGCCGGCCGATCGTGAGTCCGAGGAGTATCAGCAACGCCAACGCGCCGGTCTTCACCGCCGTGAGCGTGGTCTGGATGATCGCCGCCGTGCGCACGCCGCGCACATTGATCCAGGTCAGCGCGATCACGGAAACGACCGCGAGCACTCGCTGCGGCGACAGGCCCACCGCGATGTCGCCGATGGGTTGGGGCAAATGGACCGTCCCACCCAAGAACACGTCGGGTGTGAGCGCGGGCCAGAACACGGCGCTGAAGCGCGCGAACGCCACGGCGACGGCCGCGATCGTGCCGGTCTGGATGACCGTGAACAGGGTCCAGCCGTAGAGATAACCAAAGAGGGGAGAAATCCCCTCACGGAGATAGACGTACTGACCGCCCGCGCGGGGGAACATCGCCGCCAGCTCACCGTAGGTGAGCGCGCCCATCAGCGTGACGACGCCCGAGGCCGCCCAGACTACCAGCAACAGCCCCGGAGCGTGCACTTCCCGTAGAATCTCCGCCGAGACGATGAAGATCCCGGATCCGATCATCGAGCCGACGACGAGCGCCGTGGCGTCGAGCCGGGACAGCGCCTTGACGAACTCGGTCTGCGGCTGGGGGGGCGCGGTCGCCATGCGGTTGCTCCGTCGGTCCGGTGGAGCGACTAACCTAGTGGGTCCCGCCGGGGCCCGCTATGTTTTCCGCCGGATTTTCCCCATTGCTCGCGAGGACGACCGTGCGCCTGCTGCCCCGGGAAGAGGAGTTCTTCGACCTGTTCGTCGCGGTCGCCACGCGCAACACCGAGGCGGCGAAACATCTCCGCGACCTGTTCGACGCGGCGCCCGACCGCCGCACGCCGCACGTCGAGGCGATCAAGCGACTCGAGCACGAGGCGGACCAGGTCACGCACGAGATCGTGAACCGGCTCGACCGCACGTTCATCACGCCCCTCGACCGCGAGGACATCCACCAGCTCGCCTCCGATCTCGACGACGTGATGGATGCGATCGACGGGACGGCCAGGCGCTCGCAGATCTTCCGGCTCGGTCCCTCCCCGCAGGGCGTCAAGCAGCTGACCGAGGTCATCCAGCGGATGGTGGGGGTGCTGGCCGAGGGCGTGGGTCGCCTCAACAAGGGGGACGACGTGCTGCGGTTCTGCATCGAGGCCAAGAAGCTCGAGGAAGAAGGCGACGCCATCTATCACGAGTCGCTCGGTCGCATGTTCGATACCGAGCGAGACGCAATCGAAGTCATCAAGTGGAAAGAGATCTACGACAATCTCGAGCGGACGCTCGATCAGGGAGAAGACGTCGCCAACGTGCTTGAGTCGATCACCATCAAGCACGCATAATGCTCGGCTCCGTCTGGTTCGTCCTCGCGATCCTCCTGGTCGCGCTGGCGTTCGACTTCGTCAACGGATTCCACGACGCGGCAAACTCCATCGCCACCGTCGTCTCCACCCGCGTCCTCTCACCCAGCTTCGCCGTGGTCTGGGCGGCGTTCTTCAACTTCGTCGCCGCGTTCATCTTCACCACGGCGGTCGCCAAGACCATCGCGAAGGGGATCGTGGATCCGAGCATCGTGGATTCGAGCGTCATGCTCGCCGCCTTGATCGGCGCGATCGCGTGGGACTTGATCACTTGGTACGGGGGCATCCCGTCGTCGTCCTCCCACGCCCTGGTGGGCGCCCTGGCGGGCGCGGCGATCGCCAAGGCCGGCGTGGCTTCGCTCGTGTTGCCCGGGAAATGGGTGGGCACGATCGCCTTCATTTTCCTGGCGCCGCTCCTGGGCATGATCTTCGCCCTCACCTTGACGGTCGCGCTCTCCTGGCTGTTGCGACGTGCCGTCCCGCGACGCGTAGACAAGACGTTCCGGGTGCTCCAGCTTGGGTCGGCGGCCGCGTTCTCACTCGGCCACGGGGGGAACGACGCGCAGAAGACGATGGGCATCATCGTCGGCCTGCTCGTCGCCGAGCAGGACAAGTTCGTGAATTTCCCGGTACATGCGTTCCACATGACGACCTACGACATCCCGCTGTGGGTCATCCTCGCGGCCCAGGCAGCAATCGCTCTCGGCACCGCAGCGGGCGGTTGGCGGATCGTGAAGACCATGGGCCAGCGCCTCACCAAGCTCGCACCATTCGGCGGATTCTGCGCGGAGTCGAGCGGCGCGGCGCTCCTCTTCATCTGCACCTACGCGGGCATTCCGGCGAGCACCACCCACACCATTACCGGGGCCATCGCGGGCGTGGGCGCCGCCCACCGGCTCTCGGCCGTTCGCTGGGGCGTGGCGGGGCGGATCGTGTGGGCCTGGATCCTCACGATCCCGGCGTCCGCAGGGATCGCGGGGCTGAGCTATCTCGTATTGCGGGGACTGTTCTAGAACGTCACAGCCCCAACACCTCCACCACAGCCTGCGCGATCGCGGCGTCCTGCACGCCGACGCCCGTCAGGTCGGCGATCGTCACTTCCGTCGCACTCTCCCGCCCCGGCCTTCGACCCGCGGCGAGGTCGCCGAGCTCCGCGTAGACCTGGTCGGACGTCATCACGCCCGCGGCGACGGCGTGGTGCAGGTTACCGTACCGCTCCGTCTGGAAGACGCGGTCCGCGACGACCTTGTCCGCTCGCGCCAGGAGGCCCGGCTCGAGTTCGATCTTCTCCGGGCTCCCCGTGCCTACCGACGTGACGTGTGTTCCGGGCCCCACCCATGAAGCCATGACGAGGGGCGTCGTGCTCGCCGTCGCGGTCACGATCACGCGGTTGTCGCGCACGGCCGATTCGAGCGCGGCGGCGATACGCGTGTCGACCACCTGGGCGAGCTCCCGGGCCAGGCTTTCCGCGCGCTCGCGCGTGCGATTCCACAGGGTCAATCGCGTGAGCGGCATCTCGGCGATCATGGCCCGCGCCGTCAGGCGAGCCAGCGCGCCGGCGCCGATGAGGAGCGCCTCGCGCGCGTCCTTCGGCGCCAGGTATCGGAGCGTGAGGGCCACGGCGGCCGCGGTCCGAAAATCCGTCAGGTAGCCGTGCTCCTCGAGCAGCACGTCCGGGACGCCGGTCTCTGCGTCGAGCAGGAGAAACATGCCGTCGCCCGAGGGGAGGCCCTTCGACTGATTCCGGTAGAATCCGGTCGCCACCTTGAGCACGATGTGACGCGCCCCCTTCAAGTGCGCGCCCTTCACGTGCACTTCCGCCTGATGGTCGCGCAGCTCGAGCACCATCGGGTCGGGCAGCGCGGCTTCGCCCAGCCCGAGCGCTCGGAACGCGCGCTCGGCCGCGGCGATCCCTACGGAAAATGGAATCTTGTCGCGAAACGCTTCGAGCGGGACGACCCGCATCTCAGTCGGCGAACGCTCGCTTCAGCCCGCGCTCGGTCTCACCCAGCGCTTCCCGGAAATGATGGAGCTCCTCGCCGAAACCGAGCCGGAGGTGGTGCGGCAAGCCGAAATGCTCACCCGGAACGAGCAGCACGCTATGCTCGGCCCGCATCCGCTCGACCAGGTCGAGGCCGTTGATCCCCGGGCGGTACTTGACGAGGCAGATCGCCCCCGCTTGCGGGGGGTGCCAGCTGAACGTGTCCCCGAACCGCTTCAACCACTCCTCGAGCACGGGGTAGTTCGTGACGAGGATCCGCCGGGTGCGTTCGAGCACTTTGCTCCGCACCTTGGGCTCGAGCGCGACGGCGGCGAGATGGTCGCTCGCGCCCGCTGGTCCGATCGTCGTGTAGTCGTGACGGGCCCACGCCTCCGCCGAGAACGCGGGTGGGGCCACAATCCAGCCGATGCGCAGGCCGGGTAGGCCGTACGCCTTCGACAACCCGCTCACGACGATCACCCGCTCGTAGCTGCCCCAGAACGACGGCGTCGTCATGCCGTTGCGCTCGGCGCCCTGGTACACCTCATCCGCGAGCAGCCACGCCCCGACCTCCGCGGCGCGGCTCACGATGAGCTTGCGCATCTCGTCCGAAAGGACGTGTCCCGTCGGATTGTGGGGGTTGGTCACGACGACGAGCTTCGTCCCGGGCCCGATCGCGCTCCGCACTTCGTCGGCCGCGGGCTCCCACCCGGCCTCGGCGTGCAACGCGAACCCGCGCACCTGACCGCCGAAGTTCTGCGCCAGCCCCCAGGTCTGCAGGTAGTTCGGGAGCATGACGGCCACCTTGTCGCCCGGCTCGACCAGCCGCCAGCAGACGCAGAAGTTCGCCTCCGCGCTGCCCGTCGTGACGAGGATCTGCTCCGGCGAGACGCCCGGATAGAGCGCGGCGATCCGGGCGCGCAGCACATCGGTACCGTTCGACTGGCTGTACCCGAGCCGGACGTCGAGGAGCGGCTTCGCGGCCGCGCCTGCGAGCTCCAGGAGCTCCTGAATTGAGAGGGGATGCACTCCCGATTCCGAGAGATTGTACCGCACGCGGTTTTCCCATGTGCTCTGCCAACGCTCGAGCTCGAATGAGACGAAACGCAAGGAATCCTCCCGGTTTCCGGTGTCAGGTGTCGGGTGTCAGTAAACTGAGGTCCGCCGGCGTTTCCAGCCAGTAATCGGGGTCGAGATCGGCGAGGTGCGAGCGGTCGAACGGTCCCCATAACACGGCCGCGGTCTTCACGCCTGCCGCTCGACCGCATTCGATGTCGTGGCGCGAATCGCCGATAAAGACGGCGTCCGCCGTGCGCGCGTCCAGGCGCTCCAGCGCCATGAGCACCGGCTCGGGGTGAGGCTTGGGGTGTGCCACATCGTCCGCACCGACGATGACGGTGAATGCGTCTTCGAGTCCGGCCAGCCGGAGCCCGCGCAATGCCCCGCTGCGGAGCTTGCTCGTGACGAGGCCGAGCGCTTTGCCGCGGCGCTCGAGCGTGCGGACCGCGTCCACCACGCCCGCGTACGGTCGTACCATCTCGTCGTGATGCGCGAGGTTATAGGCGCGGTAGGTCGCGACCATGGCTTCGATTTCCGCCGGATCTTCCGTGAACTGCCGGAACTGCACCCACAGCGGCGTGCCGAGCCCATTCATCCAAACGTCGTCGCCGGGGTCGTGCCCCCGGTGGGTGCGCATCGTGTGGCGATACGAGCGCAGGATCAGGTCGATGGAGTCGATGAGCGTGCCATCGAGATCGAACAGGAACGTGGAGAGAGACACGCCAGAAGGTAACTACCGGTGGGCGAGATACCAGCGATAAACCGGCGGAGAGTGGGCACGCCTTGCCACGCGGGGCCGCTGATGCGTGGCTGGCGGGCGAGGCGACCGGCCGTAGAATTTCGCGAGCTGGGTGGAACCGCGATTCCGTTTCCGGCGTTCGGAGCGAATAGCGTGCAGAATTTCGAGACCGTCCTCGCGCTGCTGGTAGGCGTCACGTTTCTTGCGCTCGTGTCGCGGCGGCTGGCCATTCCCACACCTGCCCTGCTCGTCACCGGCGGGCTGCTTGTCGCCCTCCTTCCGGGACTACCCCGCCGTTCGGTTCGAGCCGCAGCTGGTCTTCTTGATCTTCATCCCGCCGCTCCTGTATCGGGCGTCCTTGCTCGCGTCCTACCGGGATGTGCGCGCCACCTTCCGCCCGATTCTATCGCTCGGCGTGGGACACGTGCTGTTTGCGACCCTCGTGATCGCCTGGGTTGCACACCGTGTGATCCCGGGGATGCCGTGGGCGTCGGCGTTCGTGCTCGGCGCCGTGGTCTCGCCGCCCGACGTGGCGGCCGCGACGGCGTTCCTGCGACGGCTGCCGATGCCGCGCCGCACCGTGACCGTGCTCGAGGGCGAGAGCATGATCAATGATGCCGCGGCGATCGTCGCCTACCGCATGGCGATCGCGGCCGCCGTGACGGGCACGTTCTCGCTCGTCGCCGCGAGCATGCGGTTCCTGTGGGTAGCTGCCGGTGGAATCGCGGTCGGGCTCTCCGTGGCGTGGCTCCTGGGCAAGGTGCGCCGGCACATTCACGATCCCGAGGTCGAGAACACCATCTCGCTGCTCTCGGGCTACGCGGCGTTTCTGCCGGCCGAGCATTTCGGGGTCTCTGGAATTCTGGCCGTAGTGGCCATGGGGATCTATCTCGGACGCGTGGGGCCGCGGTTCGTGGCGGCGGACACGCGCGTGCAAAACGTCAGCATGTGGGATGTCGTGGTGTTCATTCTGGAGGGGCTCATCTTCGTCATAACGGGCCTCGCGTTGCGCCCGATTCTCGAGGGCCTGACCGCCGCGAGCGCGCTCGAGCTGGCGAAGGACGCGGCGCTGGTGAGCCTTGCCGTGATCGTCGCGCGACTCCTCTGGGTCTATTTCGCCGGGAATTTCCGCTGGCTCTTGGGTCCGCGGCTGCGCCCCAGTGAAGCGCGCCGTCGCTGGCAGACCCTCACCGTCGTGGGCTGGGCGGGCCTGCGCGGCGGCGACTCGCTCATCCTCGCCGCCGCGGTTCCGATCGCGACCGCCGCGGGCGCGCCGTTCCCGGGTCGCGACGCGATCGTCGCCGTCACATACGGCGTCATCGTCGTGACCCTGCTCGGGCAGGGATTCACGCTCGCCCCCCTGCTCCGCTGGCTCGGCGTCAAAGAGACGGGAGAGGAGGAGCGCCGTGAGGAGACGGACGCCCGGCTGCGGACCGCGGAGGTGGCCCTGGCGCGGCTCGAGGAGCTCTCCAAAGAGCCGTGGATTCATCCGTACGCGCTGAACGACACGCGAGACCACTACCGGCATCGCGCGCGTCGGCTTCAGAGCCGGACGGATGGCACGGTAGACGGAGCCATGGAGGCCAAGTCGGCCGCGCACCGGCGCCTCACGCGCGAGCTGCTGGTCGCCGAACGGCGCGAGCTGCTGCGGCTCCGCGATAGCGGCGCGATCAACGATGCCGTGATGCGTCGCGTTCAGCGCGACCTGGATCTCGAGGAGCTCCTGCTCGAGGACCAAGACCACTAGGCGGGCCCGAAGACGACTGCCGCCACCAGCTCGACCTGAGGCACGGCGACGTCGTCCGGAGGCAGCGGAGGGCGCAGCCGCTCGTGCCAGGCGAGCACGTCCCCGACCGACAGCGCGGTTCGACGAGTCACCAGGTCCTCGAGCAGAAGCTCCTCACCGGCGGTCATGCCGAGCGCCAGCCGCGACACGAGCCCGTCGAGCCGGCTGAGCTCGGTGGGACGGCGCTGAACCGCCGCACGGCGGGCGGCGCTCAACACCCATGGGATCAACCTGCGGCTCAGCCGATCGCGATCGGCGGCGCGCCACCGGGCTGCCTCGACCGCGTCGAGCCGCCGGCGACACAGGGGCCCTACCTGCTGGAGCATTCGATCGAGGAACGGTCGATGCGTGGGAGCGAGCGCGCGCTCGGCGCGAGCCGCCCGCTCGAGCAATACCGCTGCCTGCTCGGGATCAGCCCGCACGCCCGCATCCGTCCCGACGAACCCCTCCACCCGACTGCCGATCCGTATCACCAGCACGGCCGCTCGCTCCGGAGCGTCAAGCGCGGTCCACGAGCGGTGAGGAGCCGGGATCGTGGTGGCGATGCCCTGGAGCCGGTCGCACCAATCGAAGCCGTCCCGGCCCCCACCAGCCCGCGCTTGCGCGCGCCGCTTCACTGCCAGCCGCCGCTCCACCGCCAAAGCCGCGACGAGCGGCTCCGGTGGGAGAAACGTCGTCGTCTCGATGCGTGCATGAGACGACGCCGCGCGATCAATCCGGCCCTCTCGCTGCGCCAGACGGGCTGGGCTCCAGGGGAGATCGTAGTGGATCACCCGGGCGGCGTCTTGCAGGTTGACGCCCTCGCTCAACAAATCCGTGGCGATTAGGACATCGGTCGCGAGCGCGGCCGTGGGAGGGGACGCTCCCTGGGCGCGCGGTGCGAAGGCGCGGATCACCTCCTCGCGGCTCGCGGCCTCGCTCCCGAACCAGCCCCGATCGCCGGCAACCGCTGCCACGCGTCGTCCGCGCAACCGGCGCATCAGATGACGAAGGGTCGCCAGGGTTTGCACGAACACGATCGTTTTCGCATCCCCTTCGTCGAGCAACTCACGGAGCGCCTCGGCCTTGGGATCGAAGTTTGACCGCGACCGGTCTCTCAGGTAGCGAATCAGATCGCGGTCTCGCGCGCTCGCGGTGGAGAGCCCCTCCTCGGGCGGGAGCACGAGCGGCAGGAACACGAGCTGCAGGTCACCGGTCCCGGCGGGAAACAGCCGCCGGAAGTCGGCCCGGGTGAGCGTCTTGCCGTCCGTGGCGGCCACGGCGCCTTGTTCTAGGAACGCTTCGTAGCGCCCGAGGCTCGCGCGAAACGCGGGGAGACTCGAGGCGAGCTGTGACAATAGCACCAGACGAAAGAGCGCCGCCGCATCGCGTCCCCCGTGGAGCCGGGCCACACCGGCGACCAGCTCTCGGAGCACCGCGTCCGGCGCGCACCCCACGCGGCACCACCGACCCGCTGCCCGGATCGGAAATGCGATCGGCACGTGCCCCACCTCGTATCCCGCCCGCACCCGGCCGCGCGAGCGCGAGACTGACAACCGCGCTACGGCGGCCGTCAGCGCGCGCCGGTCGCAATCCCCCCGGGCCGCCCTGAGTAACGACGGGACTCCGAGAGCGGTGAGATCGTGATCGCGGAGAAACAGCCGAAGCAGGTGGCAGATATCGCCCATTCCGTTGTGCACCGGCGTCGCGGTCACGAGCAGCACGCTCGCATCGACGAGCAGACGGGCGAGCGCGCGATAACGCCGCGTGCCCGGGTTACGGAAACGGTGGGCTTCGTCAACAAGAAATAGTCCGACAGTCGGACGGTCGGACAGTCTGACCTTTGAGCCGCTCAGCCCCTCGTGAGTGATGATCGGCGCTTCGGCGTCGTGCTCCTTGAGTAACGCACGCCACTGGGAAACGAGCACTGCGGGAACGATGAGTGCGAACGGTTCCCCGCGGGCGAGCGCGACCGCAAGCGCGACGTACGACTTGCCGAGGCCCACCGCGTCCGCGAGCAACGCGCCGCGGTGCTTCCCCAGAATGGCCGCCAGCCTCTCCGCGGCGGGCACTTGATGCGGGGCGAGCCAACCAGGCCACCGCCGCTCCCCTATTTCCTCGCTCGATGGGAGGTCGAGCAGCGTGCGCGCCCCGAGCGCGGCGACCGCCGCTGGTGCCGCGATCGTTCCCGGCGCGAGGAGCCAGGCGAGCGGCTCGGCGAGCGGCGCGAGGTGCTCAGACAGGATCCGCGGCGTCGAGAGCACGGCGATCCGCCGCGTCGAGCTCGTAGAAATGAGCGATGGAGGCATCGTCGGACGCGTGGCGGCGTCCTTGATCTGCGAGGCTCCGCCATACGGCCGCGTCACCCGCCGGGATGGGCAGCCCACCCACGACCCGCGCATTGAACCGTCGAAACCCGCCGCGCGCGGGATCCGCGTGCAGGCGCGCCAGTGCGGTGAGCCAGCGGGAGTTGAACAACGCCGCGAGCGCGTATGCGTCGTCCAATTGGTGGGTGGCGATCCCGTACGTCGTGTTGAGCGGAACGACACCGGCATCCAACACCGCGGCCGTGAGCCTCCGCGCCAGGTCGGGCCAGACGACGCGGCATGGCGCGTCGGCCAGGGCAGTGCGGAACAGCTGCCAGGCTGGACCACCGCGGTAATCGCTGCGGCGACCTAAGCGCTCGAGATGTGGGGCGAACGATCGCGCTAGCTCAGCCGGGAGGCGCGCCAGAGGCCGGCCGTCGGGACCGTGGGTCCACAGGATGTGCGCCGCCGGTGTCGCTCGCCACGGCTCGAGGTCCCGACCGCGCACGGCGGGTCGCGTCGCGGCGCTGGGTTGTCGGACGAGGAACACGTCGTCGGCGCCGGTCTTCACGCCGAGCTGCGGGGTCCATCGATCATCGACGGTGGGGCACGCGGCGCGTAGGCGCTGCGCCACGCGCGTTGCGTCGGGGGCCAGGATCCACGGCCCTTCCGCCGCGAGAGCCCGCTGTGGGATCGACGTGACCGCGCTCTTGGGGCCCAGCGCGATCGCGACCCGCTCGCGTCCGGTCGGCTCCATCCGCGTCGCGATGAGCGCCAGGGGATAGACCGCGGCCGCGAACGCCCCATCCGATGGGGGTATCGGCGCTACTCGCTCGAGTCGCGCGCCCCGAGCGAGCCGCCGCCGCAGGACGGCCGCGTAGCCGCTCGTCGTGAGCTTGGCCGGGACGAGCAGCGCCGTCGTGCCTGCGGACGCGGTGAGCTCGAGTGCACGCTCCACGAACGCCACCGCGAGATCCGGCAGGTGCGCGAACCCACGGCTCTGGTCCGGCCTCCAACTGGCATAGCGCGTGGCGAGCGCCTCGCGCACCTGGCCGGGCACTCGCTCACCGCGCACCCACGGCGGGTTGCCGGCGACGAGATCGAACCCGCCGCGTGCCACGGTGTCGGCGAAATGCGACTCGAACGCGAAAAACGGCGCACCGCCATGCTGGGCGAGATCGCGGCTGGCGGCGCGAAGCGCGCGCCGACTGGCCCGCACCCGGCGCAGCAGCGTGCGCTCCACGGCCGTGAGACCGCGGCGCCCGCCGAACAGGTCGCGATCCTTCGCGGTCGCGACGAGCTCGGCGGCCCGCCGGTCGAGAGCCGCGGTGCTCGCCGCAAGCCAACGCTGCGCCAGCGCGCTCTCCGCGCGGCCGAGTTCCGCCACGGCCTGACGCTTCGCCAACCCGGTGAGGGCGAATAGCGCCCGGCGGGCCGAGGCAAGTCGCTCCACCTCCAGGGCGGTCCCGGCGGTGACAGCGGCGCAGGTCCCCGCGAGCGAGCGCGCCGTCGCCAGGGGATCGAGCAGAGCGTCGCCTTGTCGCACGTGGCCATCGAGATTCGGGAGCGGCGCGACACGCGCGAAATCGGTGTCGTCCTGGTCGGCGATCAACGCGAGCCACAGGCGCAGCTCGGCGAGCCTTACCGCCGTGATCTTGAGATCCACGCCGAACAACGAGCGCGCGATGACGTCGCGTCGCACCGCGAGCACCGGGCCTTCACCTCCGGTGCACCGTAGGCGCGTGAGCTCCTCGAGGGCCCCGAGAAGGAAGGCTCCCGATCCGACCGCCGGGTCGAGAACGGCGATGCCCCGCACGTCGGGCGGCGAGTCCGGGCACCTGCCCTGATAGATCCAACGCTCCGCCGCCCCCGCGGCGAGCTTGAATCGGTGCTCGAGCACCGACAGGAGACCGGCTCGCACGATTTCTCGCACGAGGGCGGCCGGCGTGTAGTAGCTCCCGCTGCTGCGCCGCTCGACGGGATCCATCACGCCCTCGAATACCCGGCCCAGCATGTCGGGCGCGATGGCGTCGCCGCTCTCCTCCTCTCGGGCGGAAAAGTGGAAGCGCTCGAACAGATCGTCGAACGCGTCACGCCAGTCGAGGTTCGACCAGCGCGCCGGTCCGAGGCGCCGCTCGAGCATGGTCGGCTCGAACAACCCACCGTTCAAGAACGGCACGTCGCCCAGGGCGCGCGCCGCTCCCGACCGATCCTGCGGCGGGCGGTTGAGGGCTCCGAAGCACAGCGGATCGAAGACCTGGCGATGAAAGGGGCGCCGGGCGGCGGCGCTCGCATCAAAGCGATGGATGAGGTAACGCCGATCGCCGTCGAGCCAGCCCTTCGCCTGGACGAAATAGAGGAAGAGCACGCGGGTAAGCGCGGTCAAAGCGAGCGCGTGGCGCTCGGACCGGCTCCGCGGCGCTGCCAGCCGGTCGGTCAGCCGCTCAAGCGTCGACCGGAATGCCCGGAAGAAGCGGGGCGTGACTCCCTCGCTCGCGAGCGCTTCGCCGATTCGCAGGCTGAGGGCGAGCGAGGTTTCGCCTGGGAGAGGACTGAGCCGCTCCAGCGTGGCGAGCGACGCGCCAGGCGGTCGCTCGAGCGGGATGGCAATGGCGCGGACC
>DASQIB010000182.1:0-16452 GCA_035631795.1 Gemmatimonadales bacterium | reverse complement strand
AGCGAAGGCGCATCGAGCGCGCAATTTGGGGGCAGGGGAGAGGGAGGGCAACCGGCTGTGATTCCGTTATTTTCACGCGCCCATGTCCCCTCTCCTGGTGCTCATCATCGCGGTGCTCGCGACCACGTACGCGGGGCCCATTGTACGGTTTGCCGCCGCCCCCGCGCTGGCGATTGCGTTCTGGCGCCTGACGCTGACGCTTCCCGTGACAGGGTTCTTAGCCATGCGCGGGAGCGGGGAGCAGGGAGCGGTTCCTTCCGTTTCAGTGGAGAGTACCGCTCCCCGCTCCCCGCTCCCATTAATGGCGTTGGCCGGTCTCCTCCTCGCTTCCCATTTCTGGTCCTGGATCGCGTCCCTCCGCTTCACCACCGTGGCCAGCTCGGTCGTGCTCGTGTCCTTGAAGCCGGTGTTTGCCTGGGCCATCGCGGCCGTTTGGCTCCACGAGCACCCGACGCGGAGTGAGGTCTGGGGCATCGTCCTCGCGGTGCTCGGGGCTAGCCTCATCGGACTCGGTGACGCGCGGCTCTCGCTCGGTGCGCTGGGCGGCGACGCGCTCGCGGTCCTGGGTGCCGTCACCGGCGCCGGCTATTACGTAATCGGGCGCCGGGTACGTCAGACCGTGGGAATCTGGCGTTATGCAACGGGCGTGTACGCGGTGGCGGCCGTGGCCCTCGCGACGCTCGCGCTCATCCGGTCCGCTCCGCTCACCGGGTTCCCCGGGCGCGACTGGGCGGTGTTCGGCGCGCTGGCGGCCGGGCCCATGCTGATCGGTCACACGGGCATGAACTACGCCCTCCGGCATTTCCGCGCGACCACGGTGAATGTCGCTGCGCTCGGCGAGCCGGTGGGCGCGAGTCTCATCGCCTGGATGGTGCCGACCATCCACGAGGTGCCGGCGCCGGTGGCGATGATCGGCGCCGTTGTCGTTCTCCTGGGAATCTCGCTGTCACTGGGAGCAGGGAGCACGGAGCGGTACGCTGCAATGCCCCGGAAGGAACCGCTCCCCGCTCCCCGCTCGTGGGAGGAGGGGGAAGCGGGTGGGCGCCATGCGCGTTGAACAACTCCGCGGCGGGGTGGTGGAAGCCTGGCACGACGTTCACGTGGCGGTCGTGGACCGGACCGGCCGGCTCGTCGCCCAGGCCGGCGATCCGCGGCTGGTCACCTTCTGGCGGTCCGCCGCGAAGCCCTTTCAGGCGGCGCCGCTCGTCGAAGACGGCGTGATGGAGCGTTTCGGGATCACTGACCAGGAGCTGGCGCTGGCGTGCGCCTCGCACTCGAGCGAACCCGCCCAGGTGGCCAAAGTGCGCGAGCTGCTCGCGAAGATCGGCTACGCCGAGCGCGACCTCTTGTGCGGACCGCACCCGCCGCTCTCCGAGCGCGTGGCGCAGGACTATCAGGCGCGCGGCGTTCGACTCACGCCGGTGTACTCGAACTGCTCCGGAAAGCACGCCGGCATGCTCGCGCTCGCGCGCCATCACGGGTGGCCAACCGAGTTTTACACGCGCGCCGAGCACCCGGTGCAGCAACGTTGTCTCGCGGAGGTCAGCCGGTGGGCGGAAGTGCCCAAGGAGAAGATCGCGGCGGGCGTGGACGGCTGCGGAGTCGTGTGTTTCGCGCTTCCCTTACGGAACATGGCGCTGGCGTATGCCAAACTAGGGAGCGGGGAGCGGGGAGCGGGACCCGCCGATGCGAACCGGATCTCCAATGCGCACCGTCGAGAACCGCTCCCCGCTCCCCGCTCCCCGATTGTGGACGCCATGCTGCACCACCCCGAACTCATCGCCGGCGACGGACGTCCGTGTACCGAGCTCATGCGCGCCCACCCGGGTCGGGTCATAGCGAAAGTGGGCGCTGAGGGCGTGTACTGCGCCATGCTCGTGGGGGAAGAGTTGGGCGTGGCGCTCAAGGTGGCCGATGGCCACGCCCTCGCGTCAGCCCTGGCCCTCGCGGCGGTGCTCGAGGCCCTCGGGCTTCGCCCGCTCCCTCCCGCGTTGGGCCCCCGGCCGAATCTGAATACGCGGGGGGAGCCTGTTGGCGAGTTGCGCGTAAATGGAGGACTGGAGCAATGAACGGATACGCCGACGGCGGGCGGACGACGGTACTATGAGCGTCCTCGACCAGCAGACCGCGGCGCTCGTGCGCGTGGCGGCCGCGGTCGCCAGGGGCGACGTGCCCGCGCTCGAAGCCCGGCTGCGGGCGGCGCGGGATGTGGCGGTGCCTGGTCTATGGGTCGAAGAGCTGCTGTTACAGAGCATGCTCGTGGTTGGGTATCCGCTCGCGCTGGTGGCGTTCGGCGTGTGGCGGGCGGTAGCGGGCGCAGCGCCCGCCGAGGGACATGGGGCCGAGCCGTTGACGCACGAGGAGTGGGAAGCGTGGGCCGCGCGTGGCGCGGCCGTGTGTCGCGAGGTGTACGGGCGGGCGTATCACAAGCTGCTCGTGAACCTGCGGGCACTGCACCCGGCCCTCGAGGATCTGGTCCTCGTCGATGCGTATGGCAAGGTGATCGGGAGGCCCGGCTTCGACTTGAAGCGACGCGAGCTCACGACCGTCGCGGCCATCGCGGTGCTCGGGGCGACGCAACAACTGCACTCGCACTTGCGGGGTGCGCTCAATACGGGCGCGACAGCGGGGGAGATCGAGGCCGTGCTGACGATTGTGGAGGCGGACCTCGATTCCGATCGCAGACGCGCGGCCTGGGAGCAGTGGGAGGATGTGAAGAGGCGAAAGCTATGATTGCGGATTGCGGATTTGGGATTGCGGATTGAGATGACGAGCGCTGTCACGCGAGATGTGCTCAGGCGTCGAACGAGCAAGCTTGCGGTAGATACGATTTGGCTCATCGGAGAACTGCCGCGGAACAAAGCAGCGGACGTCATCGGTCGCCAGCTCATTCGCTCAGCCACGTCAGTGGCGGCCAACTACCGGTCGGCTTGCCGGGCCCGGTCTCGACGAGATTTCATCGCCAAGATGGGGATAGTCGAAGAGGAGGCGGACGAAACGGTGTTTTGGCTCGAACTCCTAATAGAATCGTCTATCGCGACACCAACTCGTCTCGCGCCCTTGGCACGCGAAGCCGGAGAGCTTCTTGCTATAGCCGTGGCTTCGATCCGAACAGCCCGCGCGGGTCGTGCGGCCGGTCATTCAATTCCGCAATCCGCAATCCGCAATCCGCAATGTTTATAGACCGCGCCGTCGTCCAGGTCACCGCCGGTACCGGCGGCTCGGGTGCCAGCTCCTTTCGCCGCGAAAAGTTCGTCCCCAAGGGCGGTCCCGATGGTGGCGACGGCGGAGCCGGCGGCAGCGTGTACGTGCGCGCCGATCCCAACCTCGCCACGCTCCTCGACTACCGCTACCGCCTGCGCTGGAAGGCGGAGCGTGGGCAGCACGGGAAGGGGAAGAACATGACGGGGAAGTCGGGCGCGGACTTGGTCCTGCCCGTGCCGCCGGGGACGGAGGTGCACGACGCCGAGTCGAGCGCGTTGTTGGGTGAGGTGCTGCGCGCCGGCGACAGCATCCTCGTGGCGCGTGGCGGGCGGGGCGGTCGCGGCAATGCCCGCTTCGCGACGCCCACACACCGCAGTCCCCGGGAGTGGGAGCCGGGGGAGCCCGGTGACGAACGCCGGATCGAGCTCGTGCTCAAGCTCATCGCCGATGTCGGCCTGCTGGGCGAGCCGAATGCCGGAAAGAGCACCCTGCTCTCGGTCATCTCTGCCGCCCGGCCCAAGATCGCCGACTATCCGTTCACGACGCTCGAGCCACATCTCGGCGTCGTGGGCCTGTCGGATCACCGCACATTCGTGGTCGCGGACATCCCGGGGATCATCGAGGGCGCGCACGCGGGGAAGGGATTGGGTCTCAAGTTCCTGCAGCACATCGAGCGCACGCGTCTCATGGCGGTGCTCGTGCCCGCCGACAGCCCAGACCCACAGGCGACGTATGAGCTCCTGCTCCGCGAAGCAGCGGCGTACTCACCGGAGCTGGCGGCCAAGCCCCACCTCGTCGTCCTCACGAAAGCCGATCTCCGGACACCGGACACCGGAACCCCGGCCTTCCATTCTCTTGGCGGAGCGCCTGTCGTCGCCGTTTCGTCGGTCACGCGCGAAGGGCTCCCCGAGCTCCTGGAAACCCTGTGGAAGGCCCTCCAAGTCGAAGCCCCGACGAAGTAGCCGCGTATCTCGCGCTCGCGCAGGTCCCGGGCATCGGCTCGGCGCGCCTGCGCACGCTCGTGGCCGCGTTCGAAACGGCCCTCGCGGCGATCCGCGCGCCGCACGGCGCCATCGCCGCGCTGCCCGGATTCAGTCGCGCCGCGGCGACCGCCATCCGCGCCGCGTCGGTGCCCGCGGGTCGCGATGTGCTCGAGCAGCTCGACCGCCTGGGAGCGAGGGTCCTGTTGTGCGACGACACCGCGTTCCCGCCACTCCTCCGCGAGATTCCCGAGCCGCCCGGGCTGCTGTACGCGTGGGGCGATGTGAGACTCCTCGCGCGACCCGCGGCCGGGATCGTCGGGAGTCGAAATCATTCGGCCTACGGCGCGGAGGCGGCGCGCGGGCTGGCCGCGGGCGTCGCACGCGCGGGCGTCGTCGTGGTCAGCGGGATGGCGCGCGGCATCGACGCGGTCGCGCACACCGCGGCGTTGGACGCCGGCGGGGCCTCCGTGGGCGTGCTCGGGAACGGGTTCGGCGTGACCTATCCCGCGGCGAACCGCCCGCTGTACGACCGGATGAGAAGCGTCGGCTGCCTCATCACGGAGTTGCCCCCGGGCGAGCGGCCGCACGCCGGGGCGTTTCCGCGGCGCAATCGGCTCATCTCCGGGCTCGCCGTCGTCACCATCGTGGTGGAAGCCGCACCAGGATCGGGGGCACTCATCACCGCGGATTGTGCCCTCGATCAGGGCAGAGCGGTGCTCGCCGTACCAGGCCCGATCACGAGTCCCACCTCGCTCGGCTGCAACCGCCTCATTCAACAGGGGGCAAAGCCTGCGCTCAGCTCGGGAGACATCCTCGAAGAGCTCGGGTTGCCGGGCGCGGTGCACACGCCGTCCGGCCCCGCGCCCTCCCCGCCACCCGTGCCGCCGGACCTGAGCGCGTTGCAGCGGTCGCTGTGGGAGACGCTCCGCGCGGAACCCAGGCATGTCGACGCGCTGGTCGCCAGCGCTGGCACGGACACGAGCGCCGTGCTGACTGCCCTGACGGAGCTCGAGATGCGTGGGGTCGTGAAGCAGCAGCCGGGGATGGTGTTCGGGTTGGTGTGAGCGGGGTGCTTACCTTTCTTCCATGCGCCACGTCTACGTCCACGTCCCCTTCTGCCGGCGCCGCTGCTCCTACTGTGACTTCTCCATCGCGGTACGAAAGCGTATCCCGGCCCAGGCGTACGTGGACACTGTGCTGCGAGAGCTTGATCTCGTTTCCCACGGCCCATCCGAGTGGGTTCCCCTTGACACTCTCTACTTGGGCGGCGGAACGCCCTCGCTCCTTCCGCCTGACGCCCTGGCGACGCTGCTCGCACGACTCTTCGACGCCTTCTCTTCCACGCTTACTCTCGACGCCGCCGAAGTTACGCTTGAAGCCAATCCTGAGGACGTGACGCCCGAGACCGCCGCCGCGTGGCGGCGTGCGGGCTTCAATCGGGTCTCCCTGGGAGCTCAGTCCTTCGACGATCGAGTGCTCGCGTGGATGCATCGGCCGCACGATGCGGCGCGCATCGGCAGCGCGCTCCGCGCGCTCCGGGGCGCAGGATTCGACAATGTCTCACTCGATCTGATCTTCGCTCTACCGTCCGAGTTGGGGCGCGACTGGGGTCGCGACTTGGATCAAGCCCTGGCCTTGTTCCCGTCGCATCTTTCCCTCTACGGTCTCACGGTCGAGCAGCGCACGCCGCTCGCCCGTTGGATCTCGCGCGGCGCTGCGTCCGCACCGAGCGACGAGCGCTATGCCGACGAGTACCTGTCGGCCCACGAGCGCCTCGCGCGCGACGGCTATCACTTCTATGAAGTCTCGAACGCGGCTCGCGAAGGCCGTCGAGCGCGCCACAACTCGGCCTACTGGTCGGGGCGAGCGTATCTCGGCCTGGGACCCGCCGCGCATTCTTACGACGGCCGCAGACGGTATTGGAACATCGCGGCCTGGGACGCGTACCGCCGCGCCGTCGCCGCCGGTAGCCCCATGGTCGAGTCGGAAGAAGTGCTCACCGAGGAACAGCGGGAGCTCGAGCGTTTGTACCTATCGTTGCGGACGGATGCGGGCTTGCCCCTTGCCGACCTCTACCGCCCTCGATCGGCCTCTACCGACCTCTGGCTCCAGCGGGGCTGGGTCGAGCTCCGGGATCAGCGCCTCGTGTGCACGCCAGAGGGCTGGCTCCGCTTGGACACCTTGGTCAACGCCTTGACCGGGCAACCCGCAATCGGCTAAATTGTTAGCCGCTAATGGGTTGGGTGACATGGCAGCATCCCTGAACGAGCGCGAGCGCCAGGTCCTCGAGGCAGTCATCGAGACCTACGTGGCCACCGCGGAGCCCGCGGGCAGCCGGACCATCTCCCGGAGGTTCGGCCTCGCGCTCTCGCCCGCCACCATCCGCAATACGATGAGTGATCTCGAGGAAAAGGGGTATCTGTATCACCCCCATACCTCGGCTGGGCGCATCCCGACCGACCTCGCGTACCGCGTTTACGTCGACTCGCTCATGCATCTCTCGCAGGTGTCGCCCTCCGAAGCGAACCAGATTCGCGAGGAGCTCGCGGAACGGAACGCCGTGGACCAGATCCTCGAGCGGGCGGCCCAAGTGCTGGGCGTGCTGACGAAGGAGCTCGGCGTGGCCGTCGGCCCGTCCCTCGACGAGTCGCTCCTCGAGCGGGTGGAGCTGCTCCAGGCAGGCTCCGACCGGCTGCTCCTGGTGCTGACGCTCAAGAGCGGCATCGTGCGCAGCATCTTCGTGGAAGTGCCCGCGGAAATGGCGCCGGAAGCGGTGGTGAAGGTGGCCCTCGTCCTGAACCAGCGGCTCGCGGGCCTCACCCTGCGGGAAATCCGCGCCACGCTCTCCGAGCGGCTGCGCGATGCCGCGCCCGACGCGCACTCGAGCGACCTGTTGAACATCTTCATCCAGGAGGCGGACGACCTCTTCGAGGTGCCACCCGGAGGGTCCACTGCGGGGGGCGTCGTGCTCGGAAGCGCCCAGCTGCTCGCGGGCCAGCCTGAGTTCGCCACCAAGGAGCGGCTGCAGGGCCTGATGGAAGTCACCGAGCGGCGCGATCTGTTGCGCGAAGCGCTCGCCCGGCGGATGGGGCAGGGTCTCACGATCACGATCGGCAGCGAGCACCAGGACGCGACCCTCGCCCCCTTCACGCTCGTGACCGCCTCCTATCAGCTCGGCCCCCTCACCGGGGTCATCGGTGTCATGGGGCCGACCCGCATGCCGTACGACAAGATCGTGGCCCTCGTGGATCACACCAGCCGTCTCGTCGGCGAGCTACTCGAATGAGCCGCGACTACTACGCCGTCCTGGGCGTGAAGCGCGGGGCAGACGAGCCGGAGATCAAGAAGGCCTATCGCCGGCTCGCCATGCAGTACCATCCGGACCGCGTCGGGCCCGACGAAAAAGCGGCCGCCGAGGAGAAGTTCAAGGAGATCACCGAAGCGTACGAGGTGCTGTGCGATCCGGAAAAGCGCGCGGTCTACGACCGGTACGGTGCCGCGGGACTTAAGGGTGCGGGCGCGGGTGGGGCAGGGTTTGCGCCCTTCGACCTGTCCGAGGCGCTCAACATCTTCATGCGCGACTTCGGAGGCCTGGGTGGCTTCGATGCGTTCTTCGGCGGGGGCGAACGGGCCCGGCGCGAGCGGCGCGTCGGCCAGGATCTCAAGGTTACACTCAAGCTGAGCCTCGCTGAGGTCGCGACCGGCACGACGCAGCGCGTGAAAGTGCGCACGCTGGATCGGTGCACGGCCTGCGATGGTACCGGAGCCGCGCCGGGAAGTGAGCCGACGCGCTGTGGCACCTGTGGTGGAACGGGTGAGGTGCGACGTGCCGCGCGATCGATCTTCGGTCAGTTCCTGTCCGTCTCACCGTGCCCCACCTGTGGTGGCGACGGGACCGTCGTGCTGCACCCCTGTCCCAAATGCCAAGGGGACGGCAGGGTCCGCGCGGAGAAGGAAATCGAGATCAACGTCCCTGCGGGCGTCGCCGACCATCACTATCTCACCATGCGGGGGCACGGCGTGCCGGGACCGCGCGGCGGTCCGCCGGGTGACTTGATCGCCGTGCTCGACATCGCGGAGGACTCGCGATTCGAGCGCCACGGCGACGACTTGATGTACGATCTCGCGCTCTCGTTCACGCAGGCCGCCCTCGGGGCCGACATCGAGGTCCCGACCCCTTACGGCCCGACGATACTCAAGGTCCAATCGGGCACCCAGACCGGTGCGGTGTATCGCCTGCGCGGCAAAGGACTCCCTCGGGTGGGCGAGAGCGGACGCGGTGACCTGAACGTACGGGTTCACGTCTGGACGCCGATCAAGGTGACGGCCGAGCAGCGCGCGCTCCTCGAGCAGCTCGCGAAGATCGAAGGCAAGCCGCCGTCGGAAGAGCACACGGGCAAGAAATTCTGGGAGCAGCTGCGACAGGCGTTCGGAAGATGAGTGGCGAGAGCCGTGGCCGGTTGCGTCTTCTGTAAGATCGCGGCGGGTGAGATCCCCGCGACCGTCGTGAAGCGCGCGGACGGCATGCTCGCGTTCAAGGATCAGAACCCGCAGGCGCCGACGCACGTGCTCGTGATCCCGACACACCACCTCGCGTCCCTGAACGATGCGAAGGATCCCACGCTGCTCGGAAAGCTGCTGGCGTTTGCGCGCGACCTGGCGCGCGAGTCCGGGCTGGCCGACCGCGGCTACCGCGTGGTGGTGAACACGAACCCGGACGGCGGCCAGACCGTGTTTCATCTCCACCTCCATCTGCTGGGCGGCCGGCCGATGACCTGGCCACCAGGATGACCGCTTGCCAGCCCTCGAGAGTGCCGCTAAGTTTTTGTGTCAATCACAGTTAGCGAGATGATGAGCTTGCCCGAGCGGCTGCGCGCCGCGATGAACGAGGCCCGGAAAAACCGCGATCAGGCGCGCACCCTTCTCCTCTCCACGATCCTCGCAGACCTCAAGAACCGCGAATTCGAGCTCCAGCACTCTCCGACCGACGACGAGACGGCCGACGTCCTGCGGCGCGGGATCAAACGTCGCCGGGAGGCGGCGGAGCAGTACACGGCCGCCGGCCGCGCCGATCGCGCCGACGCGGAGCTCGCGGAGGTCAAGATCCTCGAGTCGTTCCTCCCCGCCGGCGTTGACGCGGAGGAAATCCGCCGCGCCGTGCGCGAGGTGATCGCGGCGGGCACGAGAGATCTCGGCAAGGTGATGGGGCAGGTGATGCCGCGCTTCAAGGGCCGGGCGGACGGCAAGCTCGTGAATCAGATCGTCCGCGAGGAGCTGGCCGCCGCATGAGCGTCGGGGTCTCCCCCGCGGTCCTCGAGACTCTGGAGTTCCCGGCCGCGCTGGAGCGCGTAGCGGCGCATGCGGTCGGCCCCCTCGGCGCGGCGCGGGTGCGCCGCCGGGTGCCCGCGATCGAGCCCGAGCCGATCCACGCCGCGCTCGCCCAGGTGGCCGAGCTCGCTGCCCTGCTGCTGCGTGACGACGCCATCCGAGCCGAGACCGTGCCCGACATCGCGACCGCGCTCGACCTGCTGCACGTGCCGGGAAGCGCGCTCGAGGGCAAGCCCCTGGCGCTCGTCGGGCAGACGCTCAGCGCGGCGCGCGTGACGGCCGCCGATCTCGCCAAGCTCGCGGCCGACGCTCCGCGCACCGCCGCGCTGCGCGTGGACCCGCCGCCGCGCGAGCTCGAGCGCCGTCTCCTCGAATCGGTTGACCCGGAGGGACAGCTGCGCGATGGCGCGTCACGCGGCCTCGCGCGCGCACGTCGGGCCGTCCGCGAGGCGCGTGACCGGCTGATCCAGAAGCTCGAGGCCATGCTTGCCCGCCTCGACCCTACCGACCGCGCGCCCGATGCCGCCGTGACGATCCGGGAGGGTCGCTACGTAATCCCGGTGCGCGCCACCGCCCGCAGCCGCATCGGGGGCATCGTGCATGACGAGTCTGCCACGCGCTCCACGGTGTTCGTCGAGCCGCCGGAGGTCATCGAGCTCGGCAACGAGCTGCGCGCGGCCGAGGCCGAGCAGCAGCGTGAGATCCTGCGGGTGCTGCGCGAGCTCACCGACCTCCTCCGCCCCTACGCGGATGCGGTCGCCGCCGCGTGGGACATGTGTATCGCCTTCGATGACCTGTGTGCCCGCGCCCGGTACGCCGTCGAGGTGAACGGGTTCGCACCCGCGATCGGGACGGCGCGGGAGGCCCTCGAGATCCATTCGGGCCGGCATCCGCTGCTGGGGAATGACGCGGTGCCCTTCGATCTGGTGCTCGCGGCCGACGAGCACACGGTGCTCGTCTCGGGTCCAAACACCGGCGGCAAGACCGTGCTGATCAAGGCGGTTGGGCTGCTCTGCGTCATGGCTCAGAGCGGCATCATCCCGCCGATCGGTCCGCAGTCGACGCTCCCCGTGTTCACGGGCGTCTTCGCCGACATCGGCGATCGGCAGTCCATCGCGGCGAGCCTCTCGACGTTCTCGGCGCACCTCGCCCAGTTGCGGGATATCCTGGAGCACGCCGGGGCGGGCTCCCTCGTGCTGCTCGATGAGATCGGAAGCGGCACCGACCCCGCGGAGGGCGGGGCCCTCGCGGCGGCCGTCCTGAAAACGCTCACCCGGCGACACGCGCTGACGCTGGCCACGACACACTTGGGTGCGCTGAAGCAGCTCGCTGCCGAGACCGTCGGGATCGTGAACGCGTCGCTCCAGTTCGACGCCGAGACGCTCACGCCCACGTATCGTCTGCTCAAGGGCGTACCCGGAAGGTCCTATGGCCTCGCCATTGCCCGGCGGCTGGGGCTCGCGGGCGACGTGCTCGATCTCGCCGAGCGCGCCGTGCCCGACGCCGAGCGGGCACTCGACGCGCTGCTCGCGACCGTCGAAGCGCGGGCGCGCGAGCTCGAGGCCCGGGAGCGCGACCTCGCGAGCCGACTGGCGCGCTTGGATGAAGACGTGCATCGGGTCGACACGCGTGGCGAGGAGATCGCCACGCGCGAGCGCGAGGTCGAGGCCCGGGCGCGGGGTCTCGAGCGGGCGGCGCGCGACCAGACGCGGGCGTATCTGCTCGAAGCGCGTCGCAAGGTCGAAGAGGCGTTGGCACAGGCCCGGGCCGCCGTGGATGAGGCGACCGCGAAAGAGGCACGACGGCTGCTCGAGCAGGCGATCCAGGAGACCGCTGTGGAAGAGGAAAAAGGAAAGCCTGAGGGATGGGTGTCGCTCGAAGAGCTACGACGCCAGCGAGAGGACGCGGGCGCCCCGCGGAGGCCGCCGAGCCCGGCGCGGCCGACGGCCGGAGCGGGGCGCGCCGCGCCGACGCTGGTAGCCAGTGAAGTCTCGCTCATCGGGCTTCGGGTCGCCGACGCGGAGCCCCTGCTGACGAAGGCGCTCGACGACGCCATCCTCGCCGACCTCCCCTATCTCCGTGTGATCCACGGCAAAGGGACCGGCGCCCTGCGCCAGCTCGTGCACGACATCCTGACGGGTGACACACGCGTGAAGCGATTCGCGTTTGCGCCCACGAACCAGGGAGGCCACGGTGTGACCGTGGCGGAGTTCACGGCGTGAGCCTCATCCCCGACGATGTGATCGAGCAGGTCCGGGAGGCCGCGGACATCGTGGGGATCATCGGAGAGCACGTCGAGCTGAAGCGCACCGGCGCCGACTTTCGCGCACCCTGCCCGTTTCATGGAGGGACGCATCGCAATTTCGCCGTCATCCCCAGGAAGGGAATGTTCTACTGCTTTGTCTGCCACGCCGGCGGCGACGTCTTCACGTTTTTCATGAAGAAACTCGGGATGGACTATCCGACCGCGGTGCGCGAGGTCGCCCGGCGCGTGGGAATCCCTATTCCCGAGCGCGGGCCCGCTGGCCCCGATCCGCGCGAGCCGCTGTACAGTGCGGTCGCCGCGGCGGCCGACTGGTTCGCCCGGCAGCTGCGGGAGGGGGTCGAAGGGGAGGTCGCCCGGCAGTATCTCACCACCCGACACGTCGCGTTGGACGCTGCGCTGCCGCTCGGCCTGGGGTACGCTCCCCGCGCGGGAGGAGCGTTCCTCGATGCAATGAAAGGGTTGGGCCTGCGTGACGACGTGTTGCTCGAAGCGGGTCTCACGGCTAAACGAGAGGACGGCACCGTGGTGCCCCGGTTCCGTGGACGATTGCTCTTCCCGATCCACGATCTCCGGGCACGCGTCGTCGCATTCGGCGGCCGCATCCTCGGTGAAGGAGAGCCGAAATATCTCAACTCACCTGACACGCCGATCTTTCACAAAGGCCAGCTCCTCTACAACCTGCCCGTCGCGAAGCACGCGATGCGCAAGGCCGAGCGCGCCATTCTCGTGGAGGGATACTTCGATGTCCTCCGGGTGTCGCTCGCGGGCATCGAGGAGGTCGTGGCGCCCCTCGGAACGGGTCTCACCGCCGAGCAGGCCCAGCTGGTGAAGCGCCACACCGCGCACGTCATCCTCCTGTACGACTCCGACGACGCGGGGTTGCGCGCGACCTTCCGGGCCGGTGACGAGCTGCTCCGTCAGGGACTCCGCGTCAGCGTGGCAACCCTTCCTCCGGGCGATGATCCCGACACGCTGGTCCAGCGCCACGGCGCGGCGCGGCTCGAGGAGCTGCTCAAGGACGCGGTGGACGTGCTCGAGCGCAAGATCCAAATCCTGGAACGGAAAGGGTTCTTCGGGACACTCCCGGGCCGTCGCCGCGCCCTCGATCGGCTCTTGCCCACCATCCGCGCCGCGAAGGATCCGATCACGGAGGAGCTATACATCTCCCGGGCGGCGGAAGCGGCGGGAGTGCGGAAGGACGTCCTCGAGCGGGAAGTCCTGAGCCGGGGAGCAGGGAGCGGGGAGCGGTACGCGCCGGCGCAATCCGACGGGACGATGCGCACCGGAGGGAACCGCTCCCAGCTCCCCGCTCCCTCGTTGCCAGCGAGCGCGGAGAAAGCCCTCCTGCTCCTGCTCCTCGAGGGCGAGCCATGGCGCGCGCGTGTCATCGACGCCGTCGATCCTGAGGAGTTCGAGTTCGTGCCGTACCGGGCCGTGTTCGAGAGCGTCGCCGACGACGCCGTCCTGGCGCTGGATGACACGTCCGCCCGCGCTTACGAGCACCTCAAGGCGGAGGGGCTCGGCGGGCGGGATCCGAACGCCATGTACGAGATGGCCGTCAACTGGATGGAAGCCCGGCGGCTGGAGCGCGAGCTCGAGCGGCTCGATGATCAGCTTCCCTTCGAGAGTCCGGAGCGTCAGGCGTCGCTCATCGCGGAGAAGCGACGCGTGTTCGACGAGCTCCGCAAACGATACCCCCGCTACAAGATCGCTGCGAGGAGGCGAGGTGCACCAGGAACTTGAAGCGTTGTTAGCGTTGCAGGAGAAAGATCGCGCGGTGACGGCGTCCGACGATGACCTCGCCGCGCTCGCCCCCGAGATCGGGACGCTCGACCAGGCGCTGGCCGCCGCGGAGCAGGGCCTTACCGCCGCGCAGGCGGCGATTCAGGCGGCCATGGACCGGCGCGACGCCCTCGAGGGCAAGATCGCGAACTACCGGACCATGCAGGAGCAGCGCCGCCAGCGCCTCGAGTGGGTCCGCGGGGCGAAGGAAGCGTCGACCCTCATGGCGGAGCTGGATCTCGCGCGATCGGTCCTGGCCAAGGAAGAAGCAGAGTTCATGCGCTCGGGTGACGCGGTGGCCGAGGCGGAGCGCAAAGCGGCCGAGGCGGAAAAGGTGCTGGCGGACGTGCGGGCCCGGCAGGCGCCGCAGCGGGAAGCGGTCGCCGGCAAGCGTGAGCAGATCGTGGCCCAGCGGGAGCGCGCGGTGGCCGAACGGGAGAAAGTGGCCGCGCTGGTCGAAGCCGGGCTCCTGGCGCGCTACGAGCGCATCCGTCGCGGGAAGGCGCCCCTCGCCCTGTACCCGTTGCATGGCGAGGCCTGCGGCCACTGCTTCACGGCCGTCCCCACACAACGCCGGGCCCTCATTCTGCGCGGTGCCTCGATCGAAGGCTGTGAGGCGTGCGGCGTGCTCCTGTACGCCGCCGAATGATCCCCGCGCGATGGGCGGTGGCCGCGCTGCCCGACCCCGAGCTCACCGCGGCCCTCGTCTCGGACCTGCACATTCCCGAGCCCCTCGCCGCCATCCTCGTGCAGCGTGGCCTGGCGGCCCCCGATCTCGCCAAGGCGTTCCTCCGCCCCGACCTGGAGCGCCTCTCCGACCCCTTCGCCTGGGCGGACATGCCCCGCGCCGTCGAGCTGATCGCCGCTGCGACCCGCTCGGGCACGCCGATCCTGGTGCACGGGGACTACGACGTGGACGGCCAATGCGCGGCCGCGCTCCTCACGCGCGTGCTGTCGAGCGTCGGAGCGCGAGCACACGCGTTCGTGCCGCACCGGCTGCGCGATGGCTACGACTTTGGGCCGGCCGGGCTCGCCGAAGCCCAGCGACTCGGCGCGGGGCTCGTGATCACCTGTGATTGCGGGATCACCGCCGTGGAGGCCGTGCGCGAGGCGCGGGCGGCGGGCATCGAGGTGATCGTCACCGACCATCACCTCCCGGGAGATGAGCTCCCTCCCGCGTCCGCGGTCCTCGATCCGCGGCGGGCCGATTGCGCGTCGGCGGACAAGAACCTCTGCGGCACCGGCGTGGCCTTCAAGCTCGCCCAGGCGCTCATGCCCGCGCTCGGCGCCTCTCCCCATCTCCCGTTGCATTTCCTCGACTTTGTCGCGCTCGCGACCGTCGCGGACGTCGTGCCCCTGACGGGCGAGAATCGTATCCTCGTGCGCCACGGGCTCAAGATGCTCGCCGGCTCGCGTTGGATCGGGCTCCGCGCCCTCGTGGAGGCCGCGGGTCTCTCGGGGCGGCCGGTCAAGGCGGGGCACGTGGGGTTCATCCTCGCCCCCCGCCTGAACGCGGCGGGCCGGATCGGCGATGCCCGCGATGGGCTGCGCTTGCTCCTGTCCGACGACGCGGAGGAGGCGGCCGCGCTCGCGCGCGAGCTCGAGACCCTCAACGCCCGTCGGCAGGAGCTCGACCAACGCATTCTCGACGAGGCGGTCGAGCTGGCGGAACGCGTCCTCCGTCCGGAGGACCGGGCGCTCGTTCTGGCCGCGGACGCGTGGCACCCCGGCGTGATCGGGATTGTGGCATCGCGGCTCGTGGAGCGGTATGGGCGGCCGACGTTCCTGATCGGGTGGGAGGGGGATGCGGGGCGCGGATCCGGCCGCAGCATTGCCGGCTTCGATCTACACGCCGCCCTCCATCGCGTGGGGCACCACCTGGAGAAGTACGGTGGCCACACCATGGCCGCGGGCCTCACCATCCGGCGGGAGCGCTACGAGACGTTCCGTGTTGCGTTTCTCGACGTCGCGGCACAGCTTCTGGGCCCCGAAGATCTGGTCCCCGCCCAGCGCGTGGACCTGGAGCTTCCCCTGGGGCTCGTGAGCGAGGAGCTGGAGAAGCTCATCCGGCACCTGGAGCCGTGCGGGCCGGGCAACCCCGCGCCGGTGTTCGGCGTGCGCCATGCCAGGGCCGTCGGCGCGCGGCGCGTCGGGACGAACCACCTGCGGTTCACGTTGGACGACGAATCCGGCGCGCTCCCGGCGATCGCCTTCCAGTGGGCCGACGCCGTTCCTGACCACTGGCTGGCGGACCGGCTCGACGTGGCCTTTCGCCTGGAGCGCGACGAATGGCAGGGCCGCGTGACCCTCCAGGCGCGGGTGGCGGCGATGGCACCGAGCCCATGAACGCGGGGGTGAGCGTTGGGCTTCATCCGCATCATCGCGGGCGCGTACGGCGGCCGGCGCCTCAAAACTCCCGCCACCGACAAGGTCCGGCCGACCGCCGACCGCGTGCGCGAGGCGTGGTTTTCGATCCTGCAGCGCCCCGTGCGCGGCGCCCGGGTGCTCGATCTGTTCGCCGGCTCGGGAGCGCTCGGGCTCGAGGCCCTCTCGCGGGGTGCGGTCTCGGCCGATTTCGTCGAGGTCCATCGGCTGGCGCTCGCGGCCCTCAAGGCGAACATCGCGATGCTCAAGGTGGATGACCACGCCGTGATCCACCGCGTAGACGCGCTCAAGTTCGCCGAGCGCCTCCCGCCCGGGCGCTACGACGTCGCCTTCGCCGACCCGCCGTACGAAGGGGGCCAGGCCGCGCGTCTCGTCGCGCTGTTCCGCATCCAACCCTTCGCGCGGATCTTCTCCATCGAGCATCCGGCGGACGCCCCGATCCCCGGCGACGACACGCGGCGCTACGGGGACACCGCCGTGACCTTCATCTACGCGCCATGACCA
>DASQIB010000181.1:0-2973 GCA_035631795.1 Gemmatimonadales bacterium | reverse complement strand
GCTCGACGTGCGAGCGGCATCGTCATGCACACATTCGAGCCAGCGGCACGCTGAGTCAGCGATCTTCGACGAATGCCTTCAAGCGGTCGGCTGCCGCATCCCACTGCGCGGCGACGTGATCGAGGTACGCTCTCGCCTTTTCCAGGCGCTTGCGCTCCAGCTCCCAGACCCGCTCGCGCCCACGACGCGCATGGCGCACCAACCCCACGTTGCCGAGCGTGTTCAGGTGCTTCGTAATCGCCTGGCGCGTCACCCCGGTGCCCTCGCTGAGCCGCGTAATCGAGAGCGGTCCGTCGGCGGCCAGGCGCCCGAGCAGGGCGAGTCGCGTCGCGTCTCCCAGCGCGGCGAACAGGACGGCGGCATTCGGACTACGAGACATACGCCGCCAAGTTCTTGATCTGTCCGCCCCACCCCTCGGTGTTCATGCGGAACGCTTCCGCCCGGCGCGCGAGCGGGATCCGATCGAACCCGGATTCGACGATCGTGAGAGCGGTACCGCCCTCAGTCTCCTCGAGCGTGAACTCGACCAGCGTCATGGGCTCGTCCGAATAATCCTTCGCGGGGTCCTTCGGATACGGGTGCCAGCGGTACGAGAAATACCGCTCCGGCTCGATCCGCTCGACCCGCATCTCGATCTTCAAGTGCTCGTGGCCCGGAATGGCGACCTTGCCCCACACGGTCCCGCCCGCGGCGAACACACCGTCGAGCGTGATGCGGAACCAGGTGCCGAACTCTTTGGCATCGGCGATCGCGCGCCACACGCGCGAGCGCGGCGCGCGGAGTACCACGCGCTTCTCGATCCGGTCAGTACTCATCGTGGTACTTGAGCCAGTGCATGATGCCGTCCTCTTCCTGTCGGCCGAGCGGCGTGAGGTCGAGCAGGTTGTAGGTGTTGAGGAGCGGATCGAGCCCGCGCTGGTAGGTCGAGTAGGTGTGAAACACGCGGCTCCCGTCGCGGAAGAACACGCTCAACCCTTCCCGCTCGCCCTCATGCGGCCGGCCCTCGGGCTGCTCGGCGACGGGCGCATAATTGTAGGTCGTGTGCGTAGCGTCGAGCGTCACGCCAAAGTCGTCGTTGAAGTCGGTCCCGTAGGACGACAGCCACGGGAAGGTCCAGCCCATGCGCTTCTTGAACGGCGCGATCTTGGTGAACGGCGCGCGCGAGATCACCGCGAACGCGGTGTCGCGCGTGGTGAGGTGCACCAGACTGCCCGCGAAGTTGTCGGCCACATACGAGCAGGCGGGGCACCCCCCATCCTCCCACTCGGGAGGGAGACCAAACATGAAGTGATAGACGATGAGCTGGCGCTGTTTGCCGAACAGATCCCGCAGCGTGCGGCGTGCCCCGGCTTCCGGCCCCTCGAACACGTACTCCTTCTCGAGCGCGACCATCGGCAGCGCGCGCCGTTCGGTGCTCAGCGCGTCCCGTTGACGGGTCAGCTCCTTCTCCTTGACGAGCAGGCGCTTGCGCGCGGTGGTCCATTCGTCCCGTGATACGATCTTTGGTTTCGGCATGTCGTGTCTCTCGAGTTGTCTGGAGGTTTGGGTCAGGAGAGGCGCAGCATGCTGCGCCCCTACGTTGTCACATGGGTGGCCTGAGGCCCGGGACGGACCCGGGCGCGGCGATGATCACGACTCCGAACACGACGATCGCGAGGGCGAGCGGCACATCGACGGCAGGTTTGACGGGCAGCAGTTTCTGCACGAACACGAGGGCGGCGATTACGAGCATCCAGGTGACGCTCATGACGCCGAGCGCCACCAGCATCACCATCAGTCCAATACTGGAGCCGACGCAGTAGAGCCCGAATTGAAATCCTGAGCGGGTGCGCGCCCGGCAGCAGCGCCGGCAATGCCGTTTGAGCCGTGTGAGCTCGTACAGACCGGCCGCGATCACGACGAGACCAGCGGTGGTCGTGCCGTGCGGGCGATACAGCGCGTATAGCAGGGCGCCGACGAGCGTCCAGACGACGAGGTAGGACGCGACGAAAGGCACAACCGCGCGGACGGGACCGGTGCTGCGACCGCGTCTCAAGACGGCCGGGACCAGGCCCGGCAGCATCATCGCCGCCATCATCGCCGCCCACAGCGCTACAAAGAAAGCGAACGAGCCGAGCTGGGTCGCGACGCCCATGTCCATGCCGTGCATCTGGCGGAGCGTGACGACCCAGGCGAGGGCGGCGAGGCCGAGGGTCGCCGCGAGCGGCGCCGCGCTACGATATGCAACTCTCATGTTGCGTATCATACCCTGGACCCCCCGACATGCGCAACCCCACAGTTGCATGTTAGACTCACCAAGCTGTCCCCGGTTAGCGTCAGGAGCGGGCGTAGGCGAAGCCGCGCTCGTGCGCCTTGGTCATGGCGATGAACGCGTCGGGCACGATGACCACGCCCGGCAAGGCGTGCGCGGTCAGATCCGCGTGAATGTCGGCCGTGGGGCCCATCCCCTGCCTCTCGAGTCGCCCCGACCACCGCAACAGCGCGTTGTTGCAGAGGGCGAACAGCACACCGCGCCGTTGCAGCGACTCGATGGAGCTCTCTGGTGTGCCATCCGCGACGGGGTCGCCCGGTTGCGGGTGGGCAAAATAGTTGCGGACGAGCGGCGCACTGGTTGTTGAGTCGGTGAGGCTCAGCGCCGCGCCGAGTTTGTACTTTGCCCACATGGCGTCCTGAACACCGAGCGGAGTGGTGCGCGCGTACAGGACCACAATCACGCTGACGTCCCGCTCTCGGACTTTGTATGCGTCGCGCCAGACGTCGAGATAGCTCCGGACGTGGCGCAGGACGGTGCCGCCATCGGGATCGGGCGCATCGAACAGCTGCCGATGCTTGCCCTTGAGCCGATCGAGCCAGGCGTCCGACGGTGACACGTCGGCGACGCTCTCCTTGCCGAGAGCCGCTCCCGCGCTCAGGGCGGCGACTG
Organism: Gemmatimonadales bacterium; assembly: GCA_035631795.1. Classification (GTDB taxonomy): domain Bacteria; phylum Gemmatimonadota; class Gemmatimonadetes; order Gemmatimonadales; family GWC2-71-9; genus AG41. Next base: position 50 of record DASQIB010000181.1, on the reverse strand, counting down.
CGCCGACGAATCCGCGACGATCGAGCATACACCCTCCCCGTGGTTGCCCG
>DASQIB010000180.1:0-8908 GCA_035631795.1 Gemmatimonadales bacterium | reverse complement strand
AGCGCCTGCTTCAAAGCGAAGCTCGAGCCGACTTGCCCGCCGGCGATGGTCAGGAGGCTCGACGCCCCGTACACCGCGGTGAGGCCGAACACGACCAGAATCGCGGCGACGAGCACGAGGAGGCGGGTCTCCCAGCGGGTGTCCTTCACATCGCCTCTACGAGTTTCCGGAATGTCGCCCCGCGCTCTTCGTAGTTCCTGAACATGTCGTAGCTCGAGCAGGCAGGGGACAGGAGCACCGCGTCGCCGGGGCGCGCGGCGCGGCGGGCCCGCGCCACGACGTCCTCGAAGGTCGTCCCGCGCTCGAGCGGTACCCTGCCCTGCAGGTCCCGCTCCACCAACGGTCCGGCCTCGCCGTACGCCAGCACCAGCCGGCACCGGTCCTTGAGCAAGGGCGCGAGCCGCGTGTAGGGCTCCCCCTTGTGGCGCCCGCCGAGCAGCAGCACGAACGGTCGATCCATCGCTTCGATCGCCACCACCGTCGACGCGATGTTGGTCGCCTTGGAGTCGTTGATCCAGCGGACGCCTCCAACCTCACGCACCAGCTCGAGCCGGTGCGGCAGGGCCCGGAACGAGCGCAGCCCTTCGCCGATCGCGCGCGGCGCGACGCCGGCCTCCTGCACGGCCAGCGCGGCCGCGAGCGCGTTCGCGACGTTATGATCGCCCAACAATCGGAGCTCGTCTCGTTCGAGTAGCGCGTGATCGCCGAGTCGGAGGCGGCGAGCGGAGGCGTCGTACCACCCGTCGGCCGGGTGGCGGAGTGAGAACAGGGCGCGCCGTCCGGGCGCACCGCCCGCCAAGTCGAGGACGGCCGCGTCGTCGCCGTTCAGCACCCACACGTCGCCATCGCGCGCGTTCTGAAAGAGGAGCCGCTTGTCGGCGTAATAGGCTTCGACCGCCGGGTACCGATCCAGGTGATCGGGCGCGAGGTTCGTCACGACCCCGATCGCCGGCGCGAAGTGCGGACTGTCGTGGAGCTGGAATGACGAAACCTCGATGGCGAGCCACTGGTAGCGGTCCTTCCCGAGCGCGACGTCCGCGAGCGGGCGACCGATATTGCCCACGGCATCCGCCTCGAGGCCCGCGACCCGCAACAGGTGAGCGACGAGCGCCGTGGTTGTCGTCTTGCCGTTCGTGCCCGTGATCGCGATGCACCGGGTGCCGGACGCGGCCAGCGCGCTGAACCCGAGGTCGATCTCGGAAAGGATCGGGACCCGGGCGTCGCGGGCGGCGGCGAGGGGCGGCGCCTCCGGTGGGACGCCGGGCGACGCGATCACGGCCGCCGCCGAGCGGATCCGCGCCAGGTCGTGCTGTCCCACGTCCACGGTCACGCCGGGGAGCGCGCGGAGCGCCGCGAGCGCATCGGCGCCTCCGTACGGGTGGTCCGACGCGTCGCTCGCGTACACGCGCACGCCCTCGCGCGCGAGCAGGCGGGTGGCGGCGACGCCGCTCTTGCCCAGCCCCACGACGGCGACGACGCTCCCTCCCCGACGCCAGGCCTCGGGCGTCATCGCACCTTGAGCGTCGCGAGCGCGATCGCCGCGCACAGTACGCCGAGAATGTAGAACCGCATCACCACCAGGGGCTCGGCCCACCCGAGCTTCTCGAAGTGGTGGTGCAGCGGCGCCATGCGGAACACGCGGTGAGCGTCCGCGTACTCTTTCCCGCGGCGTTGCTTGTTCCAGCGGTACACGCTCGTTTGGATCAGCACCGAAACCGCTTCCGCGGCGAACACACCTCCGGCGATGAGCAGGAGAAACTCCGCCTTGAGCATGATCGCGACCGCCCCGAGCGCGCCTCCGATCGCGAGCGCCCCCGTGTCGCCCATGAAGACCTGTGCCGGGTGCGCGTTGAACCACAGGAACCCGAGCGCGGCGCCGGCAAGCGCGCCGCAGAAGATCGTCAGCTCCTGAGAGCCCGGCAGGAAGTAGACGAGGAGGTAGCGCGTCCAGTCGCTGCGGCCGAACACGTAGGCGAAAGCGGCGAACGCGCCCGCGACGATCGCGGTGAGCCCCGTGGCGAGCCCATCCAGGCCGTCGGTGAGGTTCACGGCGTTCGAGCTGCCGGTGACGACGAGCGTGACGAAGAACACGTAGACGGGCGCCGGCATCACGATCAGGATGTACTTGAACACCGGCAGCTGCGTGGACGCGGGCGGCAGGTCCGGGGCGAGCGGCCACTGCAGCAGGGTGAGGCCGAGGGCCACGCCGAACGTGATCTGGCCGATCAGCTTCCAGCGCGCCACCAATCCCTGGGACTTGCCCCGGACGATCTTCAGGTAGTCGTCGAGGAAGCCGATCGCGCCGGTCCAGAGCATGGCCGCGACGGCGACGAGCACGTATCCGCTGTCGAGGCGGGCCCACAAGAGCGTCGGCACCACGGTGGCGAGAATGATGATCACGCCACCCATCGTGGGGGTGCCGCGCTTCGCGTGGTGGCTCGCGGGGCCCTCCGCCCGGATCACCTGACCCACGTTGCGGGCGCGCAGGCGGCGGATGATCGCGGGGCCCGCGAGAAACGCGAGCAGGAGGGCGGTGACCACCGCGCCCGCGGCGCGAAAGGTCAGGTAGTTGAACAGGTTGAAGAGGATGTGCTCCTTCGCGAGCGGCGCGAACAGATGATAGAGCACGGGCGATCCTCAGTTCAGGTACCGCAGCACCCGCTCGAGCGCCACCCCGCGGGAGGCCTTGAGCAGGACGATTTCGTTGCCGTGCAGCGCCGCCTTGAGGCGAGGGCCCAGGGCGTCGACGCTCTCCGTCGTGATCAGGCGATCGCCGAGCGCCGCCCGATGCGGCTCGAACGCGGCCACGAAGTCCCCCACGGCCGCGACGAGCGCGGGTCGGAGCCGGGTGATCTCGTCCGCTGCGGCCGCATGCAATTTGGCACTCTCCCCTCCCAGCTCCAACATCGAGCCCACCACGACGGCGAGCGGCCGCTGGCGCCGGCCCGCGAGCCAATGCGCGAGCTTCACGGCCCAATGGAGCGAGCCCGGATTGGCGTTGTATGTGTCGTCGATCACGGTGAGCCCGGAGTCGCCGATCGTCAGCATCGCGCCGCGCCCGCCTGGCAGCTGCACGCCGGCGAGCGCCCCCACGGACCGCGCCGCGTCCGCGCCCGTCTCCCGCCCCACCGCGAGCGCCAGCATGGCGTTCTCGATCTGGTGGAAGCCGATCACCGGCAGCGTGACGGTATGACCGCGCCAGGTGATCCGCGGATGTCCCCCGTCGTCGAGCTCCGCCGTATCCGGCCGGACCTGCGCCCCGGGGCCCGTGCCGGCCACGATGGTGGGCGCCCGGCGCCGCGCCTCGGCCGCCAGCTCGGGCGGGTCCGTCCCTACCACGGCGATCCGCGCGCCCCCCCCCTCCTCCTCCCCGGCGAGCGAGACCTTCTCCCGCATCACGCCCGCGAGCGACCCGAAGCCTTCCACGTGCGCGTAGCCGACGTTCGTGATCACCGCGATCGTCGGCTCGATGATGTCGCGGAGCTTGGGGATCTCCCCCGGGACGCTGGCCCCCGCTTCGACCACGAGCGCTTCGGCGTCGGCCGGGGCGCCCAGGATGGTGAGCGGGACGCCGACGAGATTGTTCAGGTTCCCGCCCGTCGCGTGCACGCGATACGTGGTCGCGAGGACCGCGCGGATCATCTCCTTGGTACTCGTCTTCCCGCTCGAGCCGGTGATCGCCACGACCGGGCTCCCGGGGGGGAGCCGCCGCCGCCGTGCCCGCGCCAGCAGCCCCAGGGCCGTGAGCGTGTCTTCGACCTCGAAGAACGGCAGCCCTCCGACGGCCGGCGTGCCGCGGCGCACCACGGCCGCCGTCGCGCCGTTCGCCTTCGCTTGATCGAGGAACGCGTGCGCGTCGAAGCGGTCGCCTTTCAGAGCCACAAACAGGGTGCCCGGTGTCAAGTGTCGGGTGTCCGTCTCCACCCCGGTGAAGTGCAGCCCCCGGGGGCCCGACACCCCCAGCGCGGTCGCAACGAACTCCGAGTCCCAGGCGATCACCGCACCGCCACGATTGCGGATTGTGGAATGTGGATTGCGGATTTGAAATGAAGGGTCGGACGTCGAGCGCCCCGTCCACGGATATTCCGCAATCCGCAATCCGCAATCCGCAATTGCTTCATGAACCTCCCAACTCCCGCACCACCTCCCGCTCGTCGAAGTGCTGCTTCTCGGTGCCGATCACCTGATAGGTCTCGTGCCCCTTTCCCGCGAGGAGCACGGTATCACCGAGGCTCGCGAGCTCGAGCGCGCGGGCGATGGCGCGGCGGCGGTCGGTCACGCGCTCGTGCGGTTTGGTCCGCATGCCGGCCTCGACCTCATCGAGAATCCGCTCGGGATCCTCGGTGCGCGGGTTGTCCGATGTAGCGATCGCCACGTCGGCCAGCTTGACGGCGACTTCGCCCATCGGGGCCCGCTTGCCGCGGTCGCGATCGCCGCCCGCGCCGAACACGACGATCAGCCGGCCAGCGGTGAGCGGCCGCAGCGTCTCCATCGCCCGCTCGAGCGCGTCGGGCGTATGCGCGTAGTCGCGCAGCACGGTCGCGGGCCGTGCCGCGATCCGCTCCATGCGTCCAGGCACCTGCGGCGCGTTCGACAGCCGTTCCGCGACCGTATCGACCGGCACGCCGAGCCCCCAGGCGCAGGCGGCCACGCCCAACGCGTTCGCCACGTTGAAGCGTCCCAACAGCGGTAGGTGCACCGGCGCCTCGCCCATCGGCGCCACCAGCTCGAAGCGGGCGCCGGTCGCGTCGAGCGATACGCGTCGCGCCGTCACTTCCCCCTCTCGCTCGCCGAACGTCACCCGGCGGTGGCCGCGCCGCAGCCGGGCCCACGCCGGATCGTCTGCGTTCACCACCTCGAGCCCATCCGGTGCGAGGTAGCCCAGGAGCTTCGCCTTGGCGCGGAAGTAGTCCTCGAGCGTCTTGTGATAGTCGAGGTGGTCCCGGGTGAAGTTGGTGAACACCGCGGCACGGAACACGAGCCCGTCCACGCGCCCCTGATCGAGGCTGTGCGAGGACACTTCCATCGCGGCGCCGCGCGCGCCTCGTGCGACGAGCGCCGCGAGCGTGGCCTGGAGATCGATCGGCCCCGGCGTGGTGAGATTGCCGGCCTCGCTCGGCACCACCGCGCCCGCGGGGTCGAACGCGCCCAGCGTGCCGATGGAGCCCATGGGCTCGAGCGCCGAGAGCACGTGGCGCAGCAGGGTCACGGAGGTCGTCTTCCCGTTCGTACCCGTCACGCCCACGAGGTCGAGTTTTGCCGCGGGCCTGTCGAACCAGGCTTCCGCGGCGACGGCCGCGGCGCGCCGCCCGTCGCGGACCAAGATCTGCGGCACGTCGACGGCCTGCTCGCGCTCGACGAGCGCGGCCGCCGCCCCGCGCTCGCGTGCGGCGGACACGTACTGGTGCCCGTCCTGCACCGACCCCCGGACGGCGCAGTACAACATGCCGGGCTCCACTTTGCGGCTATCGGCCGTGAGTCCGCTGAGCTCGGGCCAGGTGTGCAGGTCGGGCGCCTGGACGAGCAGCTGCGCGCCCTCGAGCGCGGCGACTATCCTCGCGAGACCGGTCATCGCCTGGGGCGGCGCGGAGCGGCGGGCGCGCGACCGGGCGACAGCGGCTGCGCGAACAACGTGACCACCGACCCCGAGTTCGCGCTGTCGCCCGCCGCGGGCCACGTGTGCTCCGCGGATCCCCAGCCCCGCAGCGTCACACGGAATCCGCGGCGATGGAGCGCGCGCACGGCGTCCCGGATCCCAAACCCCGTCACGTCCGGCACCGCGCGCCGCGAGCCGACGGCGGCGCTGTCGGGGTGATACGGCCAGGGCACGACGTACGGCACGACGCCGCCATCGTCTTCGAGTGGCGCCGCCACGGCGCGTGGGACGGCGGTCGAGAGACGAGCCCGGTCGAGGGCCACGGTGCGCGCGGCGAGCGCTTGCTCGAGCATCGACCGGGTCACCGGCGCCGCCGTCTGCGCGGCGAAGTAGCTCCCCTTGTGCGGATTGTCGATCTTCACGACCAGAACGAGCTGCGGCCGCTCCGCCGGAAACAGGGCCGCGAACGACGCGGTGTACTCGCCTGCGGCATAGCGGCCGTTCACCACGCGCCTCGCCGTTCCGGTCTTGGCGGCCACTGGGAAGTTGGTGAGCGCCGCTTCGGTGCCCGTGCCGTGCTCTACCACGCCGCGCAACAGCTCGCGCAGCGCCGCGGCGACGTCCGGAGACACGACGCGCCGGACCGGCTCGGGCCGATGGCGGTAGCGCACCGCGCCCGGCGCCCCGCCTTCGCCGCCCGCGCCACCGCGCACTTCCCGCACGAGCGTGGGCTGCAGCAGCACGCCGTCGTTCGCGAGCGCGCCGTACGCCATCGCCACCTGGATCGGGGTCACCGACAGCTCGTACCCCATGGCGAGACTCGCCGCGCTGGGGCGTTGCCACTCCTTCGGCAGCCGCAGCCGTCCCGACGCCTCGGCGGGAAACTCGATGCCCGTGGGCGCGCCGAAACCGAAGTTTCGCAGCATCAGGTACTGCTCGTCGGGCTCGAGCCGCGCCGCGAACTTGACGATACCGATGTTGCTCGAGACGCGGATCGCGTCCGCCAAGGTGAAGGACGGCTGCGGATCTTCGTCCGTGATGGTACGCCCCGGCAGACGCCACTTGCCGCCTTCTCCCGACACGCGATCCGCGGGCGACACGCGGCGGAGCATCAGGAGTCCGGCGGCCGCGAAAATCTTGGCGATCGAGCCGGGCTCGAAGGTGTCGGTGAACGCGCTGGGGCGCGCGCTGCTCTCGCGCGTGCGCGACGCGAGCGCGAGAACCTCGCCGGTGGTGGGATCGAGCATCACCACGTCGCCGCCGTCCGCGTCCATCCGGCGGAGAGCGTCGTCCAGGGCGCGTTGGGCGATCTCCTGCAGCTCGGCGTCCAGCGTGAGCACGACGTCGAGCCCGGGCACCGGGGCCGCGATCACCCGGGCGGGCGACTCGTATTCCCGGCCGGCGCGGTCCTTCAGCACCACGGCCGCTCCCGACCGGCCCGCGAGCAACGTGTCGAGCGTTTTCTCGAGCCCCGACCCGCCGAGCCCGTCGTCGCCCAGGCGGCCGATGGTCGCTCGCGCGACGCCGGGGTCGGGATAGAAGCGATTGAGCACGGCCTCGAGATGAACGCCCCGCAGGGAACGGAGCGGCTGCACCTCGAGCGCGCTGTACGGGCCGGCGAAGTACGCGTACCGCTTGCGGAGGGCCTCCTGCCAGCTGCGCGGCGCGAGGCCGAGTCTCCGCGTGATCAGCGCCCCGTCGGCCGCGGGGTCCCGCAGCTCGTTCGGGGCGATGCCGGCGTGATAGGTCTCCTGCGTGACGGCGAGCGGGGTGCCGTGGCGGTCGTAGAGCGTGCCACGGCGGGCGGGGAGGACGATGCGCTCGGTGCGCTGTGCCTTGGCCTCTTCGGCCCATCGCCGGCCCTGGACGATCTGGACCTGGGCGGCCCGGCCCACGAGCAGGGCGAGGCTCACGAATACGCCGAACTCCACCACCTGCATGCGGACCGCGAGCTTCGCCATCTACCGCGAGCCACCTGGGGCGGGAATCAGGACGATCTCGCTGTCGCTCGGCAGATGCAGCCCGAGCCGCGCCTGCGCGCGCGGCACGAGCACGGCGCGGCTCTCCGCCGTGCGGATGCGGCGCTCCAGGTCCGCGCGGTGCCCTTCGAGATTGGCGCGCCGGGCCCGCAGGTCGGTGAGCTCGCGCGCGGCGCGGATGGACGCGGTCTGGCGCGCGTACACGATCCACGTGGTCGCGAGAAAGGCCACGAGCCACACGGCCACCCAGTGGCGGCCCTTAATCATCGGGCGCCACCTCGAAGGCCCGGAGACCAGCGGACCGGGCGCGCGGGTTGTCGCGCACTTCGGTGGGCGTGGGACGGATCGGCTTCTTCGTGAGCACGCGACCGAGGGGGCGGCCGCGACACGTGCACACCGGCTGCCCGGGCGGGCAGACGCAGGGGCGGCTCCATTCGCGGAACGCGTTCTTGACGATCCGGTCCTCGCCCGAGTGGTAGGTGATCACGGCCAAGCGGCCGCCCGCTTGCAGCGTCGCGCGGAGCGCGGGCAGCGCGAGCTCGAGCTGCTCGAGCTCCTGATTGACCACGATCCGGAGCGCCTGGAACAGGCGCGCGAAATCGGCCGGTCCCGAGCGCGGACCTCGCGCCTCGCGAATCGCGTTCACGAAATCGTCGCTCGTCGCGAACAGCGCCGTGGCGCGCCGCCGCACGACCGCCCGGCCCAGGCGCTTGGCGCGCGGTTCATCGGCGAGATCCTTGAACGCGTCGGCGAGCCGCCCTTCGGGCCAGGTGTTGAGCACGTCCGCGGCGGTCACGCCGCGTCCCGCCGCCATCCGCATGTCGAGCGGCGCCCCGGGACGAAAGGTAAACCCGCGGGCGTCGGTATCGAGCTGGTGCGAGGAGACCCCGAGGTCGAGCAGGATGCGGTCGGGGTGGAAGGTCTCGATCGTGCCCAGCACCTTGGCCGAGCCGAACGCGCCGGTCGAGTAGCGGATGCCCGTCTCGCCGAGCTCCGCGCGGGCGGCGGCGATCGCCTCGGGGTCGCGGTCCACGGCGAGCACCTCGGCGCCGGCGGCGCGCAGCAGGGCGGCGTGCCCGCCGCCGCCCACCGTGGCGTCCACGGCGCGGCGGCCGCCTTCCGCCCAGGCCCGCACAGCGCCGGCGAGGACCGGGACATGGTACGTGGCCGTGTTACTCCCTTTCCAAAAAAGCGAAAGCCCCGCCTGCCGTGGCAGACGGGGCCGGATGCGTCGTCCCGCGAGGCGGGTTCAGGCGGGGCTGACGGGGCTCGAACCCGCGACCTCCGGTGTGACAGACCGGCGCTCTAACCAGCTGAGCTACAACCCCCTGCG
>DASQIB010000179.1:0-51801 GCA_035631795.1 Gemmatimonadales bacterium | reverse complement strand
GACCGGAGACGCGTTCCGGGCGCGTGACCCGCAGCTCGTAGTGCCTGCGTTGCTCGCATACGCGCACTATCTCGAAGAAGAGCTCTTGCTGAACGAAGCGGGCGACGTGCTCGAGACCGTTCTGCGGGTGGGCGGCGACGCATTGAGACCTTCGGACCGTCTCTCGGGCCGGCTGCGGGTGGCACGAGTGCTGCGGAAGCTGAACCAGTTCGATGCTGCCGAGGAAGCCTACGACCAGGCCAAACACCTCGCGACGATGACTGGCGACCGGCATTCGGAGCTCCTTAGCCGAATCGGTCGTGCTAACACCGTATTGAATCGCGGCAACTTGACGGATGCTGAGCGCCTGCTCGAGCAGGCGCTCCTCGATTCACAGATGGCGGGAGACCGGGAGGCCGAGGCGCGGGCACATCAGGTCATGTCCGTCGCTCTCGTTACGCGGGGGCAGCCGATCGAAGCGATTCCTCACGTATGGCGAGCATTCGAGTTGTATGAAGACGACGTCTCCCGTTACCGGGCACTTGGCGATCTCGGTGGCATGCTTCTCATGGTCGGCGACGTCCATGGCGCTGAGCGTGCCCTTCTACTGGTCCTCCAGCGTGCCGGTGAACAGGACGTCGGCACCAATGCACTCATTGAGCTGATGCATTGCGCTGCGTCAAGAGGAGATCGCGTTGGCTTCGAGCGCTGGAGAGAGCGGTGCGAAGTCCGACGCGATCGCATGCCACCGAACATCCTAGCGGACTTCATGCTGAAGATCGGAGTTGGTCGGGCTCGATTTGGGCAATTTGAGCGGGCCGAAATCTTGTTGGCGACTGCGCTCAGCATAGCCGAAGCTGCCCACCTCCACGAGGCCGCCTTCCGGATCGAACGCATCAAGAAGGGGCTCCGCGACTGCCAGCAGGTATGCGACGTTACTCCTGAAGCAGTCGCGGAGCCACCGTGCACTCACGACGCCGTTCGCGAGGTTTCCGCTGCGCTAGCGCATCTCGGAACGTGATGTATAGGTAAGGCGGGTTGCAACGCCTCAGTGGCACGTGTTGCTGCTGTTCCAGTCGCAACCATGCGGCTGCGGGCCCGTAGCGTCGGCACACGCCGTGGCGCCGAGCGCGAACGACACGACGAGCAACGCGATGAGAGTGCGAATTGTGCGCGACATGCAAACCTCCGCGAAGGTGTGAGGAGACGAGTGGCCGCTTGCAGCGCAGCTAAGCTCGTCCGAGCGAAAGGGGTTGTTTAGGGCGTTTTCGCGACATCGGGGGGCGTTTTTGCGACACTTATGCTCGTTCTAGCGGCTGTCCCCGAGGTCCAACACCATAAGCTGCGCCGTGCCATTGCGGCACGGTTCCCCGTGGTCCATGCCCGTACCTGGGACGAGGCGCTGACGGCTATCCGGGCCCGCCCCGTCGAGTTGGCCGTCGTCGACCCATTGCTCTCGGGAACGGCCAGCGCTCAGGAGATCGAGCGGCTGCGGCGCCTGTTCCCCTCCCTGCCGCTCCTCCTGTACACGAGCCTTTCGCCCGCCACCGCCAGCGCCCTCCTTGCGCTCGGCCACGCCGGGATCCGCGAGGTGATCATCTTCCGCCACGACGATCACCCCAGCCGCCTGCGCGAGCTCCTGGCGCAGGAAGAGGCCCGGTCCACCTCGCGGCAACTGCTCGATCAGGTCGCTGCCATCCTGGCGCCCCTCCCGAGCGAGCTGCGCTGGGTCCTCGAGGAAGTGCTACGCTCCCCGGCGGAGCTCCAGACGGTGCAGCAGGTGGCGGCGCGCGCCCGGGTGGACCGCCGCACGTTCGAGCGCTGGTTCGCGCGACTGGGCCTGCCCTCCCCCCGGCACTTCCTCGCGGTGGCTCGCGTCCTGTACGCCCACCGGCTGCTGCAGGACCCGGGGTTTACCATCGAGGACGTCGCGCAACGCCTGGGGTACGCCCAGACCAAGACCCTGCAGCTGCACGCGCGCTCGTACCTGGGCCTGACGGCGGGGGAGATGCGGATCACGCTCGAGCCCGCGGAAGCGCTTGAGCGCGTCGCGCAGGGCTTCCTGCCGGTGCGGCGCGCACACGCCACCGCGTCGTGAGCGCGCAGCCCTTCACCATCCTGATCGTCGAGGACGAGGCCGCACTCCGCCGCGTGCTCGAGCGCGCGCTCGCCCGCGACGGGCACCGCGTGCTGAGCGCCGCCAGCGCGGAGACCGCCTACGACCTGCTCGCCACCGAGCGCGCCGACGCCGCGCTCCTCGACGTGCGGCTCCCGACCATGTCCGGCCTCGCATTGTACCTCGCGTTGATCCACCGGTCGCCGGCGCTCGTCGGCCGCATCGCGATCATGACCGGTGACGCCGACGCGGAGAACGTGCGGGCGTGGGTCGAGCGCAACCCCTGCAAGGTTCTGCGCAAGCCGTTCGATCTCCGTGAGATCAGCGACTGGCTGCGCACCGTGCTGGAAGTGCCGAGCCGCGAGCGCGGCAACGCGTAGGAATGGCCGACAAGACGCTCGAGAAGCTGCGGTCGTTGCTCAAGACCTACGACGAGCGCTTCGCCAAGGCTCAGGGCGCAGGCAAGTCGACGCCTGACGAGGGCGAGCGGCGCCGCCGGGCCTGCGGCGGCCGGCTGCAAACCGTCGTGCGCGCTGTCCTGCAGACCTTTGCCATCGAGCTACGCAACTCCGGGCACCAGGCATCCGTCGAAGACCACACCGACACGGCGGACGCCTACCCGAGCGTGTCGCTCTCCTTCACACCCCGCACGTCCGCCGGGACGGCGCTCGCGTCCATGCTCGCGTTCAAGTGCGACCCGCGCCGCGGGATCGCGGTGGCCCGCGACGTGCGCGTGCCCACCACCAAGGGACGCGTGGTCTCCACCAGCACCGACCGGCTGGGAACGATGAAGGTCGAAGGGGTGACGACGGAGTGGGTGGAGACCAAGGCCCTGAGCTTCATCGAAGACGTGCTCAAGGCCAATTAGCGCCCGGTCGTATCCCAGGCCTCCGTGGGCAGGTCCGCCGGGGGCGCGAGCGACTGCAGATACGTCACGAGCTTCCAGACCGCGTCCGACGAAAGCAGCAAGCCACCGTACGCCGGCATGCCGTGCGGCCGGCCATAATAGATGGACTGATAGATCGCGCCGTCTGAGCCGCCGAAGCGCCAGCGCCCGTCCGCCAGGCTCGGCCCGACCCACCCGGCCCCTCCACCTCCATGACAGCCGTCGCAATTCATCGCGCTGAAGATCACTTCGCCCTGCGCCGCTGAGGCGCGATCGCTCCGGTATGGGTTCCGGAGGGTCGCGCCCGCCGGCGCGGCACCGCCCGCGAACACATGCTGCTCGTACGTCACTGCCGGTGGCGCCGCGGCTGGCCCCCCCCCACGGCAGGCGATGATCAGCGCGAGCCCGGCGACGAGCGATCTCACAGACCGAACAGCCATACGATGCCGCCCTGGCTGGTATGGCGCGCGAGGTCGGGCGAGAAGTCCGCCGGCGGCCGCACGTCCGCGGGATCGTCCGAGCGGACGTCGCCCGCCAGGAGGAACCAATCGCCACCGATCCCCGCGTATACCGCCACGTACTGCTTTCCGTCCGCACCGGTGAAGCTGATCGGATTGCCGACCACGCCCGAGCCCACCTTGAATCGCCAGAGCACGCGCCCGGTCTTCGCATCCACCGCCTTGAACCAGCCATCGAGCGTACCGTAGAACACCACGTCGCCCCCCGTCGCGAGCACGCCGCTCCACACGGGATAGCGCTCTTTGATCTCCCACACTCGGCGGCCGCGCACGGCGTCCCACGCGATGAACGCGCCCAGATTCCCGCCCCCGCCCGCCGCCGCATGATACGGCGTCGTGGCACCGATGAAGGGCGTACCGGCGATATAGGTCGCCTGGGCCGCGAGATAGTCCATGCACATGTTGTTGGTCGAGACGTAGAACAGGCCGGTGCGCGCGGAATAGGCCGCGGGCGCGGCGGGAGTCTTGCCGCCCTCGAGCGTGGGACAGATGTGCGTGACGTTGCCGCGCGAGGCCCCGGTGAGCTTGGTCGAGTCGAGCACCGGCCGGCCGGTGACCAGATCTATGCGCCGCGCCCAGTTCGCCTCGACGAACGGCTCGGCCGAGAGCACTTCGCCCGTGGCCCGGTCGAGCGTGTACGCGAAGCCGTTCTTGTCGAAATGCACGAGCGCCTTGCGGCGCCGCCCGTTGATGGTCAGGTCGACGAGGATCATCTCGCCGTTCGCGTCGTAATCCCAGCTGTCGTGCGGCGTGAACTGATACGCCCACACCAGCGTCCCGTCCTCCGGGCGGCGCGCCAGGACGCTCGCCGTCCACTTGTTGTCCCCCGCACGCTGATCCGGATTGTACGGACCCGGATTCCCCACGCCGTAGTACACGAGATCGAGCGCGGGATCGTAGGACATCCAGCCCCACACCGGCCCGCCGCCCCGCCGCCAGACGTCCGCCGGCCACGTGGTGAGGGCCAGGTCTGCCCCCTTGTCGTAGAACGGCCGGAAGGTGCCGGGCTTGGCGAGCACCTGGGAGTCCGGACCGACGTTGTAGGCGGTCCAGGCGATACGACCGGTCGCGAGATCCAACCCCTTCACCCAGCCGTGGATGCCGAATTCCCCGCCCGACGCGCCGACGATCACGCGGTTCTTCACGACAAATGCCGCTACGGGCGTGGTCTCGCCCTGTGCCAGGTCGGCGATCCTGGTCTGCCACAGCTCCTGGCCGCTCGCCGCGTCGATCGCGACGGTGCGACCATCGAGCAGATTGTAGACCACCTTGCCGTTCGCGTAGAACGCCCCGCGATTGATCGCATCGCAGCAGGCGATCCCGACGGCGTTGGGATCGACGTTGGGACGATACTTCCATTTGAGCGGGTAGCCGTCCCGCGTGAGGTCGAACGCGTACAGCACGTTGGGATACGGCGTGACGACGTACATCGTGTGGCCCACGACCAACGGTTGCCCCTCGTGACCACCCAGGACGCCCGTGGAAAACGTCCACACGGGTCGCAGGCGACCGGCGTTGGCCGCCGTAATCTGCGCCAAGCCACTGTAGCGGGTGGCGCTGTAGTCTTTGGCGGGCATGGTCCACTGCGCGTCCTGCGAGGCTGCGGGAACGGGCGCGGCTCCCGTCCAGAGCGCGAGGAGCAAGACCTTCTTCAAGCGACGTCCTTACGCACCATCCGTCCCACGATCACGGTGATGTTGTCGGTGCCGCCGGCATCGAGCGCGTCCTGCAGCAGATTCTCGCAGGCGCTCTTCGCCGAGGTCATCGAGCGGAGCCGCTCGCGGATGCGCTCGTCGGGCACGTGCTTGGTGAGCCCGTCCGAGCACAGGAGTCCGACGTTGTTCCAGTCGTTCAGCATGGAGGTGACGACCGGCGCCGACTCCGGCCCGCCCAACGCGCTCGAGAGCACGTTAGCCAGCGGCGTGCGCACCGCTTCACTCCTCCGGAATACCCCGCGATCCACCAGATCCTGCGCCAGCGTCTGATCGCGCGACAGCTGGATCAGCCGACCATCGCGCAGCAGATAGCAGCGGCTATCACCCACCTGGAGGATGTAAAAGCGGGGCCACACCCCGATCCACATCGTGAGCGTGGTGGCCATGCGCTCGAGGTCCGGGTCGGCCGCCCGGCGTTGCAGGATGTCGGTGTGGACCTGAATCGCGGCGGCTTCCAGCTCCCGCGCGAACGTTTGCTCATCGGCTGGATCGGACAAGTAGTAGCAGTGGGCGGCATGCGTCACATACTCGGTGATCGCTTCGACGGCGAGCCGGCTTGCCTCCTCTCCTCCTCCTGTCCCGCCTACCCCGTCCGCTACCATCGCGAGAAATGCCAGGCGACCCACATCCCCCGTCGCCGCGTTCATGCTCGGAAGGCTCGTCAGCAGCACCTGCATATGCTTGCGCAACGACCCGATCAGGAAGTGATCCTGGTTGGTGCGCCGGACTTTCCCGGGATGGGTGAGCCCGTAGACGTCGATCTCGTCGTCACGCGGCTTGCGGTCCGCTGCCGCCGGGGAGGGGGCGGGGGAGGGGGGGGCCGAGGGGGGCGTGATACGGGACGACGGCCCCGCGGTGTGAGATCGGCGGGTGGTCACCCGGACAATAGTGGCCTGCTTTTCGCTACAGCGCAAAGCACCCGCTCAGGATCGCGGCGCGGCTCCCCGCGCCGCCGCGAGCTTCGCCTGTTGCTCGGCCGACAGCGTGTTCTTGATCTGGATGAGCAGGGTCAGGTGAGCCCGCTTGACCTCCCGCTCGACGCCGAGCACTTCGTCGACCTGGGCGAGCGCCGCGGCCTGATCGACCGCAGGCTTGTCGACCAGGGCCGCGAGCCGCTGGGCCTGGTCCTGCATTCGCCATTGGAGATCGACCATCTTGGTCTGAAAATCCTGAATCGCCTTGGTAATGGTGGCGCGCTGCTCGGCGCGCAGCGCGATGTCCTGCTGGTGCTGCATCACGAGCTCAGGCGGGAAGAGCGCGCGTGCCAACGGATCGTCCTGGGGCGCGCCCGGGCCAGCGGGCGGTTGCTGCCCGACCGCGGCCACACCGACCAACATCGCGAGCACCAGTGCGGAAAGCGTCTTCATAGAGTCCTCCGATCGAAGCGCATCACACCAAGCCGCGGCACCGTGCGCAACAGCTCGGCACCGGGCACCTGAAGCAAGAAGTCAGTCGGCACACGGACCCGCACGCCGGCGAGATCGACCGGCGTGCGATGCCCGTGACGCATCGTCAGAATGGCGACGAGCGTGACCAAGACGAGCGCTGCCGCCGCCACGAAGCGGACGTGGCGCCGGCCGGAGCGCGGACGGGTGCGAGCGGCGGCGAGCATCCGCCGGAAGTCAGGAGCGCCCACCGATTCCTCTCGCCCCAGGGCGGCGAATCGTGCTCGAAGCCCGTTCTCGTCGCCGTCGATCATGCGTGTTCTCCGTCCAGCCATTTCCTGAGCGCCGCCTTGCCGCGCTCGTAATGGGTGCGGGCCGTGCCGAGCGAGATGCCCGCGACGTCCGCGGCCTCGGCTATCGACAGGTCCTGATAGAACACCAGGTACAGCATCTCGCGCTGCCGGCGCGGTAGCCGGCCGAGGGCCGCCAGCAAGCGGCGAGTCGTTTCCGCGCGGACGACCGCCGCGTCGGGATCGGGCCGCCCGTCCGCTGCCGCTCCCAGCAGGGACAGCGGCCAGATCCGCCACAGCGCATTCCGGCGCCGATGCTCCGCCGCCGTGCGGCGCACCACCGAAAAGAACCAGGTGCGAAAGCTCGACCGACCATCGAACCGGGCGCGCCCGTCCAGCACCTTCAAGTAGCTCGCCTGGAGCACGTCCTCCGCGGCCAAGCGGTCGCTCCCACAACACGCGACCGCCCATCCGAAAGCCGCGGGGTGCAGGCGCTCGAGCTCGACCTCAAGGGCCTCGGGAGGGGGCGACATCGCGCGCTCGGGAATGTCTGGAATTGGTGTCTCGGAACGGGAACCTATATGACAGCCGCTCCCCCGCCGAGACGCTGGGGGAGAGGGCCGGCTCAGCGAATCCGGAGGATGACGAGCCGGGGCACGACCGAGGTTGCGATCGGGCCCCCCCCCGCCACGGCCCGAAAGTCCAGGGCGAATGCGGAGCTTTGGGGACTTTCCACGATGTCGACGTAGAACCCCGACCCACCATGCAAATAGCCCGTGATGTTGACCTGGCCTTCGCCATCGACGGGCGGCATCAGCGGGAACGGTTCCGGAAAATCGACGGGGTCCTGTGCGTTGAACGACGCGAACACTTGCCGAAACGACCACGACCGGTAGAACAGGCCCGCGGGCGGCGCGAAGCCCGGGAGGTCGGAGACCCAGTTCGCGAGTGCCCAGCGGGTCGCCGTTGTGATGAAGGGCAGCCCGGTCTGCGCCGCGACATTGTCGGTGCCCGCGAGCGTCGTCTGCTCCAGCTCGTTGGTGATCGAGTCGCCGAACTGATCCACCAGGTACCGGGCGTACAGCCAACCCGCCCCGAAGTCCGCGATGATGGGTATCGCTCGTCTGCAGCAGGAAGTGATCACCCGGGTCAGAGAGATAGGTGGCCCCCGCCCAACGCGCGTCGCAAGCGCTCCTGCTGGTGTAACATGCGGTCGAAGCGGATGGCAGCGACTCCGCGTGCAGCCCGAAAGGCGCGCTATCGCCGGGGACACCGCCCGCCGACTGAGCGACGACGAGGTACTCGACGCCCTTCGTGTTCAATCCGGTGGGGGGCAACGACACGCACCCGGAGTCGGTGCCGAGGTCGATCGTCGTGTCCGCGCCGACGGCGAGCGTGATCGCCGTGGCGACACTCTCCGCGCAGCGCGGCAACACGGGAGCTGAAGCCGTTTCGGCGCAGCCAGCGAGCGCCGCGAGCGACGTGACGACCAACCACCCGCACTGTTTCCAAAGAAGACTCCCCCAGGCCATGCTCCTGGGGGAGTACGCGCCGCGAGGCCCGGAGGCTGACCTTCAGCCTCGCCGCAACGAGTAGTCGATCGGCAACGTGACGTGCACGCGCACCGCTTGACCATGCAACCGAGCGGGCCGAAACACGGCGCGCAGCACCCACATCCGCGCGGGGATGTTGAAGCCCGGATTGGGGCTCGAGATTATTTCCACCGAATTGGGCTCCGCGTGCCCAGTCGTGTCCACGATGGCGCGCAGCAAAACGCGGCCCTGGATGCCCGCCTGCTTCAAGAGATCCGGATACGGTGGAGGCGGCGCGGAGAGCAGCGCGGGCCGCTCCTCGACAACGGCTTCCGCGTACACCGCGTCTCCCCGGGGAACCACGCCGTCGGCCCGCCCACCCTCCACGCCTATCCCGGAATAATCCTTGGGATCGAAGTGCTGCTGCAGGTCGACCGACGGTATGCTCGTCGGGATTTCGGTCGGGACGACCACGGTCTGGAACCCGCGCAGCGGCTCGGTGATCTGCACCGGAGGGGGGGGCGCTTCGGGCCGCTTTTGTTCCTGTGTCAGGAGCACGACCGTCGTGTCCAGCTTCACCGTCGTATCGAGAGGCCCGGCGTGCATGGTACCGAACACGACGGCGAGCACCACGCCGCCGTGTACCGCCAGGGTCCCGAATCCCGTTCCGAAGAGCCGCCGGTCGATTTTTCGCTTGGTCTCCAAGAGCCTGAATTCCACAACTCCTCCTCGCATCGGAAGACGCCTACCCGACGGCCCACAGCCAAGGACCAGTTGGGACGACGAAATGTTCCGGCGGGGAGTTTCGGGAATCGAGAAGAAGACCTGACCGCGTCCTGACACAACCTCAGGCGTCGCCTCGGCCCCGGCGGTGCAGCTTGCGCACGGTGTCGATCGTGTCGGCCTGGGCGGGGCCCTTGTCGGGCCGGTAGCACACGACGCGGGCGAACCGCAGAGCGAGCCCGCCCGGATACGTGGGGCTGGTCTGGATGCCGTTGAACGCGACCTCGACGACCAGCTCCGGGCGGACATGGACGACATGCCCGGCGCGACCCGTCTCCAGCTCGAGGAGCCTGGCCGTCTGCCACTCGAGCAGCGCGTCCGTCATGCCCTTGAACGTCTTGCCGAGCATGACGAAGCCGCCGGCAGTCGGGTCCCGCGCGCCCAGGTGAATGTTCGAGAGGCGACCGTGGCGGCGGCCGTGACCCCACTCGGCCGCAAGCACGACGAGGTCGAGCGTTTGTGCAGGCTTCACTTTGAGCCACCCCGCTCCCCGCGCGCCGGCCTCGTAGCGCGCGTCCAGCGCTTTGGCCATGAGCCCCTCCTGACCCGCGGCGATCGCTCGCTCGAAGAGCGCGGCTGCTTCACTCGGGTCCGCCGTCACCAGCCGCGGGACGAGCGTCGAGGCGGGCACGGTGGCGGCGAGCGCTTCAAACCGGCGGCGGTACGGCTCGTCGAGCAACGCGACGCCGTCCGCGTAGAGGATGTCGAAGAAGAACGACGAGAGCGGCAGCTCGTCGCGCAGACGATCCACGTCGAGCTTCCGCCCGAAGCGGCGCATGGTGACCTGGAACGGCAGCGGCGTTCCGTCGGCCCGGAGCGCGATCGCTTCACCGTCGAGTATGACGTCGTGCGGCTTCAACGCGCGGGCGACCTCGACCACTTCGGGCACCGCCTGCGTCACGTCGTTCAGCTGGCGGGAGAATACCTGCACCCGCTCCAGCGACTTGTGCACCTGGATGCGAGCGCCGTCTAGCTTGTATTCGAACGCCGCCACACCGCCTCCCAGCTGCGTGAACGCGTCCCCCACGTCGTCCGCGGCCTGGGCGAGCATCGGTTGGAGCGGGCGGAAGAGCTGCACCCGGAAGGCCGCGAGGCCGGACGCACCCTGCGTGACGGCGGCTCGCGCGACGACTCCCAGGTCTCCCGCCACCATCGTCGCGCGGCGAATGACCTCGGCATCCTGACCAGCGACCCGGGCCACGGCCTCTGTCACCAGTCCCTCGAGCGCCCCCTGGCGGAGCTCACCCGCGAGCAGGCGGATAAGGAATTCCTGTTCCTCCGGCGTCGCGCTCGCGAGTAGCTCGCTCAGGATCCGCTTCTTGGTGAGGACCGATCCGGGCCCGCTCGTTTCGGCGAGACGCCGCAAGGCCGCGACCACCGTGCCGAGCTGGAGGCTTGGCGTCTGGGCCGTCGCATCGCCTCGAGCCGTCTCTAGCGCGGCCCACCCGACGCCAAGGCGTTCCACCGTGGTCGTCCCGGAGAGAAAGGCAATGGCGGTCTCGATCTCGTCCGACGTGGCGCGCCCGAGCAGATCGGCGAGGAGGCCGATCTTCGCGAGCCGGCCGCTCGTTTCGGCCACCCGCTGCGAGGTCTGAACTAAGTCGTGGAGGAGCACAGGCGTGTTGGAAATTTACCCGCAACCGCTTACCGTTCCCTCACCCATGAGAATCGGCATCATCGGATCCGGCCCGGTCGGCCAGGCCCTGGGGACGGCCTTCATCAAGGAGGGTCACCAGGTGAAGCTTGGCACCCGCAAGCCGGACGACGGGAAAGTCACCCAGTGGGTGAAGCAGGCGGGCCCGAACGCCTCGGCGGGGACGTTCGCGGACGCCGCGAAGTTCGCGGAGCTCGCGCTGCTCGCCACCAAATGGGACGGCGGCGCGACCGAGAACGCGATCAAGCTCGCGGACCCGAAGAACCTCGCGGGCAAGGTTGTGATCGACGCCACGAACCCGCTGACGCCGGTCCCGTACGCGCCCCTGGGCCTCGCTATCGGATTCAGCGACTCCGCCGGGGAGCAGGTGCAGCGCTGGTTGCGCGGCGCCAACGTGGTCAAGGCGTTCAACACCGTCACCCACGCGCACATGTACAAGCCGCGGCTCGAGGGCGGCCCGCCCGACATGTTCCTCTGCGGCGACGACGCGCAGGCCCGCGCCACCGTGGCCGATATCTGCCGCAACTTCGGCTGGGTGCCCGTCGACATCGGCCCGATGACGGGGGCGCGCTTGCTCGAACCACTCGCCGTGCTCTATTGCGTGATCGCGATTCAGGGGGGCAGCTGGAACCTCGCGTGGAGACTCCTGCGCGAGAAACGTTAGTGAATCGCGTGCTCCCGGTCCCGAAGCACGCGCCGCAGGATCTTGCCAGACGGTGACTTCGGGATCGCGTCGATAAGCTCAACCATGCGGATCTTCTTGTAGGGCGCCACCCGCTCGGCCACGTATGCCATCAAATCGGCCGGCGACGCTGCGCCCCGCAGCACCACGAAGGCTTTCGGCACCTCGCCGCACTCGTCGTCCGCCATCGGCACCACCGCCGCGTCGGCGACGGCGGGATGGCCGCACAGCACGGCCTCGAGCTCGGCGGGTGCGACCTGGAAGCCTTTGTACTTGATCAGCTCCTTCAGCCGATCGACGATCGTGAAATACCCGTCCTGGTCCACGTGACCGATGTCTCCCGTGTGCAGCCATCCGGCACGGTCGAGCATCGCGGACGTCGCTTCGCCGTTGTTCAGGTACCCCCGCATCACCTGAGGCCCGCGGATCCATAGCTCCCCGTCTTCACCCGGCTCCAGATCCCCGCCGCCCGCCGCGTCGACAATCCGGCACTCGGTATTCGGCAGCAGCTGGCCTACCGTACCGGGCTTCGGTTTCCCGGGCCCAACAGGGTTGGCGTGCGTGACCGGGCTCGCCTCGGTGAGCCCGTATCCCTGAACGATCTCGCAACCCACCTGGCGGCCGCACGCCGTCTCGAGCGCCGCGTCGAGCGGGGCCGCGCCGGACATCATCATCGTCAGGCTCGACAAATCGTAACGGTCCACCACCGGATGTTTCGCGAGGGCGAGCACGATGGGAGGGACCACAAAGGCGCGCGTGATCCGCCAGTGCTGCAACAGGCCGAGGAACGCTTCGAGTTCAAACCGCGGCATCGTGACGAGGGTCGCCCCGTGCCAAAGTCCGAGGTTCAGGACCACCTGCAGACCATAGATATGGAAAAACGGCAGCACGGCGACGATGCGGTCTTCACCTGCGACGGGATGTTGCGCGGCGGTCTGGACAAGGTTCGCGACGAGATTACGGTGTGTCAGCATCACGCCTTTGGGCAGGCCCGTGGTCCCGCTCGAGTACGGCAGAGCGGCGAGATCAATGGCGGGCTCGATGCTGACGTCGGGTGCGGGCGCCGTGGTGGCGAGCAGCGCGTCAAACGAGGTCGTACCCGGCGACTCCGGCGCGCCGCCCAGGACGAACACGCGCTCGATCCCGGCCAGGCCGGCCGCGGGGACGGCGCGGTCGAGGAACGCAGGGGCCGTCACGAGGAACCGCGCCCCCGCGTTGTGGAGCTGGAATTGCAGGTCCTGCACAGTCGAGAGCGAGTTGACGGTGGTGACGACGCCACCGGCGGCCAGGGCGCCGTGGAAAGCGAGTGCAAACTCGGGGCAGTTCGGCGCGAACAGGCCGAGCACGTCGCCTTTCTTGAAGCCTTGACGGTCGAGTCCCGCCGCGACGCAGTCGACTCCCGCGGCGAGCTGCGCGTAAGTCAGCGTGCGGCCGCTTGGTCCGTCGATCAGGGCGGGCTTGTCGCCGAGGGCTCGCGCCTCGGCGAGCACGAAGCGATGCAGCGGGACATCTGGCACCCGCACGTCGGGATACGGACTACGGAGGATCACGACGTCATTTGCGGGTGAGCACCGGTAAGTAGGCCTGCCACGGCCCGACCGCATCCGTGTACTGCTTGGCCATCACGCGAGAGATTTGGGCCAGGTGTCCGAGGTCGTGGACCACCCAACAGGCGAGCAGCTGCGACAGCGTCACCGTTCCGAGCTCGGGATGCCGGCCCCGCAACGTCAGCTGCTCGGGTTTCAGGCGCCATCCCCGCAACGTGCGCAGGCTCTCCTGGCGCAGCTCGGCGAACCGGTTCAACAGCTGGTCGAGCGACCAGTCGCGGAAGCGTTCCGCCTGCGCGAACCGATCGAACGGCTTGAAGGTCTGCGACTCGCCCTTGGTGAGAATCATGGTCGCGCGCGGAATCCAGTCGGTTTCTTCACCGTGAATCAGATGACCCACGATCCCTTCGGCGCTCCAGGTGTCGGGCCCTTCGGTGCCGGTGGTCCATTGTGGCGACAGCCCGCGCAGCATGCTCTTGAGCGTGCCCGGCGTGCGGGGAAGGATTTCGAGTGCCGCATCCAGGGAGAGCTCCACCTCAGCCCTCCTCGTGCTTACGCCGTTTGTCGCGGTACAGCGCCCGATCGGCGCGGTCGAGCAAGCCGGTCACCGAGTCCAGCGTGCTCGCCTTGTGGAAGGCGAAGCCGAGGCTGATCGAGAGCTCGTATGGTCGGACGGCGCGGCGGTTGAACTCGCGCACCTGGCGCTTCAGGCGATCGCCCAGAACGCCCGCGGTGTCTGGTTTCGCATGGCGCACCAGCACCGCGTATTCGTCACCGCCGATCCGGGCGACGAGATCGGACTCGCGGAACGTTTGCCGCAGGACCCCGGCGGTGTCTCGTAGCGCGCGGTCACCCACGGCGTGCCCCGAGGTATCGTTCACACTCTTCAAGCCGTCCATGTCGGCGAACGCCACGAGCAGCGTTTCATCACCCCGCCGGGCCAAGCGCAGATCCCGTGTCGCCAGGGTGAGGAACCCGCGCCGGTTGTAGAGGCCGGTCAAGTCATCCACGAGCGCCATGTCGAGGAGCGCGGCGTGGAGACGGTTCCGCTCGATGGCGTGCCGCACCGCGCGGGCGAGCCCGGGCCCGTCGAGCTCGGCCGTGACGAGGTAGTCCTGTGCGCCCGCCCGGACGGCCTCGAGTCCGTGACGGGCGTCCTTCGCATCCGAGAGAAACAGGAACGGGATGGCGGGCGCGAGGGCGCGCAGCTCGGCGAAGGTGCTGAAGCCGCGCCGGGCGGAGAGGGAGAGCGTCAGCAGGACGACATCGATCCCGCCCCGCGCGAGCCGGTCGAGCGATGCGTCCGGCGCTATCGCCGTCACGTCAAAATGCTCCGGCGCCGCGCCGTGGAGGAGCTCCCGCACCTGCCGCACCTCGGCGTCACGGTCGCTCACCACCAGGACGACCAGCCGGCCGCGGCGCGAGACGTCACCCTGGCGGCGACCAGCTCGCTCGCGCCGTTCCGCGCCCTGCCGCCGATCGGTCTGCTCGCGCCGCTCGTCGGGAAGCGCGAGGAGCTCGAGGCGCCGCTCGCCGATGCGCCGCTCGATCGCGGTGCGGCGTGGCGGCAACAGTCGGCGCTCGGCCGCATGGTGCTCGCGCGCAACCATGCCCTGGAAGATGGGGGGCCGGTCCCCCACCGCACAATGTCAGGTGGGAGAGCTCTACTCGAGCAGGCTCTCGACCTCCCGCGCCGCCTCGAGGCGCGCGTCGACGTGCTCGCCGATCTCCCGCGCGCGCTCGAGTGCCGACGTCAGGTCCCCGACCGACCCGTCGCCCGCCTGCAACCGAAAAAGGGCCAGCCGCAACCGCTCGAGGGCGGCCACCGCTTCAGTGAGCCGCTCCCCCGTGTCGCCTTTGGCCCTGAGCGCCTTCGCTCCCGCCTCGAGCCGCTGCACAACGCTCGGCACGTCCGAGGTCTGGCGGCGGTCGGCCTCGGGCAGCGCGTTGAAGGCCGCGAGCGCCGAGCGCTCGAGCACGAGCTCGGTCCGCTCGACGGAGGCCGTCGCGGGCCGGGCGGACACCTTGAGACGGCAACCCGCGACCTTGAAGAACGTCCGGCCCACCGGCCCAGCCCAGAGCTTGTACCACAGCGTGTCGAGTCGCCGCAGCCACCGGCGCTGCTTGATCACCTCGGCTTCCTCTGCCTGCACTTGCGCCTCGGCGAGCAACGCAGCCCGGATATCGCTGAAGCCGTAGCCGTCCTTCAAGAGGCGACGCGCCACGAACATCAGCTGGCACAACAAAATGATGCCGATGACGCCGGGGCCGCCCATGGAGACCGTGACGCCCGTCCTTGCGATGGTCACGGACTGGCCGGCGAGCATCATGGCGAAGAGCACCATCGTGGAGACCTGCGCGTTACGGGTGAACGCCCGCACCAGCGGCGGGGCGCGGAAGTCCCGGCCTCGCGCTTCTCCCACCACGCGCGCCACGTCGTCGCCGGTCTGGAACCGCTTGGCGGGGAGCTTCTCGAGGCAGCGATCGATCACCGCCGCGAGCTTGGCGGGGACCTCGGGGCGCGCGACGTGCACCAGCGGCGCGGGCTCGGCGACCTGCTTGGCGAGGATCGCGGGGAGCGTCCTCCCTTCGAACGGCGCATGCCCGGTGAGGGCGTAGAAGAACGTTGCGCCGAGCGAATACAGGTCGCTCCGCGCGTCGACCGGCTCTCCGCAGGCCTGCTCCGGGCTCATGTACCGTGCCGTGCCGATCACGACGCCGCCGGCTTGCGCCCCTTCCTCTTCTGTGCCGAGCGCGATCCCAAAGTCGGTGACGAGGGCTCGCTCCGTGGCACGCTCGATCATGATGTTGTCGGGCTTCACGTCGCGGTGAATGAGGCCGCGCTGGTGTGCGTAGGCGAGCGCCCAGGCCACCTCCTGCAGGAGCTTCATCGCCAGGCGCGGGGAGAGCGGTCCGGCGCGCTCGACCCGCTCGCGTAGGGTTTCCCCATCCACGTATCCCATCACGAAGAACACGAGATCGCCGCGCGCCTCGACCAGGTGGATCGGCACGATGTTGGGATGGGACAGGCCCGCGGCTGTCCGGGCCTCCTGCAGGAAGCGGTCGCGGGCTTCGGGAATGGCGGCGAGATGCGGGGGCAACAGCTTGATCGCCACCGGCCGGTCGAGCGCCACGTCGCGGGCGAGCAGCACGATCCCCATACCGCCACGACCGAGCTCGCGCTCGAGCGAATAGCGGCCCGCGAGGACGTCCTGGAGGGCCAAGAATTCGTGGCTGATCGGAGCCGTCATGTGCCCGTCGTCCTACGAGGGGCGAGCCCCCGGAGTTTACCCCCCGCCCCCGAGCCGCATCAGCGCGCCCTCGTGCTCCAGGAGCCAGCGCTTGCGGTCGATGCCGCCGCCGAAGCCGGTCAGCTCCCCGCGGGCGCCGACCACGCGGTGACAGGGGACGATGATGGGAATCGGGTTCTTGCCGTTCGCCGCGCCCACGGCTCGCGTCGCTCGCGGATCGCCGAGGCGGCGCGCCAGCACGCCGTAGCTCGTCGTAGTGCCGTAGGGAATGCCACGCAACAGCTCCCAGACGCGCCGCTCGAACGTGGTACCGGAAGCAGCCAATGGTACGTCGAACGCGGTCCGCCCGCCGGCGAAATACTCCTGCAGCTGTTGACGCGCGCCCGCGAGAATCGCCCCCGCGGCTCCTCGACCGTCGTCTTCCACCCAATCCTCGCTTTCCACGCGGGGAGGGCCGTGCCGCGAGGTCGGGAAATAAATCGCGGTCAGCCCCAAGGCCGAGGCCGTGAGGACGAGCTCGCCGACGGGAGAGGCGAAACGGTGAAGAGTCGTCATAGCGCGTTCACGGTTGCCGGCTTGCACGCGCATCGCGAGGTATGGGGACAATAGTTGGGCATCCACGAGGGCTCGCACGGGGGCAGCTTGTCGGGCGCGGCACCGGTCTCGAGCAACGCCAGGCGACGGTCCGCCTCGGCGTTGATCGCGTCCAGATCGCGGAAATACACGTCGTACACCATGAATTTGTCGTCCTTCACGGCCTCGTAGTAGATCACCACCCGCCCCGTGTGCTGCCCGCTCAACGCGCACTCGAATGCGATGCGATCGAAGTAGTAGGGGAACTCTTCGACGAGCTGTGACCGCTCGACCATTTTGGGTCTGCGAGTGGACCGAAAGATCGTAGGGACGCCGCGGAACGTGCCAACCCGACCCTTGAGACTCCGCAGCGAGACGGGGATCCGCGCGAACGCGCCGGGTACGCCGTACCACAGCGCGTCCTTGAGCGCGTCGCCGAACCCGAGTCGCTCCATTCCGGCGAGTGCCGAGTCCAGGTCTCCTCCCTGATCCTCTTCCTCGGGCTTCGTCTCGCCCACCGCCTGGCGTTCGATTGCGGCGCGCCGAGGAAACACGAGGTCGTTGAGCCGAAACTGGGGGCCCGGCTTGGGCGCGTCCGTCAGGAGCGCCGTCATGGCCGAGACCAGCTCCGCGTTTTCGGCGATCCGAATCGCCGTGGCCGGAACGACGCGCGTGAGCGGCGACGCGGTTGCGCAGCCACACACGGCCTTGAAGTCGCAATTCATGTCGAACCACTCGCAGCGCGGCAACCCGCTCGGATCGTTCCGCGTGAGCGCCTCGCGGAACAGATCGCGCCGTCGCACCATCTCCCGCTCGATCGATCGCAGGTCCCGGAACCGCACGTCGAACGCCCGGAGCGCGCCGGGGCGGCCGTACAAGGCGCGCTTGTAGACGAACAATCGACCGGCGTCGCGACCGGTCATCGTGCAATACATGCCGAGCTGGTCCACGTAGCTCGCGCGCGCGGCGGCGAGTCCTGTGGGGAGCGAGGCGGTCGTCTTGAGCTCGACTGGGACGTCCTCGTAGATGTCGATCTTCCCCACCACCCCCTGGAACTCGACGAACTGCTCCACGAACTCTTCCGTGGAAACCGCCCGACCGAACACTTCGTGGAAACCCGTCCCCGCGAGCATCGCTTGTTTGCGCTCGGGATCGGGTTGGATGTCGGGCCGGGCGCGTTGGTGGAAGGCCTGGCGCGGGTTGACGAGGTCGGTGACCGAGATGCGGCGGCGCCGGCCCTGGCGCTTCAGGGCCTCGGTGAGCTCATCTTTGACGGTGCGGTTGGCGTCGATACCAGACACGACGCGCTCGGCGAGGGCCATGCAGGGAATGTATCATATGGTCATGGTGGCGCCGGTCTACTACACGGCGGAGATGGTGCGGCAGCTCCCCGAGGACGGGAACCGGTACGAGACGGTGCGCGGAGAGCTGCTCGTCACCCCCGCGCCCCGGATGTGGCACCAGGTGATCCTCGAGCGGCTGCGCGCCGCGCTCAAGGTGTACCTGGCACGGCATCCGGATTGGTACATCCTGTCCGCCCCCGCCGATATCTCCCCGGGACCCGACGTGCTCGTGCAGCCGGATCTGTTCGTGGTTCCGCTGCAGGAAGCCCGCACGCTCGACTGGGCCCGGCTCACGCACCTCGAGCTGGTGGTCGAAGTCTTAAGCGATGCGACGGCCCGAGCGGACCGTTTCGCAAAGCGCTGCCTGTACCAGGACATGGGCGTCCCGACCTACTGGATCGTGGACGCCGACGAGCACGTCGTGGAGACCTGGACGCCGGAGCTGGCGTTGCCGGCCGTGGAACACGAGCAGCTCGCGTGGCTTCCTTCCGGCGCCACGGGCCCGCTCGTCCTCTCTTTGGCGGCGCTCTTCCGCCCTCTCTAAGGCTTCTCACGACGGTGCAGAGAGAAACGCTCGCGCGTCGGCAGGCGCGGGGCATATTCGACTGTGCCTCGGAGGGGAGCATCTTCACGACGATTCAGGAGGGTCTGACATGAGACGGGTCCTGCGATTCGGTCTCGCCGTCGTACTCCTCGATTGTGCCTCGCTCGCGGGCCAAAGCAATGCATCCATCGACGTGCGCGCGGCCACGACCGGATTCGGCGTCGAGGTCGCCAAGCTCCTCACGGGGCACATCGGTGCCCGACTGGGCGGCAGCTTCTTCAGCTGGAGCACCAACAAATCGCAGTCGGACATCAGCTACGACGCGTCGCTCAAGCTCCACACGTTCACGGCGCTGATCGATATTTTTCCCGGCCGCCGCGGCAGCTTCCACGTGACCACCGGTCTCGTCACGAACCCGCTCACCATCAGCGCCACCGGCATACCCGCGGCATCGGACAGCTTCAAGATCAACGGCAAAGAGTATTCCGCGAGCGCGGTCGGCACGCTCACCGCGCAGGGGAAATTTCCCAGCGCGAGCCCGTACCTGGGCCTCGGGTTCGGCACCCCGGCGAACGAGCACAAGGCCCTCAAGTTCCTGTTCGACTTTGGGGCGGTACTCGGCAAGCCAAAGGTCTTCCTGAATGCCACCGGTGCCGATTCCATTCCACAGCTCGCCGCCGATATCCAGACTCAGCAAGCTCAGACGCAGCACGACGTCCGCAAGTATCTGAAGGTGTATCCCGTCCTGTCGTTCGGTTTCGGTTATCGCTTCTGAAGCGAGAGGAGGGACACCCGTGAGTCGCACGAGGATCTCCCGGCGCGCGCTGCTCGCCGGCGCACTGGGCGCGGCCGGTGCCGTCGCGGTCGAGCGCTCCGGATTCGCCCAGTCACCCGCACCACCCGATCCGACCAGAGTCCCGGGCCGTGCGCTGTCCGACCTCGGGCAGCGCGCCCCATTCGAGCGGCCACGCCGCGTGGTCGCGGGGGTCGACCAGGGGATCTCCCTCACGCCGCTCCAGGACCTGAACGGGATCATCACGCCGTCCGACCTGCATTACGAGCGCCATCACGCGGGGGTCCCCGCGATCGATCCACATCGCTACAAGCTGCTGATCCACGGGATGGTCGAGCGGCCCACCGTATTCGACCTTGAGGCGCTGCGCCGCTTTCCTTCCGTCTCCCGCCTCGCATTCCTCGAGTGTTCCGGGAACGGCTTCTCCGCCTACCGCGACCTGAAGCCCAACCTCACACCTCAGCTCGTCGACGGTCTCACCAGTACGAGCGAGTGGACCGGCGTGCCGCTCGCCACACTGTTTCGCGAGGTGGGGGTGAAGCCCGGAGCGACGTGGTTTCTCGCCGAGGGAGGCGATGCGGCGGTCATGACCCGCAGCATTCCGACCGACAAAGGTTGGGACGACGCGCTGATCGCCTACGACCAGAACGGTGAGGCGCTCCGGCCCGAGCAGGGCTACCCGGCCCGCCTGCTGCTCCCGGGCTGGGAAGGGAATACTTCCGTGAAGTGGATCCGGCGCATCGAAGTGGCCGACCGGCCGTTCATGACGCGCGAGGAGACGTCCAAGTACACGGATCCCCTGCCGAACGACACGGCGCGCCAGTTCAGCTTCGTCATGGACGCGAAATCGATCATCACCTTCCCGGCGTATCCGGTGACGCTCCCCGACAAAGGATGGTGGGAGATCTCGGGGCTCGCGTGGAGCGGCCGAGGCCGGATCACGCGCGTGGATGTGAGCACCGATGGCGGCGGACGCTGGCGCCCTGCGGAGCTTCAGGAGCCGGTCCTCGCCAAGTGCCACACGCGGTTCCGCTCGCTCTGGCGGTGGGACGGGCGCGACACGCTCCTCATGAGCCGCGCCATGGACGAGACGGGATACGTGCAACCCACGCTCGCGGCGCTCCGAGCGGTGCGTGGGCCCGGCACCTACTACCACTTCAACAATATCAGAGCCTGGCGCGTGCGATCGGACGGCACGGTCGTGTTTGGACTGGAGGGCTGACCGTGCGACCCCTGGCGATCCTGCTCCTGGCCGGGATCGGCGCCGGGGCGTGCAGACCGCGCGAGCAAGGCGGGTCCGCCGCGCCGCCCGCCCGGTTCGGGTTCGGGCGCGGCGCGAGCTCCGCCGAGATCGCCGCGTGGGATATCGACGTCGCGCCCGACGGCACGGGGCTCCCGGCCGGAAGCGGCACGGCGCGCACCGGCGCCCCGGTGTACGCGGCGAAATGCGCGGCCTGTCACGGACGCTCGGGCACGGAGGGACCGATGGATCGGCTCGTGGGCCGCGAGCCCCGCGACGGATTCCCCTTCGGCAAGGCGCAGGGATTCGTCCCCACCATCGGCAACTATTGGCCGTACGCCACGACGATCTACGACTACGTGCATCGGGCAATGCCGCTCAACGCCCCGGGGTCGCTCGGACCCGACGAGGTGTACGGCCTGGTGGCCTGGCTCCTGTGGCGCAACGAGATCATCGCCGATACGACGCTGATCGACCGGAGCAGCCTTCCCCGGATTGCGATGCCCGCTCGTGCTCGATTCGTCCTAGACGATCGGAAGGGCGGGCCCGAAGTTCGCTAGCGTCCTGGAGGGACACTATGCGCACCACAATCAGCCTGCTGGCCACCGCGCTCCTCTTGTTGTCTGTCAGCCCCCCGCCCGCGCCGGCGCAGACCGCGAGCGTCATTCACAACGTGAATCTCCGCTCCGACCCGTCGAGTGAGTACCCGCCAATCCGCCTGCTCACGCCTTCCGAGCCGCCGCTGACGCTGCTCGACCCGACACTGGAGAGCGGCTACTACCGGGTCGTCACGAGCGGGGGAGACACGGGCTACGTGTGGAGCCTCTACGTCCGAATCAACGCATCCCCGACCGTCGCTGACACGGTGATCCAGCCCGGCCCCGGCGTGCCTGGATCGACGAGCATGGCGGGATGCGGCGACTCGCTGTGGCAGCACGTCTATCACCCCTCGCGACTGCTCATCCTGCAGGACTGCGTCACGGTCACGGGGACGATCGTGGATGCCACCGCAAACTTGTCGCACCATCAGGCCGACGGCGCCCGACACGAGCCGGACGGCGACACGCACGGCTGGCTCAAAGTGGATCCCCAGTTCGCGAATTTGATCAACGCGGGCAACACATCGAACGAGGACGGCAATCTCGTGTTCGAGATCGTGTGCCATTACACGGTGTCGCAGGCGGACGCGAAACCCAGCTGCCAAGGGTTCACCGACCACACCGTGATCCCGCCGATCGGATCGCACGTCGCGATCACGGGAACGCTCGTGAAGGAGAAGAATCACGCGCACTGGAATGAGATCCACCCCGTGTCTCGGATCGTACAGCATTAGGGCCATCCCCCTCCCTAGCCGGAATGACGATATGGAGGAGAGCAAAAGACCCGGTGTGGTCGTAGTAACCGGGAGCGCAAAGGGATTCGCGCAGGGAATTGCGGTCGGCAGTCATCACTTCAGTGCAGATGAGCCCGTCTCGTCGGGCGGCACGGACACAGGTCCCACTCCCTACGACCTACTCCTCGCGGGACTCGGTGCGTGAACGTCCATGACCATCGCGCTGTATGCGCGAAGGAAAGGCTGGCCGCTCCGTGAGGTGACGGTGCGCCTCTGGCACTCGCGGATTCACGCCGAGGATTGCGCGGAGTGCGAGACGAAGCAGGGGGTGCTCGACCACATCGAGGTCGTGGTCGCATTGAATGGCGAGCTGACGGACGAACAGCGGCACCGACTACACGAGATCGGGGACATGTGTCCGGTGCACCGAACGCTGACGTCCGAGATCCACATCCACTCGGCGCTGGCGTGACCTCAGTGCAGCGCCCGGTACGCCCCCGGCGGCACGCCCAACCGCGCGGTGAACGCCCGCGTGAAGTGACTCTGGTCGTGGTACCCGAGCTCCAGGCCGAGCCGGGCAAGGGGAATATCGGTGTCGACCAGCAGCCGGCAGGCGTGCGCGATCCGCCGCGTCTGAACGTACTCGCCGGGGCTGCACCCGCGATGCACGCGGAACACGCGTACGAGGTGCATGGGGTGCACGTCCGCCTCACGCGCGAGGGCCGCGAGGCTCGGCGGCCGCCTGAGCTCGCACTCGAGCCGCTCGCGAACCCGACCGAGCCATCGTGGAACCATGGAGACCTTGGGCGGTGAGGCCGGCCGCCGCTCGAACGCGCTCAGAAGGAACGCTTCCACGTCGAGCGACGTCGCCGCCCCCGCGCGCAACACCCGATACAGGAGGAACCCTTCCCAGGCGGCCGGCCCGCCGAACCCACTCCAGGGACGCATCGTGTCGGAACCGGCTTCCCCCAACCATTCGAGCGCGCGACCATCGATCTCGAACAGGAGGCAGCGGGCGCCGGCCGGCCCAAACACGTTTGCGTGGGGAGTGGAGGGCGGCACGTAACAGGTGTATCCGGCCGCGGCCGGTAGATCACGGGATGCGATCGTATCCACGACGGAGCCAGCGAGCGTGATGCAGGCATAGCCGGTCATGTGCCAATGCTCGTGGACCGTCAGGCCCGCGGCGAACCGTGACTCGCTCACGCTCACTCCGTGAGCGTCGGTGTATGGTACGGTGACGGCGCGTGCCGAAAGAGGGGTCTGTGCCACGGTCCCGCAAGGATACCTTCCGGGCCTGCGGCCCTACAAGCCTAGCCTGCGGGGAACAGCGGCGGGGTCGCGCGACTCGTGGGCTTGGCATCGCCGGCTTCGCTCGAGCACGAGGACGCTCCCCCGCTGCTCGGCAAGCCTTCGGTCGTGAGCCAGACGCGGAAGAACTCCGCCAGCGGGCGCCCGCAGGCGTGCTCCATGGCGCGCTCGAAATCCTCGGCCGTCACCAGGCCGTAGCGGTGCTCGGAGACGTACCCTTTGAGCGCCGCGAGAAAGCGCTCGTCGCCCAGCGAGCGACGCAGGGCATCCAGCATCAACGCACCCTTGAAGAACGTCGTCGCGCCGAACATGTGGTCGAGGTCCGTCGTATCGGCGACCGTCAGCGTGCCGGTGAACTGCCGGGCGCGGGCCGCCCTGATGTCCTCGTCATAGGCGGCCCGCCCCTCGGCATGCTCCTTCCAGAGCATGGCGGCATACGTCGCCAGCCCCTCGTTGAGCCATGCGTCCGACCAGGTCCTGACCGACAGTGAGTTCCCGAACCACTGATGCGCGAGCTCATGCGCCAGGATCCACTCATTGTGGCGGTCCCCGGTGAGGAAGCGCGGACCCAGGCTGGGAATCGTCTGATGCTCGCGGAAGCTCTGCGTCGTGAACTCGGCCACGCCGTACTTCTCGTCCTCGAACGGGTAGGGCCCCAGCACATCGCTGAAGAAGCCGAGGATCTGCGGCAGGCGGGCGAAATCGACGCGAGCCTTCGCCGTATCGTCGGCAAACACATAGAACCGAAGCGGGATGCGCGCGCCGGCAACCTGGACTGAGTCGTCGAGCTCGATGTACGCGCCGACGGCGATCGAGACCACGTCCGGATAGATCGGGTGGCGCGTCGCCCAGTGGCTCGTGACCCACCCGTTGGGAGAGGTGAATCGCGAGACGAGACGGCCGTTCGAGACGGCCGTGAGGTGCCCGGGCACCGTGATCGTCACATCCGCCGAGTCGGCCTTGGCGAGGGTGGACCCCGGCGCGGGCCACCACGCGCGCGCCGCGTACGGGAGTCCATACGTGGACGCGGCCGGCGCGCCCGCGTGTGGCTCCATGGAGAGTGCGGGTGGACTGGCCGTACCGTGATAGAACACCTGCACGACCTCCGAGCGACGCGCACTCGGGGGAGTGAAGGTCACGGTGTCGCCCCGCCGGAAGACCGTCGCCGCTACGCGATCGGAGAGGATCGAGTCGATCACGAGTGTCGGCGCCGCGAAGAGCCGCTCGGTGTGCACCTTCGTCGACGAGGGGGTCGCGATCCACACGTCACCGCGAATCGTTCCTCGGGCCGGGTCGAGGCGAACCGTCAGCCGATAGTAGATGCCATAGGAGGGCACTCCGCCCGACCGGGACCCCCCTTGCCCCGTCGCGGCACATCCGACTGCGAAGGATACGATCAGCACCCGGCCGGCGGCACGCACCTGACCCCCCAGGTCGTCTGGTATCACAGCGATGAAAATGGGACGCGGACGGGGTGCCCTGTCTTGTACGATCCAAGCGTCCGATTACGATCCGTGCCGGCCGAACGGGATCGCGCGGCGACTCGAATCGCTGAGCGCGGTGCGGACCTTGGTCTCGTCCATCCACTCGGGATGCGGGGCCCGTGGCGGCAGCGGGTTTGCGCCGGCCAATTCCGGGACATGCTTTCGCAGCCCCGCCTCCGCGAGCCAGTACCCGTGGTTCTCGAGCACCGCAGCCTCCGCGTCCGAAAAGGCATCGAGGTCGGTGCGAATCCGGGAGATCACGTCGGTGGCGAGTGCCTTGGAGTAGCCCGGATAGCTCACGTCGTAGCTCGAGGGAGCGCTCGCCACACCCCAGTACGCGCCGCCGAATTGATTGCTCTGGAAGCTGTCGATCAGCCAGCGGACGCGCACGGCGTGTCCCTGGTTCTGGGCGATCGCGGCGTAACGCTCGACGCGCCAGATGAGGCCGCGGTCCTGGCTCACGTCGAACGGCGCGCCGCCGTCCGACACGAGCACGACCAGTCGTGATTTCCAGACCGGCTCGAGCCCGAGGTTGTCGTAATCCCCGCCGTCGGTGAGCCGCATGCCTCGGACCAGTCCGTCGCGCACTCGTCCGGCGGCGTACTTCCCGCCGGCAAACCGCGCCGGATCGAGGCGGAGCTTGCGCGGGTTGAAGATCGGCGGGAAGCACGACGACGCGGCGACCGCGAGCGCGAGCGGCCACTCGGCGGGCGGTTGGGCGTACCCGGCCTGGAAGTCGCCTACGCGGTCGCGCGCGAACTCCCAGTTCACGCCGAACTGCATGTCCGTCGCGCACAGCACGAAGGCTGGTCGAGCAGGGAGCGCCGCGAGGCGAACCGGGGTGAGGTGTGCGGCGTACGAACGCTCGAGGGCGCGCACCCCCGTGTCGCTCCGAAACCAGTTCCACGGCAGGAGCCGAGCGAACACGGCGGCGGTGCGCCGGTCGCGCGACGTGAAGGCCCGGAGGGGAGCGACGACGCGCGCGTCCCAGTCGAGCGGCGCACCGGTGGCGAGCGCGGTCGCTAGCGCCGCCGCGGTGATACTCCCGCCCGATACGGACGACACGGTGTCGAGCTTGGAGAGCACGCCCAGCTCGTGCAGGCGCCGGAGCGCTCCCATGTGGAAGAGGGTGGCGCGGAACCCGCCTCCCGAGAGGCACAGCCCTATTCCGGAGCGGGATTCGGCATCGGCACCCGGCGGCATGCGTCAGCCCTTCTCCCCGGCACGCACGAGCACGGTCTGCCAGAAGAACCCGTTCTGGAATGCCATACACAAGTACACGACCACACTGTGCGCGCTGCCGAGCGTAAAGTCTCCGACCTGATTGAAGGTCAGGAACACGATCGGCGACACGACAAGCGATGGCGCCGTCTTGCGAACGTACGCTCGCATGTCGAACCGGTCCCCGTGCTGCCAGCGGTCGAACACGCCCTTCGCCACCATGCCGAGCAACACCGCGAGGAAGATGACCGCATACGTCGGCCACGCGCTGGGTACGTCGGGGAGGGGATTCGCCGACGTGTCCGGGGCGAAGGAAGCGGTCAGGACGCGCCACCCGCCGCGCGTCGCCGCAAGCGTCCCCTCGCCCGAGATCCACCCATCGGTCCGTGCTCCATTCAGGTCGAACCGGATGCGGACCCACGGCTTGGAAGCTCCGAGCAGCCCTACGGATCGGGGTTCGCACGTCGTGACCGAGGTACCCGACGCGAGCGTCGCGATCAGCCGACCCAGCGTCCAGCCGCGCCCGGTCGAAAAGATCGGCGGTGCGTCATACACGTGCACCGGGGCGCTCGTGCGCCTGAGAGCCGAGTCGCAGGGTTGCGTGCGGCTCGCCGGCCCCGTGAGCCCGGCGAGGGCCAGAAAAACGATGGGTATGGCGGGAGCCATCCGGCGTTCCTCCACCATGCGGGTCACGATAGTGTACGTGACCCCGAATGTCGCTGCTGTGGCGTTTTGAGCGCCACCCCGCGGCTAGCTCAGGCCGTCTGCGCGACGCGCTGCAACCTTCGAACTCGGCGCCGCATCCAAGAAGGACCTTCCCCTCCGATTGCGACGCCATGCGCGACGCTCGTACACGATCGCATTCTCCGCTCAGGCTAGCCGTCGCCCTCATCCCACTGATGGTGCCCGGCCCCGCACAGGGCCACCAGTCCCCAGCGAGCTGGACGAACGCCCTCGCGGCCTATGTGGCGCCCCTCGTGCAGATGAACGACTTCAGCGGTACGATCCTGGTCCTCCGAGAGGGCCACGACTCGATCGTCGCGGGATTCGGCCTAGCGGACCGAGCGCGGGGCATTGCGAACGGACCCGCGACGCGGTTCGGGATCGGCTCTCTCACCAAGACGTTCACTGCCGCAGCGATCGCCATCCTCCGGGAACGCGGAGCCCTCTCGTTCGATGACACCTTGGGGAAATACATCCCGAGATTTCCCCACGGTGGCGAGATCACCATCCGACATCTCCTCGCCCACACGTCGGGCGTCCCGGACTACCACTCCCTCTCAGACTACCGCGCCCGGCGCGCGCAACCGACAACCTTGGCGGAGTTCGCGGCGTGGCTGGGTACGAAGCCCCTCGATTTTCATCCCGGAGAGAAGGACTCCTACTCGAGCTCGGGGTACGCGCTCCTCGCCCTTGTGATCGAACGGGTCTCTGGTCTCGCGTACGGCGAGTTCCTGCGCCGTAATCTGTTTGAGCCGCTCGGCATGACGGAGACGGGAGACTTGAGCGACGGGAGCCCGGTCCCGGGCCTCGCGACTGGTTACGACCCTGGATTCCCTCCGGCCGGCGTGCAGGCGCCGCCGCGCATGTCGGCGACTTGGCTCGAGGGATCCGGGTCTCTCTATTCGACGGCCGCCGACCTCCTGCGCTGGGCTCGGGCGATCAGGGACGATCGATTGTTTCGGCTCGAGGCGCTCGGTTACCCGTATGGATGGGGCAAGCGCACCTGGTTGGGACGCGACGCGATCGAGCAAGACGGACGGATCGCGCTGGGATACGTAGGTCACATGTCGATCTACCCGAAGGACTCGGTCATCGTCGTGATCCTCGGCAACATTCAGTCGGCGGCCACCGATCGCATGCGGAGCGATCTCGCCGCCCTCGCCTTCGGCGAGCCCTATCGGGTACCCGAGCTGCGAAGCAGCGCTCACCCGGGCCCGGCGGTCCTCAAGCAGTACGCCGGTCGGTATCAGGTCTGGCCCGGATTGGTCATGACCGTAAGCGCAGAGGGACGCTCCCTCGCGCTCGCCGGACCCGAAGGCGACTTCCTCCCTCTCGAGCCGGAGTCGGACAGCACCTTCTTCTTCCGAGCCTTGTACGTCCCGGTCCGCTTCGAGCGCGACACGGCCGGGGTGGTGATCGACCTGAACTGGGCTGGCCAGTTCGTCTGTAAGAAGATCCCGTAGCCGGGTTAGACCCTGGCGGTGACCCGACCGGAGGCCGGCTCCTAGAGCGACTTCAGGAATTCGATGATCGCGAGCTGCTCGCGCGTCGTGAGCTGGAGAAACCGATTGGTAACCGCCGTCGCCTCTCCGCCGTGGCGTCCGATGGCATCCCGGAACGTCAGGGACCCGGCGTCGTGCATGAGCCGAGGCCGGAGCCGCACCCCCCACAGCGGAGCCGTCCGCATCTTGAATTGCGTGTTGCCGAATGCCGGTCGCGAGAAATTATTCCATACGCGCTGCATCGCCCGCCGTCCGTAGTGCTCCTGCATTGTCATTACGATGCCGTCGCCGGTGCCCACATTGTGCAGCAGGAAGTCGCCGAAGGGGTGGAAAGTCTTCGAACCCAACGCGGCCGGCACCGTATCCACGCCGCCGTTGATCACAGTGCCCGCCGGTGCCGTGGTCAGCGTCCGCACATGGCACGTGGCACACCCGATCGAATCGAAGAGCCTCGAGCCGCGGACGGCCTGCGACGACGCGGCGAGAAGGGTGTCGCGGGCCGGGGCCTTTGTGGCGCGCATGAACCGCGCAAAGCGGTCGATGTCGGCCAGCCCACTCGCGTCGCTCTCGTCGTTCGGCTCGGTGGTCGTGTTGCAGATGCTGGTCACCTCGTCCGGAAACAGACGGTTGGTGATTCCCATCTCGTTCAGGTAGGCGTCCCCCGAAAATGACAGCAGGCTCGCCTGCTGGTCCTTCCACCCGAAGCGACCGACGCGGGTCGTGCCCGGGGCCTCGACGACCGGGACTCGCAGAGCCTGCCCGCAGATCTTGCCGTGCGTGCTCCGGCATTGCTCACGGCCAATGCGTTCGAAGGTCGTATCCTCCACGGCTTCGACGAACCCGTCGCCCAGGAGGTTGAGCGAGATCCGCGTCGTACGGATGTGCTCCACCTGAGGGACCCGCTCCTGAATCTCCGAATCGGGGAACTGCGCGTTCGGGCAGATGGCGCGGTCGTTGACGAGAGTCCGGTCGTTGACGACGGTCGTGCCGCGACCGATCGGAATGTCGGGGCTCTCGAACCGCCCGTTCGGGTCGTTGTGTCCCACGCGCAGCTCCGTGACCTGGCTCGGCCCCCCCGAAACGGGATTCTGGTGGCACTCCCGGCATGACTGGGCATTGTACAGTGGACCCAAGCCGTCACCGATCTCCTCGACCTCATCGAAGGTCTCTTGATCGGCGCGATGGATGGAGTCGGTGGTTACGCCGTTGCTCAAATTGTCGAACCCGGTCGGGGCATTCGGGCCCGCCGGATCAACGGGTGGGCTCGGTGGCCGTGTGCGGGGACTCTCACGACAGGCGACAACGAGCGCTAGGAGGAGCGCGAGACCGACCGCGTGACGGGACCGCGAAGCGGAGGACATTGGTGACGCTCCGGTCAATGAATAGGTGAATGTGCACGCTTGCCCCGAGCGCCGCAGCGGGCGGTGAGCGTCCTCACGGGGAGCGTGGTACTCTGCGGTCTGCCCGCAGTCGGGCTCGAACGGCTACGGGCGACCGATCGAGTCTCGAGTAGCCTGAGCCGGGACCCGCAGCGGGGGCACGCCCTGGCGCTGCAGCTGCGAGTTGAGCGCGGGCAGATCGGTCGCGAGCGCTCGTTGCCAGCGTTCCGACGCGGCGCCCAACCGGTCGCGTAGCCCGGCGAAGACCTGGTGCGCCTGCTCGGTGGGCGCGCGATCCGCACTCTCCACCACGCTCTCGAGTCCCGCCAGCTCACCGCCCACGGCTCGCACGTCATGCGCGAGGCTGTCCGCCACGCGCTCGAGTGCCGCGAGGCGACCGCGCGCACCTTTGTCGATTGCCCGCTGGCCGACGACCCGGAGCTCGCCCTGGAGGCCACGCAGCCCGACCTGTAGTGCCTGTTGCCGCGTCATGCCGTTCGCGATCTCGAGCGCCAGTTGCAGCTGGCGGGCGAGAACGGAATCGGGAACGCGCACCCGCGGGTCGAGCTCGACCCGCAGTCGCTGCGTGTAGGCCTGCCCACCGACGCTCAACCGCACCTGATATTCGCCAGGCAGCACGAGAGGACCCTGAGGCTCGGCCACGGTCCCCTGACCGGCCACGACCGCGATGCTGTAGTTACGGTTTTCGCTCGGCGTGGGCGGGGGCGGATAGCGCAGGTCCCATACGAAGCGGTTCAACCCAGGGTGCAGCGTGGGCGGCTCCGCGCGCGGCAACCATTCGTCGGCGATCTGCGGCCGCTCCGACGGTGGCGTGGGGCGATCATTGCTGGAGACGTGGTTCACGACAGCCCCTCGCGCGTCACGAATCTCGAGCGTGACCGAGTCGGGGGGGGACGGCGGCGATCGGAGGAGATAGTCGATCACGGCTCCGGCCGGCGGATTGAAACCGTGCGGCTCCTCAGGCGGGATGGGCGTGTCGTTGCTGACGCTGCGCCGCAGCCGTATCGCCGGTGCCGGAGCGAACAGGTACGCCGGCGCGCGTAGCGCCGAGTCGGTGAGCTGCCGGAGTGGCGTCACATCATCGAGGATCCAGAACGAGCGGCCGTGCGTCGCGGCGATGAGATCGCCGCCGTGGACCGCGAGATCGCGCACCGAGACGACCGGCAAGTTGAGCTGGAGCGACTGCCAGTGGTCCCCGTCATCGAACGAGACGTAGACACCGGTTTCCGTTCCGGCGTACAGCAACCCGCGGCGCCCGGGATCCGCGCGGACCGCCTGAACGTATGCCTGCGGCGCGATACCCTGATCGGCCCGCGTCCAGTGCGCGCCGCCGTCCCGCGTGCGATAGATATACGGCGCGAAGTCGTCCAGCCGGTGGCGGTCCACGGCCGCGTAGGCCGCCGCCGTGTCGAACGGCGACGCCTCGATCAGGCTGATCGCGCTCCACGGTGTCAGCTCTTGAGGCGTCACGTTCTGCCAGTGCTTGCCGCCGTCGGTGGTGCGGTGAATCAGCCCGTCGTCCGAGCCGACCCAGACGAGCCCGGCGGCGAGCGGTGACGGCGCGATCGCGTAGACCACGCCGTAACCCCGCGCCGCAGCGTTCGCGATCGTGGTCGGACTCGTATCTGTCGCCGCCTGTCGAGCAACGGCGGCCGCCCGTGTCAGGTCGGGGCTGATCGCCTCCCAGTGCAGGCCACCGTCCTTGGTGCGCAGGACCATTTGCGCGCCGAGGTAGAGCGTGTGCTTTTCGACGCGATCGAACACGAGCGGCGATGTCCACGTGAACCGATACTTCCGTTGGGGCATCGGCACACCGAACGTGGACACGGGCCACGGAGAGATATCCTGCGATTGGCCCGTGACACGGTCGAAGCGATGTACGCCGCCGTAGGTGTCCCCACCGTAGACGATGTCGGGATCGAGCGGGTCGGGCGCGAGGTAGCCGCTCTCACCCGCGCCGACGGGCGCCCAATCGCGGAAGGTGATCTCCCCGAAGTCGCTCCGGCTCGCGACCGCGGCGGTGCCCGCATCCTGCTGCGCGCCGTACACCCGGTACGGAAAGGCGTCGTCGGTGACCACGTGGTAGAACTGGGCGGTGGGCTGGTTGTACCAGCTGCTCCACGTACGGCCGCCGTCGAGCGTGATCACGGTGCCCTGGTCGCTGCCGACGATCATGTGCGCCGGGTTCCGCGGATCCACCCAGAGCTCGTGGTAGTCGTCGCCGCCGGGCTGGCCCTTGAGGACGGTCAAGGTCTTGCCGCCGTCGGTCGACTGGAGGAGCGCCACGTTCGGCACGTATACGACATCGGGGTTCTGGGGAT
This sequence comes from Gemmatimonadales bacterium, assembly GCA_035631795.1. Lineage (GTDB taxonomy): Bacteria > Gemmatimonadota > Gemmatimonadetes > Gemmatimonadales > GWC2-71-9 > AG41. The sequence continues at coordinate 19,675 of DASQIB010000179.1, read as the reverse complement.
CGACGGTGACGCGGCAAAAGTACCAGTTGCGGCTGGTGAGACGCGGATCGCTCCCGGCGAGTTGCCAGGTCTCGCCCGCATCGTCCGAACGGTAGAGTCCCGCTTCGGTTCTCGCGCCGATCAGGGCGTAGACTCGACCGCGCCGTCCCACGGCGAGACCGATCCGGCCGAGGGGGCCTGCAGGCAGGCCGTGCCCGGTGATCGGCTTCCACGTGGCACCGCCATCCGTCGACTTGTAAAGCCCGCTCCCTGGCCCCTCATCGGGCGGGTACTGCTCCCACGGTGTGCGACGTGCCTGGTACATGGCCGCATAGACGACCGCCGGATCGCCGGGGTCCGCCGCCAGGTCGATCGCGCCGATGTCGGCGTTCTGGTACAGCACCTTGGTCCAGGAGCGGCCGCCGTCGGTGGAGCGAAACACGCCGCGGTCCGGGTTGGGGCCGTAGGCATGTCCGAGCGCCGCGACGAGCACTACATCCGGGTTGCGGGAGTCAATGAGGATCTTCCCGATCTGCCGCGTGTCGGCGAGGCCGAGCGACCGCCAGTGCGCGCCGCCGTCGGTGGACTTGAATACGCCGGCACCATATGTGATGTCGGACCGGATCGACGCTTCGCCGGTCCCCACATAAATGACGTTCGGGTCAGAGGCCGCGGTCGCGAGCGCGCCCACCGAGCTGATGGGCTGGTCGTCGAACAGGGGCTCCCAGGTGACTCCGCCGTTTCGCGTGCGCCACACCCCACCGTCAACGGCTCCGAAGTAGAACGTCGCGGCGTCGCCAGGCACGCCAGCAACCGCGAGCACGCGACCGCCCCGGTGGGGGCCGATCAGTCTCCAGCGCAGCGCGGCATACGCGGCGGGCGGAACCGTCTGGGCTCGTCCGAGCGAGGGACTGGCGAATGCGAGCGCGATTACGAGCGGGCCGTGGGAGGCGAGCAACCGGATCTGGTTCATGGTCTGTGAAGTTACCCCCGACGTGTTCCTCGTCGAGGTCCCGACACGCTAGGTAGGACGCGGAACCTCGCCGGAGAACGTATCATGTAGGCCGTGAAAGTCGTGCAGCAGACTCCCACGCAGCTCGTCGTGCACGAGGGTGCGCTCAAGACCGTCGTGTTGGGGGCGGTCTTTGTCGCCGGGGGCGGCGGCCTGATCGTGCTTCGCCTCGCCGATCCCTCGGGGTGGACGGGGAACGCAGGTCCGTGGCTGATCTACGTCGTAGGCACGGTGTTCGTGTTGGCAGGGATTGCGACCCTCGTGTATTCCGCCGATCGCCGCTACGTGATCGATCGCGCCGCCGGCACCGTGCGCATCGCCGTCCAGCGGCTCGCCCACCGGAAGACCGACGAGTACCCGCTCGCCGACCTGAAGGACGTGGCGCTCGAGCGCTCGGCCGGTGGTCCGCGCCAGTCGAACCCCTTCTTCCGCATCGTATTTCTCACCAAGTCGGGCGACCGCGTACCGTGGACCCCCTACAGCACGACTGATGAGGGCACCCTTGCAGCATGCGCATCCACGGTCCGCACGTTCTGCGGTTGGGCCAGCGCGGACGGAAACGTCAAGGTGAGCGCGCTCGCCGGAGCGCCCGTGTCGGGCGGCGTGAGCGGCCACCCGGTCGCCACCAACTGGGGTTGTGTCGGTGGATTCCTCGCGATCTTCGTCGCCGTGGGGCTCGGGCTCTTCGCGTCGGAAGTCTATCGCGTTGAGACGTGGCGGCCCGTGAGCGCGCGCGTGCTGAAGACGGACATCAAGGCCGTGCGCGGGGACAAGGGGATGTCGTACACGCCCGTCATCCGTTATCAGTATTCCGTCGACGGTGCCCAGTACGTGTCCAACCAGGTGCTCCCCCTCCCCATTTCGGCGAGCTACGGGTGGGCCACGCGGCTGCGCGACCGCTTCCACCCCGGCGAGACCGTGACCGCCTACGTGAATCCGAGCCAGCCGGCGAGCGCGTTCCTGGTACGCCAGGTGAGCTCGCTGCCGCTCGCGTTCGTGGCGATCCCGCTGCTCATGGTGGGAGTGCTGTCCTTCTTCGCCAGGGTGCAGCGCCGCCAGCTCGCGGCGACGGTGCGGTATCCGGTCCCGATGGTGGAGTGGACCCCGTCAGTCGTGTCGGGCGTGTCGCTATGACGGTTTGAGCGCGGCCTTGCGGCCTGACGTTGGACTATGCAACGTGAGCGCGACATTCGTGCGGTGTCGTTCAGGTGGTGAATTCCGCAGTTGGCGCCCTCCTGCAGTCGTCCCTGCCGGGTCTGTCGGTACGTGCGCGCGCCATCCTCGAAGCGCAGCTCCTGAGCCGTGGATCAATCGGCACTCAATCGGTCTTAGCCGTCCGCCTCGTCGCCGCAACCCCGTAGGATGCTCGATCGGTCGCGGGCGTCACATACCAATCCGCTGCCCAGCAACCGTGTGGTCGATGCCGCGCAACCAATTCCCCAAGCAACCGGTGTTGGGGGGCGTCGGGGGCAATCCGTGGATCTGGTTCCAGTTCCTGAGCGCGGATGGATCGGATCTCACCGCCCAGCAGCCTCTGGGTAGGTGCGTCCAGCTCAATCAAGGCTGATCCACAGAAACACAAGAGGCCGTCACGATGTCCGCGGCGGCCTCTCGCTCTTGCCGGAAGCACCTTACTGCACCGTAATGCCCAGTCCGATCTGGCCGACGTTCGCGTCAACGTTCGAAGAGTTCATCGCAAAGCCGTTCCAGTACGGGGTGAGACGGAACGAATGGCTCAGCGGGATGTCGTATCCCAGCCCGAGCAGCGCCCCCCAACCCGTCTCGCTGCCGCTGCCGGCGCCCGTGATGCTGGCACTCACAGTGCCGAGACCCAGGCCGCCGAGCAGGAAGAAACCGCCCCGCGCGGACGGATAGAAACGCGCCGCAGCGGTGATCGCGTTGACGGTAAGGGTCGTCCCGTTCTCGGACTTCACCCATCCGTTGCTCGAGACGCCGAGCAGGAGCTTCGGGCTCAGCGTGCCGCCGAAGGCGATGTTGCCGCTCAGGCCGCCGGTACGACCGCTGCAATCCTGGCAACCGAGTGAGCCATAGCCCAAGCCGGCGCTGAACCAGAAGCCGTGACGTGACTGATCGGGACGATTCTGCTGATACTGAGCCAGCGCGTTCCCCGCAAAACCGACCGAAATCGAGGCGAGCGCCAGCACCGCACGGAACAGCTTGGCGTTCATATGTGACCTCCGGGAGGTTGTCCGCGGCTCCCAGGGGCGCACCGGAAGCGGGGCGGACAGCTTACGAGAGGCGACACGCGCCTTCTGTGCGCTGGGTCACGTGGCGCGCGCAGTCACATGCAGCTCAGTGACTTACAGACGGCCTGTTATCTTCCTCATCGATGTATCCTCCTTTCGCCCTGATCGCCTTCGCCTTGGCCGCGCAGCAGCCCGGCGTCAAGCTGTCCGACATCGCTGGCGTCTGGCACGTCAAGACCACGATCGGCCCCTCCGACAGCGTGGTCGCCACACTCGAGCTGACCGAGACGGCAAACGTGAAGGGATGGTCGATGGTCCTGGCCGATCACCCGCGGGTCCCCGTGCGCGTCCTGACCGTCGGCGGCGACAGCGTCGTCTGGGAGGCAGGACCGTATCCGAGCACGCGCAGGGTCGGTCAGACCGTTCTGCTCCGCAGCGTCGGCCATTACAAGCGCGCCGAGATGTGGGGCAGCTTCGAGGCGACATACTCGGCGACCGGCAAGGTGAGCGGCAAGGTCAGAGGGGAACGCGAGAAGTCGACTCGTCCGTGAGTAGCGCCCTCCTGGTGATGGATGTCCAGCAGAACATCGTCAGTCGCTACGCGAGCGACCCCGAGTATCTGCCACGGGTGCGTCGCGCCATTGATGCCGCCCGCCGGTCCGGCATCCGCGTCATCTACGTGACCGTCTCGTTCCGCCAGGGTTTTCCCGAAGTCAGCGCCCGCAACAAGAGCTTCTCCGCGATCCGGCAAGCAGGCGGATTTGTCGCGGGCGACGCCACGGCCATTCCCGCAGCCATCGCACCCGCTCCCGGAGACGTCGTCGTCACCAAGCGACGGGTCAGCGCCTTTGCAGGCAGCGATCTCGACGTGGTGCTGCGCGCGGGGGACGTGGACACGCTCGTTCTCACCGGGATCGCCACGAGCGGCGTTGTGCTCTCCACGCTCCGGCAGGCCGCCGATCTGGACTACAAGCTCATCGTCCTGGCGGACGCGTGTCTCGACGGCGACGCCGAGGTGCACCGTGTCCTGACCGAGAAAGTGTTCCCCCGCCAGGCGGACGTGCTCAGCGTCGAGAGCTGGGTGCAGCAGCTTCCCAAATCCTGACACCTCCCGGCTTGCCCCCGGGGTTAGCGTCCCCACATGACCCACCGTCACCTGCTTCAGACCGCGGCCACGCTCGCCGCCGATTATCTCGACTCGCTCCCCACGCGCGGCGTGGCGCCCACTGCCGCGGCGCTCGACGGGCTCCGCGCGCTCGACCGCCCCTTCCCCGAGCAGCCGTCCGATCCGGAGATGGTGCTCCGCGAGCTTGACGCGCGCGGATCTCCGGCCACGATCGCGAGCGCCGGCGGCCGGTTCTTCGGGTTCGTGGTCGGGGGATCGCTGCCCGCCGCGCTCGCCGCGAACGTGCTCGCGGCGGCGTGGGATCAGGACGCGGGGATGACGGTGCTCGCGCCCGGCGCCGCCGCGATCGAGGCCGTGGCGCTCCGCTGGGTGCTCGACGCGCTGCACCTCCCGCCCGAAACGGGCGGCGGGTTCGTCACCGGGGCGACGATGGCGAACTTCACCGGCCTCGCGGCCGCGCGGTACGCGTTACTCGCCCGCGCGGGTTGGGACGTGCAGGCGAACGGCCTGTTCGGCGCCCCATCGCTCACCGTCGTCGTGGGCGACGAGGTGCACGTCAGCGTCATCAAGGCGCTCGGCCTGCTCGGTCTGGGCCAGAGCCGGGTAGTGCGGGTGCCGACGGACGCGCAGGGCCGAATGCGCGCCGATAAGCTCCCGGCGCTCGACGCCCGCACCATCGCGTGCACGCAGGCGGGCAATGTGAACACCGGCGCATGCGATCCCGTGGATGAAGTGTCCCGCGCGGCGCACAAGGTGGGTGCGTGGGTGCACGTGGACGGCGCGTTCGGCCTCTGGGCTCGGTCCGCGCCGGCCCGCGCGCCGCAGGCCGCCGGCGTCGAGGAGGCGGACTCGTGGGCGCTCGACGCCCACAAGTGGCTGAACGTCCCGTATGACTCGGGAGTGGCGCTCTGCCGCGACGCCGCCGCACTACGGAGCGCCATGGTCACCGGGCCGGCCGCGTACCTCGTGCGCGGCACGGCGCGCGAGCCGGACGATTACACACCGGAGCTGTCGCGCCGGGCGCGCGGCCTCGAGATCTGGGCGGCGCTCGCGTCGCTCGGTCGCTCGGGGCTCGCCGAGCTGGTGGAGCGCTGCTGCCGCCACGCGACGCGATTCGCCACAGGGCTCAGGGAAGCCGGCTACGAAGTATTGAACGACGTCACCCTCAATCAGGTGCTTGTTCGCTTTGGGGACGACGCGAGGACCCGCAAGGTGATCGAAGGCATTCAAGCTGACCGGACATGCTGGTGCGGCGGGACCATGTGGCAGGGCCGGGCCGCGATGCGGATCAGCGTGTCGTCGTGGGCGACCACAGGTGACGACGTGGAGCGGAGCCTCGCGGCGATGATCGACGTCGCGCGGTCGGTGGGCTAGACGTCAGTCTCCTTTCCAGGCGCCGAGCAGACGTCGGAGCAGCACGAGCTGCCCGATGTGATAAGCGTTGTGGTCGGCGAGGACGAGCGCTTCGCGCAGCGGCGTCTGGCCGGTGCCGTGCGGAATGCGGGCGAAGAGATCGACCTCCGCGTTGCGCACCAGTCGCTCCATCTCCTTCAAGTCGCGCTCTACCTGGGCGACGCTCTTGTCCCAGGCCGCCCCATCGGGCGGCGCGTCGCCGGCAGGCCAGTAGCCCGCGGGCCACTTCGGTGAGACGTGCTTCGCGCTCCTGGTGAACTCCAAAATGTCCCACTGTGAGATCCGGATGTGCTCGAGCAGGCGCCAAGCGGTGAACGGCTGGCCCTGAGGCTTCACGCCGCGCAGCGCCACCGGCCAGTCGGCGATCGCGTCCTTGAATCCCACGTGGGCGTGGCTCTCGCCCAGCAACGCGACGACGTGGTCGCGGAGAGCTCGGTTCGGATCGGATGGCTTGGACTTGGTGGGCATAGGCGGAACGTAGGCTGGCTCGGCGGGGCACGTCAACGGACCATCAATACCGGAACGCGTACTGGACCTTCGTGGACAGCTTGTTGGAGTCGAACAGCCATGGCTGGGCGCCGATCGGCACATCGATATTGTGTGTGTACGTGAGGAAGAAGTCTCCGCCCGGCCGGAAACTCCATCGGATCCGGATGTCCGTCCCGAGCTGCCGTGTGCTGTTGTCGTATTGCGTGAACGAGTTGAACTCGAGATCGGGAGACGGGTCCACCCGCAGCCGCACGCCGTAGCGCTCCAGCACGAACGGGACCTGCACCGTGCTCGGCGCCACTCTTCCCTGGTCGCGCTCGCCCGACAGCTCCACGATGAACAAGGACGACGGCTTGAGCACCATGGTCCCGATGTATTGCCCGATCCGTCCGTTATAGTACCCACCTCCCAGGTACGTGAAGTCCCAGCTCACGCGCCGCTTGGATGCGCGCGCGTAGTCGACGCGCCATCGGAGAAAGGTGTACCTGCCGATCGGAATCGTATCGCCCGGCGCGACCCCGAACGGCACGTCCAGCCGCTCGGCCTCCGGATGGGCCGCGATCGCGAACTGGTCGCCATTCTGGAAGGCCAGATTGAACGCCGACAGTCGCCCCCACACGGTTTCCCATCGGCCGCTCAAATCGGTGACGAGCACTCCGATGACTTCGAACGCCGCCCGGGAGAGCCAACGGGCGAGCCACGGGGCGGTGGCGCGCGGCAGGTAGTTGAGCGCCAGGTTCCACTGCTGCACGCCCGGGCGCGGTACGAAGCCCAAGGCCGGCTGAAACCCGTCGCCCACGCGGCGATAGCCGAGAAAGTTGTTCCACGTGTCATTCGGGTAGAACAGGCTCACGCCCGCGGCGGTCTTCGATCCAGTGAGTTCACGACCGTCCGTCGTCAGACCCCAGAGCCCGAGCGCCGCATTCTTGTCCCCCAGCACATGCGAGCTCTGCAGAAAGACGTCTGCGCCGCCGAGCGAGCTCCCCGTCGCACCCGTCGGGTCGCCGGCGGTGCCGATGAGACCGACCCACGATTCACCGAGCACGTTCTGCTTCACCCGCGCTACCGCCATGTCCGTCGCGGGCACGAGACCGGGCACCGCCTCGGTGCGCACCGCGAGCAAGCCGAAGCTCGTCTGGCCCACTCGGCCGCTCTCCTTCGTGCCCACGTCGATCGGCACCGTCTGACCGTTGAACAAGCCGATGCGGCGGCTCCAGAACGGCATCACGTCGGGCGCAATGCCGGGTCCGAAGTCGAAGATGTCGGTGCCCTCGAGGAAGAACCAGCGCTTTTCGGGAAAGAACAGGGGGAAGCGGCTCGGGTTGTTGCGCCGCTGATCGACTTCGGTTTCCGCGAAATCGGTGTGCACCGTGAGGAACGCGAGCGTATTCGCGCCGATCCGCTGGGTGGCATCGAGACTTCCCGCTACGTTGCTGGTCAGCGATGCCCCCGCGGCGAGGATCCCGCTCGCCATGACCAGCGCGGGGCGCACGCTGAGCCCGCGATCGAGGCTGAAGTCCGGCAGGTCGACGAGCAGCCCGGCGCGGCTCATCTGGGTGATGCGGAAGTTTCGACCAGGAAACGCCCACCGCTCCGTCTCGAGCTTCCGCTGCACCCGGCGCTGCACGTTGAAGCCCCACTCCGCGCGGCCAGGCCTGTAGAGCAGGCTCTTTATGGGAATGCGAATCTCGACCGACCACCCTTGCGGCGACCGGGCGGTGGCCGCCTCCCAGATCGTATCCCAGTCGGGGTTCTCGCGTCCGCCCAGCCGCTGCGCCTGCTCGCTGATCAGGGCGTCGTAGCGCGCACCGCTCGGGTTCACGGCGAACACGTAGCCCGACTGCTCATTGAGAAACGGATCGAGGACGATGCGCACATGGTCTTCCGTCGAGAGATCGGCATCGCGCGCGCGCGAGAAGCTCGTGATCTGATCCGGCGCGGGATCGTCGCAGCGAATCCCGAATACGAGCACGTCGGCATTCGCCAGTACCTTCACCACGGTGCGCTCGGCCGGAATGATGCCGAGCTCGGGCTCGTATTCCGTCAAGACGCCCGAGTCGGCGGTGTTCCAGATCGGTTCGCGCATCCGTCCATCGAGCGCGATCGCCTCCGAGAGCGGGGCCACGCGGAGCCGTGGTCGGTCGACGTTCTGTGCCGCAACGGTGCGCACGCTCGCACCGGCAAGCACGGCGAGCGCCAGGAGCAGTAGCTTCACGCGGGATTAGTCCCCGCCGCGCGGCGTTTCTTACACGGCACACCCGGTGTAAGAAACCGCCGCATCGCAGGGACTAATGAGATGCGGAGGGCGATGCCCGAGTCGATCAACCGAGCCACCGACCACGCTATCGACCAGGTGATTCGCGCGCACGGGGACGCACTCGAGCGCGTGGCCTGGGGCTACGTCGACAACGCCTCCGACCGCGATGATCTCATGCAGGAGATTCTGATGGCGCTGTGGCGCGCCCTGCCACGGTTCCGCGGCGAAGCGTCGCTCCGCACCTTCGTGCTCCAGGTAGCGCACAACCGCGCGATCACCTTCGCCACCCGGCGACGCCGCTTCGACAACCTGCCCGAGGAGGGCCTGCTCCCCGACCCCACCCCCCTCGCCGAGGAGCGATTGATCGAGCGGCAGAACAGTGACCGCCTGTTCCGCGCCATCCGCCGGCTTCCGGAGGCGCAGCGCCAAGCGGTCATGCTGCAGCTCGAAGGGCTTTCGCAGCGAGAGATCGCCGAGCTCCAGGAAACGAGCGAGACCAACGTAGGCGTGCGGCTCACTCGTGCGCGCAAGGCGCTCCGCGCCCTCCTCGCGGGGGAGGAACGATGAGCGAGCATTCGCCGCCGAACGGTTGGGAATCCTGGCAGGCCGACTGGCGCCGTGCCGGAAGCGCCGACGCGGTGGCCCACAGCGCCCCGCGTTACCTGGTGCGTGCTCGCCTGCGGCTGGTCGTTGCGCGGATTATCGAGAATATCGTCGCCGCGGCCGCGATCCTCATCACCGCCGCGGCGCTCAGGCACGCGGGGAACGCGTTCGAAGCCGGCCTGGGACTCGTCATCGGGATCGCCATCGGCGCGCTCTGGATCCAGCGGGCTCGGATTCGTGACCGGGAAGACGCCGGCGTGGGAACGAGCAGCCCGCAGCACCTCGCGGTCCTCGAGAGCGTGAAGCGCCAGGAGATCCGCCTGGCGCACTTCATCTGGATCGTGCTCCCGCTCGAGCTCGCGTTCCTCACGCCGTGGTGGGTGATCGGGAGCCGCGTGCACCATCGCACGTTCGCAGACCCTAGCTCATGGCTCACGGTGTGGCTGCCGATTGTGGGGATGCTCGTTCTGCTCGCATGGTCCGTGCGCCTACGCGGACGCGCGCGGGCGGACCTCAAGAGCATCGAGCGATTGCGGGAGGAATACAGTGCACCTGAGTAAGGAGAGTAGCATGAACCGTACATGTTTCGGGCTCATGACGTTCGCCACCGTGCTCGCCGTCGTGCCAGCGTCGGCGCAGACACGGGCGAACGACAAAGACGAGATGCAATTCGCGCAGTTCTTCGTGGGTAAGTGGGACTGCACGCACACCGTCGGAGACTTCTCTGGCACTTACACCACGACCTACACCTCCGCTATGGGAGGCGCGTGGATCGAGCAGGTATACGACTTTCCCGCTACTACGTCGGAGCCACTCGTTCACGCCGAGTACTTTCTCAGCTACGACGGTCGGATACCGCAATGGGTCCGCTTCGGCGCCCACAGCAACGCGCAGTACTACGGCATGGTGGGCGAGCGCCTCGGCAACATCTGGTCGTGGAATTACGTCCTGCCCGGGCGGTCAGGCAGTGTGGTGTGGACGAAGAAGTCGGATACCGAGTACACCGTGGATGGGCCAAGCTATCCGCAAGCCGGGCGGATGGTGACGGAGCATCACACGTGCACAAAGGCCTAGACGCTTATCGCGCGTCAGGTAGAGAGCGGTTGTAGTCTGCGATCGACTGCTCGATCTGCCGTTGCGCCTTGGCGCTAAAGACGAGCGCGCCGATGGCGGTCGGCAAACCTGCGGCGAACAAGCCGAGCGAGTACGGGTAATTCGACCGTGGATTGCCCGCGAGCACGATCAGAGCGGAGGCGTCGGTCAAGATACTGATCAACTTGAACGCACCCGCCCGATTGTAGTCGCCGCGAAACGCCTGATAGTGGAACCGCGCGCTGTCCGAGCTGCTCGACAAGAGATCGATGCGCGGGGCGAACAACCCAAAGTCGGTCACCGGTGTGGCGCCCGCGCCCTGTACGAGGCGGGGCGGGTGGCGTTGCAGACTGAGGAAGCAGCGTACGTAGGTGCAGCCTTCAGGTCCAGCCTGCGCCGCCGCGGGTGAGGATACCAAGGTTGCTGCCAGGGCGACGAGCCCGAGACTCGTGATCCGAAGCATTGGTGCGGCCCTCCGCGTCTTTCGCTGGATACGCGACGCCCGAGGCCCCTGTTGCGAGCGGCGACGCCCGGTTTGTCAGCTTTTTGTGAACCGTCGCGGGGATGCAACCATTCGCCCGCGTCCGGCGTCAGCCTATGAGACCGTCTCCACCTTCGCACCGAGGGTCTCCCGATGCCGTTCGTAGCGGGTCTCCTCCTGTTCGCGGTCGCCCAGTCACGTGATACAACCTCCTCAGCCCTGCCCTACGTCCATGATGCCGCGCCAGCAGTTCGAGCCGGACGGGCGTCGGGCGACATGAAGATCGACGGCCGGCTCGACGAGCCGGCCTGGGCGGGCGCGACCCCGGTCACCTCGTTCACCCAGCTCGATCCTCAGCCGGGGCAACCGGCAACGGAGCGCACCGAGGTACGCGTGCTCATCGGGTCCGACGCCCTCTACATCGGCGCCCGGCTGTTCGACTCCGCGCCCCGCTCGATCAAGTCGGTGCTCGCGCGGCGCGACGACGCCGTGACCTCCGACTACTTCCAGGTCTTCATCGACTCGTATCACGACCATTTGACGGCTGCCCGCTTCCGCATTACCCCGGGCGGCGCGATCCAGGATGCGTTGGTCGACAACCAGAGCGGCTCGGACGACGTCTCCTGGGACCCCGTGTGGGAGTACGCCGCGCGAGTGGACTCACTCGGCTGGACGGTCGAGCTCAGGATTCCGCTCTCCCAGCTGCGGTACAACTCCCAGGCCGATGCGCGCTGGGGCATTCAGTTCGAGCGCTACATCCTGCGGAAAGGTGAGGACGACTTCTTCGCGTTCACGCCGAAGCGCGAGCACGCGGGCGTGAATCGCTACGGCCATCTGACGGGCCTGGGCCGCGTACCCGACGCGCGGCGCCTCGAGGTCGTGCCCTACGGCGTCACCCGCGCCGAGTACACCCACGAGCCCGCGGGCGACCCGTTCCGGAGCGGTCACGACTATTTCGGCAGTGGCGGGGCTGACTTGAAGTACGGTGTCACGAGCGACCTCACGCTCGACGCGACCGTCAATCCCGACTTCGGCCAGGTGGAGGTCGACTCGGCCGTCGTGAACCTGAGCGCGTTCGAGACCTTCTTTCCGGAGAAGCGGCCGTTCTTCGTCGAAGGCGGCGGGCTGTTCCAGTTCGGCAATGTCCGCGCTCACAACCTGTTCACCTTCCCCCAGTTCTTCTTCTCACGCCGGATCGGCCGCGTGCCAGAGCGCATCGTCGATGGCGACAGCGTAAAGTACGCGGACCCGCCGACCCAGACCGCGATCCGCACCGCGGCGAAGCTCACCGGGCACACCCGCGGCGGATGGTCCGTCGGCGTGCTCGATGGCGTCACCGCGACCGAGGAGACCCAGTGGCAGGACACGCTCGGCCGCGAACACCTGACCACCGTCGAGCCGCTGACGAACTATTTCGTGGGACGGGTGAGAAAAGACCTCGACGCGGGGAACTCGACCATCGGCGCCATCGTGACCGCCGTCAATCGGCGGCTCTCGGACAGCGTGCTCGTCAGCCTTGAGCACGCTCAGGCCTACGTGACGGGCATCGATTTCACCCACGGCTGGTCGAATCGATCCTGGTCGCTCGACGGGGCGGTGGTCGTGAGCCATGTCGCGGGCACGGATTCGAGCATCGCCCTCACGCAGCGCTCGAGCGCGCGATATTACCAGCGCCCGGACGCGCGCACCCTCGTGTACGATCCGTCGCGCACCGCGCTCGACGGCCTCGCCTGGCAGGTGGCGCTCTCCCGGAACTCCGCCGAGCATTGGCTCGGGTCGATCGCGTATCAGGAGACGGGACCGGGGTTCGAGTCCAACGACCTGGGCTTCCAAACCGGGGCCGACCGGCGGGCGCTCTCGACCCTGTTCGGCTACCAGGACAATCACCCTCATGCAGTGGTGCGGAATTGGTTTCTCATCCCGTTCGAGAACCATACCTGGAACTTCGACGGGGATCTCGTGTTCGGAGGCTTCGGGCTCCTCAACAACTACAACTTCGCGAACTTCTGGAACGTCGAGCTACGCCACGACTATGCGGTGACGGCGTTGGACGACCGGCTCACGCGCGGTGGGCCGCTCGCTGAGGTTCCGCACTATGAGGACGCGTCGATCACGTTCACGTCCGATTCGCGGCGTACCACACAGCTGTCGGGGAGCGCGTTTTACCAATGGGACCGCGCGGGGCAATGGAACGCGCAGTACAGCCTCACGGTGGACCTGCGCCCCACCGCCGCTGCCCACATCAACATCGGACCGAGCTTCAGCAAGATCCATTCGCTGGCCCAGTACGTCGCGACGATCGCCGACGATTCCGCCATCGCGACCTACCAACATCGGTATGTGTTCGCCACGCTCGACCAGACCCAGCTCGCGATCCTGGCACGGCTCGACTGGACCTTCACGCCGCGGCTCTCGCTGCAGCTGTTCCTGCAGCCGCTCATCGCCGCGGCTCGGTTCAGCGACCTGAAAGAGCTGGCCCGGCCCCGGACGTTCGACTTCGTCGTGTACGGCCGCGATCGCGGCAGCGTGGTTCCGACCGCGGCGGGTGACTCGATTCATCCGGGAGATGGCGGGGCGACGTTCTTCATCGGGAATCAGGACTTCAATTTCCGCTCGCTCCGCGCCAACGCGGTGTTGCGCTGGGAATGGCGGCCGGGGTCGACCCTGTTCGTCGTGTGGCAGCCGGCCCTGGAGGATCAAGCGGGCCTGGGGGACTTCCGGCTGGGTCGAGACCTGTCGGGGCTGCTCAATGCTCAGGCGAACAACGTTCTGGCGGTGAAGGCGACCTACTGGATCGGGTTGTGAAAGGCCGGTCTCCGCTCCCGGTGTTCGGTCAGTACAGGATGTTCCCGGTCGCCGTGAACGCCCAATGGCGGCCGGTGAAGCCCTTGCCGAAGCGATAGCCGAGCGCGAACTGCCCGACGTCGGTGATGGTCAATCGCGTGGGGCCGAGCCGGAGTGCCAGACCGGCGTCCCCGCCGAGTCGCGTTGGCTCGTCTTGGTACCAGGCACCGCCGTAGTCGAAGTACGGCGCTAGGCCGACGCCGAACAGCCCCCACACTTCATCCTTCACGACGAAGCGGTCCTCGAGCGCGACCCACGCCTCGCGCGTGCCCGTGAAGGCGTGCGCACCGAACAGCCGCGGGCCTTTCGAATCGCGCCACAGATCGAACTCGTCCCCGGGCTTGGGCCCGCGTAGCGCGCCTCCCTCCAGGTGAAAGACGAGCGTCTGGCGGGTCAGATTCTGGCTCGCGACGGTCATGCTGCCGAACACGCGCCCCGAGTCCACCCCCGCCCCGGTGAGCACGCCGTCCGCCTGACCCCGCACCACGGCGAACCCGTTGTGCCAGATGGCGGAGAGCTGGCCGCTCGCCTCGGGACCCACGCCGGCACTGTCGGGCTTGTAGCCCCAGGCGCGCGGCGCCGCCCAGACCCCGAGCCGCAGGATCTGCGAGAGGTCCACGTCCTCCTGGTGCGCGAAGGCATTGAAGTTCTCGAGCACCTGAAAGCGCACCTGCTTCAACTCTATCCCTGCGCCCACGGTCCCGAATTGCGAGCGGGGGAACGGCACGGCCGAGGCCGAGTCGAAATCCTCCCGGCGCCAGCTCGCCCCGAACCAGAGGCGGGCATAGCTCGCGCGCGTTGTCTGGAGCGCCACACCACCGGACAGGCCCACCATGAGCACACGGTGCTGCACGCTGTCCGCCAGGACGCCGTCGCGAAACTGCAGCACGCGCTCTTTCGCCGCGGCGCCGTTCGTCACGAGGGAGCGTGGCGCGACCGTCTCGTAGAAGGGCACGCCGAGTGACCACGAGCCCGAATCGCCGTCTGAAATAGCCTTGTATTGCAGGGCGAGCGCGGTGCGGCGACTGAGCACGCCGGTGCTGGTGTATCCCACACTGACGCTGTGACGATCGGGAGTCTTCTCGTAGCGCCCGGTCAGCGCCGTGCCGGTGCCGAGCAGGTTGCCTTCCGTGAACGCCACGGCCCACAAGACGTCGCCCGCCACGGACGAATAGTCGAAATCGGGAATCGTGCTCCAGGCGTCGTCCGTCTCCACCCGCAGGGCGAGCCGCCCGTCCACGCGCTCCGTGTCGATCGTGACGGCACGAAAGATCGTCAACGCACGGAGTGCCCGCTCGCTCTCGGCGACCTTGGCGGAGTCGTAGGCGTCTCCCGCCTTGATGAGCAGCGCCCGCCGGACCACCCACGCGCGCGTGGTGATGTGCAGAGCATTCCCCACGCTCGCGACGACTTTCGGCGCGTCGCGCTTGCGATCGTACACGTTGTGCCGAACGACGATGATCGTATCGATGGTCTGGGCGGCGAGATGCCCAGGCGAAGCAACTGCGAGGAGCGCGACCGCCCACCAAGAACCACGACTCGGGGATCCTCTGCCTCTCATCGTTGCTTCGCCGCTGCATGTCCCAACGCGCCGTTCAGCCACCGCACGAGCGGCAGCATCCGCTCGAAGTCTGCGGCGAGGAGCGCCGCGAGCCGTGGGCTCGTGGTCTCGCGGTCGCTCATGGAGCGGCCGGTGACGAACGACTGGAACTTGAGCCAGCGCGCGGCGGGGTGGGACTCGTCGTAGCCGCGCGGCATCCGCTTCAGTTTCGACTCGTCGTCGAACTTGCCGAACCGGCGCACGAAGCCGCGATCCGTGACCACCCGCTCGAAGCCCTTGAGATCTTCGGCGATGGCCTCGCGCAACGTGTCGAGGATCGGACGCGGCGGCATCCACATTCCGCCGCCCACGAAAGACTTACCGGGCTGGAGATGGAAGTAGTAACCCGCGCCCCCCGCGTCCGCCTTGTCGCCGACGCGCGGGTCTGCGTCCCGATGCCAGAACCAGCAGGCGGCGTGTGTCTTGTACGGCGACTTGTCTTTGGAGAACCGTACGTCCCGATAGATCCGGAACAGCGAGCGCTTGGGGTCGCCCGTGATCTCGGGGGCGAAGCCCGCCAGGCGCACGTCGAGCTCCTCGATGAGGGCACGCATCGGCGCGACGACGTGGTCTTCGTAATCCGCGCGGTGTGCCTCGAACCAGGGCTTCGCGTTGTTGCGGGCGAGGCCACGGAAGAAAGTCGGCGCGGCGGGGGTGAAGGTTGGCGGCATGCGTGATGGTAAACGCCAGCCGGACGATTCGATAGGGTACGGACTACGGGGCCGGCGCACGAGGCCAGAGCCCAGTGCGCCGACCCGTGGACCTTACTGCGCGCTGGCCTTCGGTGCGTCCTGCAAGTGGACATACGTCAACGCGAACGGCCCGATCGCGTGCACCTGCACCACGGTCTGCCCGCGGGCCACGGCCCAGTGGTGCATGTTCGCCTCCGCGGTGATGAACCCGCCGGCGGGCAACACAAGCGCGTGCGCCACGTCGATCGAGTCTCCCATCCCGACGAGAAACGTCCCGGAGATCACCGTCACATGTTCATCCGTGGGATGGAAATGGGGCGGAATCTTGTAGCCATTCGGAAAGGTCAGCCGCACGGTGAACAAGTTCGACCCGCTCGGATCTCCCTGCACCACGGCGAACTTGGCGCCCGGAGGGAAAACGGCGGGAGCCGGACCCCATTTGAGATCGGGCGCCTGGGCGTGAGCCATGGCGGGCAACAGCACTGCGAGCGCAACGACGGCGAAACGGGTACGCATAACGACCCCCTGTAAGAGGAGAACAAGTGTCTCTGTCAGGAGAGTAGGCCCGTGCGCGGCGCGCATCTTCGCCCAAGGGAGCCATGCGAACGACAGGACTGAGCCATGGCCCATTCAGGCCACGGTTGAGGTCAAATCAGGCCTTCGTGCGCAGCGTACGCGGCAGCGGCGGCCCGTGACGACACCCGCAGCTTGGTGAGCAGGTTGGCCACATGCCGCTTCACGGTGTGGTCGCTCAAGTGCAATCGCGCCGCGATGTCGGGATTGCTCAAGCCCTGGGCCACGAGGCGGAGGATCTCCAGCTGGCGGCCGGTGAGCTGCCGCTTGCCCTTCCGACCTCCGCCCCGCCCGGAACCGGCTACTTCCTCGAGGCGGCGAATGGTGTCCTTCGCGCGCCGCGCGTCACGGTCCGCGCCCAACGCCGTGAAGCCATCGAGCGCCTGACGTGCCTCGCGCAGGGCAGCTGAATGCTCTCCTGTCGCGGCCAGCGCGTCCGCGAGCTCGAGCCGAGTCCGAGCGCTCTCGAACGGCGCACCACTTTCCTCGTAGCTCGCCACGGCCGCTTCGAGCCGGCTCACGGCGGCGGCGGCGTCACCACGGCAACGGAGTAGTGTGCCTTCCGCCGCTGCCGCGGAAGCGGCCAGCGGAACGGTGCCGACTTCGCGAGCGATCTGTCGCAGCTCGTCATGCGCCCGCTCGGCGGCAGCCGCCTCTCCGCGAGCGACGTGCGCGCGCACCGCCAGCTCGAGCGCGCCAGCGCGCATCGTGGGCTCGCCATCACCCACCTGCGCCAGGAAGCGATCCAGCTCGGCCGCGGCCTCGGCCGGTGCATCGCGCTCCAAGGCCAGCTCCGCCAGGCCCAGGCGGGCGAGCGGCTGCGTGCCCGAGGCGGTGAACAGCCGCTCGGCGTCATCGAGCCGGCCCTGGCGCAGCCGCAGCTCCCCCAGCCGCGCGAGCGCCTGACCCACGAAGGGCGGCCGGGCCTGCTCGAAGTCACGGGAGGCAATGGTGAGCTCCGTTTCCGCGTCGCCCCATTTACCTCGCCAGATCAACACGCCGGCGTACTGTGTGCGGCACGTGGCGGAGAGCGGCCGCAGCCCCCACCGTTTGGCGAACTCCTGCACGCGGGCACACCATTGGGCGGCGCGGTCGTAGTCGCGGATCCGCTCGCAGGCGAAGATCTGCCAGCAGCAGACCAGGCTCACCGTGTGGAGCTCCTTCACTTCGCCCGCGGTCGCCGCGGCGGTGGCCTCGTCGAGGCACCGCATGCCGGCGGTCACGTCGCCCGCACTGACGCGCGCGATGCCCTCGAGCGCGAGCGCCAGGAACTCGAGGCCCGGGTCGCCCGTCTCGCGGCCGAGGGCGGCGGCGCGCACCGCGTGGTCGCGGGCCGTCGCGGGGTCGTGGCCGCGGAACAGCGCGCCTTCGCCCTCCCGCAGGAGGAGCCAGCCGTATTGTGCCGATCGCTCGTGGCCGCTGAGCAGCCGGCGCGCGCGCTCGAGCCAGCCCGAGGCGACGGCGGTGTCGCCGCGAAAGGCGTGGCAGTCCCACACGAGCCAGAGCGCGACGCGGGCCGCGCTCAACTCGTCGCCTTGCTCGCGATAGAGCCGGTAGGCGCGCTCGCGAGCGTCGAAGGTGAGCGCGGCGTCATCGAGCCACCACGCCGCCAAACCGAGCCGCTCCAAGGCCTGGGGCGTCTCGCTGGCGGCGACACTCGCCTGGAGGTGGGTGCGTGCTTCTTGCCACGCTCCACGCTCGAGGGCTGCGGTACCGGCGGCGAGCAGATCGGTGGGGCTCACGACGCGTAAGCTAGCAGCCCAGCCGTTCCCTGACATGAACCCCACAGATGGCGAGCAACCGCATCCCTGGCTGTGCCATCTGATATGGGCATGAAGCCCTCAATCGCCGTTCTCGTTGCCGCAGCGGTCGCCGGGTGCTACGTCCCCGGCCCGGCTCCGTCGAACGCGCTTCGCGTGACGGGTGGCATGCAGTGGGCGGACGTGTCCCTCGTTCCCTACAACTTCATCGACCGGCTATGGTCACCGTTCTTCGGCCCGTATCGCGTGCTGATTGACGAGGAACGCATCCATTACTGTGCGGTGGACGCCATCACGTATCAGATCGAGGTGGACCGCCAACGGGTGTTCCCCTGCGCGTGGCGTCCGATTCGACCCTAGAGGAGCGTTGTGGATCAGCCGGGGATCAGCCGCCCTAGCAGCGCCCCGTAAGGGCGCAGCCGGAGGGATAGGGATTCCCTACCGGTGTCATCGGGTCCCCGCGGAGCTTGGCGGCACTGTGGTGGCGACCGAGGCCGGCAATGATCGCGTCTTGAGGAACCCGCGGTATCCGCAGGCGCAGGATTCCGTCGTCCGGCCCTGGCGGTCGGTGCCGAACTGGAGGGGCTGGCCGCAATCGCCACACCGTGGCGCACCGCCGTCGGTCACCATCCCGGCGCGCCCCAGTCGCTGCCGCGACCGGTTCACTTGTACCGGAAAGTGATGCGCCCGCGAGTGAGGTCATACGGGGACACGGCGAGCGTGACGCGGTCGCCGGCGAGCACGCGGATCCGGAAACGACGCATCTTGCCCGCAATGGTGGCGAGCACGTAGTGCCCGTTCACCAGGAGAACGCGAAACGTGGTGTTGGGCAGCACGGCCTGCACGACGCCGTCGATTTCGATCGCTTCTTCCTTTGACATCAGGACTCCGTGACACGAAGGACGTCGCCAAAGCAAAGGCGGGACCCGCGCATTGGCCAAGTCCCGCCTTGACGTTTGCTGGTGCCGGCACGCAGAGGGCGTGTCGAACGTCCTGCAAGGCTAGTCCGATGCACGGGGGAAGTCAAAGGAATGGTCGGCAGTCGATATGCCCGGCGACGACAGGTACCCCGGCGGGGGCCCGTACACGATCGGCGGCGTGCACGCACACAACCCGCTGTGCGGGATTGCCGGGCGCGCCAAGTCTGGTGGTACTCGATACGATATCGGGCCGGGGTCGCTTATGAAGCCCCCACAGCTGTGGCAATGAATGTCCACCAGGTGCCAGCCCCTCCAGTTGACGTCATGCTCGTTTGTGCGCCGCCGGCGCGGTTCGCGCCGGCAGGTCGCCGTTCTCCCACAGCATACTCCAATGTACCATTGTTGTCAAGTTTGACTTTCGAAGACGTACATTACTTGACAAACTTAGTAAAGCAGTGTTAACCTTGGCCCAGTCGAGAAGCACCAGTAG
Source organism: Gemmatimonadales bacterium (assembly GCA_035631795.1). Classification (GTDB taxonomy): domain Bacteria; phylum Gemmatimonadota; class Gemmatimonadetes; order Gemmatimonadales; family GWC2-71-9; genus AG41. The sequence goes on along the minus strand of DASQIB010000179.1, from coordinate 137 downwards.
CAACGCAGGTTCATGTTGGTTGCCAAGGAGTCGATATGTACGCACGCAACGTCACGCTCCACCTCAAGGCCAATGCGGCCCCAGAGTTCACCCGGACGCTCGAAACGGACGTCCTGCCGATCATGCGCAAGCAGAAC
>DASQIB010000178.1:0-10856 GCA_035631795.1 Gemmatimonadales bacterium | reverse complement strand
GCAAACGGGGAAGAACCCCGCGAGCCTGTTCCGGGACTTTGCCCGGACGATCGGTCTGGACGTCGACAAGTACGACGCCTGCGTGGAGAGTCAACGCTACGCGGGACGAATCCAGGCGAGCGTGCAGGAGGGTGAAGCCCTCGGCGTTCGTGGCACCCCCAGTTTCTTCGTGGGCGGCCAGCTGTTCCAGGGGCGCGCCACCTCTGACGACTTCAAGGCACTGGTCGACAGCCTGAGCAAAACGCGCAAGTGATCCGGCGCCAGGCCATCGTGGTCCTCGCGCTCGTGGGGCTCCTGGTCGCGACCTACCTCTGGCTATACAAGATCGGCGTACTCGGCGAGCTCCAGTGTGGCACAGGGAGCTGTGAGTACGTCCAGACCAGCCGCTACGCGGACGTGTTCGGTGTCCCGGTCGCGTTTCTCGGCACACTGGGTTACCTCGCCCTGTTCGTGCTCGGACTGGTAGGCCTGCAGCCCCGATTCGTCGCGGACCGGCGGATCGCCGTGTCGCTCGGCGTGCTCGCGACGCTCGGGTTCGCCTTCACGCTGTACCTCACGGCGATCGAGCTGTTCGTGCTCCACGCGATCTGTCGCTGGTGCGTGGGGTCGGCGGTGATCATGACGGCCATCTGGGGCCTCGCGCTCGCGGGGCTCGCTCGCATGCCGCCCGCCGCCGCGCCGCCCCGCTAGCTTTGGAGCCGATGACGCCCCCCCTGGACGCTCACGCCGACAGGCGCGGCCGATATCTGTTGACGCTCGCCCTGGCCGCGCTCGGCGTCGTGTACGGGGACATCGGCACCAGCCCGCTGTACGCGATGCGCGAGGCGTTCCTCGGGACCCACGCCATCCCGGTCAGTCCGGGGAACGTACTCGGCGTCCTGTCGCTCGTGTTCTGGTCCCTCATCATCGTCGTCACGATCAAGTACCACGTCGTCATCATTCGCGCCGACAACAAGGGCGAAGGCGGCGTGCTCGCACTGATGGCACTCGTCAACGGCAGCCGCCTGGCGCGCGGGCTTTCGCCCCGCCGCATCATGATCATCCTCGGCATCTTCGGGTCGGCGCTGCTTTACGCGGACGGGGCCCTCACCCCGGCGATCTCCGTGTTGAGCGCCGTCGAAGGCCTCCAGATCGCCACCCCCGCACTGGCCACCTGGGTAATTCCGGTGACACTCGCGATCTTGATCGGGTTGTTTCTGCTGCAGAGTCGGGGGACCGCGCGGATCGGCGCGGTGTTCGGCCCGGTGATGGTGGTCTGGTTCCTGACGCTCGGCGTGCTGGGGTTGCGTGAGATCGTCGTACGGCCCGGCGTACTGGCCGCGGTCTCGCCGCACTACGCCGTGCACTTCTTCGCCGAGGACGTCCAGCGGGGGTTCATCGTACTGGGTGCGGTCTTCCTCGTCGCCACCGGCGGTGAAGCGCTGTACGCGGACCTCGGTCACTTCGGCCACCGCGCGATCCAGATCGCCTGGTTCAGCGTCGCGCTCCCGTGCTTGCTGCTCAACTATTTCGGGCAGGGCGCGCTGCTCCTGCGGAATCCGGTCGCGGTCGAGAACCCCTTTTACCACCTCGCCCCGAGATGGGCGTTGTACCCGCTGATCGCGCTCGCGACCGCGGCGACGATCATCGCGTCGCAGGCCATCATCTCGGGCGCTTTCTCGCTCACGCGTCAGGCCGTGCAGCTCGGGTACAGCCCTCGCCTCACGATCGAGCACACCTCGTCGCGCGAGATCGGCCAGATCTACGTGCCGCTAGTGAACTGGGGCCTCATGCTGCTCACGTGCGTGCTGGTGCTCGGCTTCGAGACGTCGAGTCATCTCGCCGGTGCGTACGGCGTGGCCCTATCGGCCTTGATGCTCATTACCACGCTCATGTTCTATGTGATGAGCCGCGAAGTGTGGCGCTGGAGTTTCGCACGCGCCGCCGCGGTGGCGGGCCTCTTCCTGTGCGTGGACCTTCCCTTCTTTGCCGCGAACGCACTGAAAATCCAATACGGCGGCTGGGTGCCGTTGGCGATCGCCCTCGTCGTCTTCACGCTCATGACGACTTGGAAGGACGGCCGCCTCGTGCTCGCCAAGCGGATGCAGGAAAAGACCGTGGCGCTCAAAATGCTGCTCGCGGATCTCGCGGCCGAACCACCGGTCCGCGTTCCGGGTACCGCGGTGTTCATGTACGGGACCACCGACGGCACACCGCCGGCGCTGGTGCACAACCTCGCTCACAACAAGGTCCTGCACGAGCGAGTGGTATTCCTCACGATGGTGACGGACGACGTGCCCCACGTGGCGCCCCCGGAGCGGGTCAGGGTCAAGCCGCTCGGGAAGGGGTTCTACAGCGTGATCGCGCGGTACGGGTTCATGGACGACCCGGACATCGAGGACGTGTTGGCGGCCTGCGGCGTGAAGTCGCTCGACATCCCCATCACGGGCACGACGTTCTTCCTCGGCCGCGAAACGCTTGTCGCCTCCGACCGGCCTGGCATGGCACATTGGCGCGAGCAGCTGTTCGCCTTCATGTCACGCAACGCGCTGCGGGCGACGGCCTTCTTCAAGATCCCAGCGGATCAGGTGTTCGAGGTGGGGGCGCAGGTGGAGCTCTAAGAAGGAGGTTGGGGAGGTTGGGGGAGGTTGGTGGAGGACGGGGGAGGTTGCGACGTCAGCTGCGCCGCCTCCTCTAACCTCTCCCAACCTCCCCCGACTTCCAAACCTGCCCTCTCAGCTCTCAGTTGCTTCGTATTGGTTCTTCAGGCGCTCCACCACGGTCGGGTCCGCGAGCGTCGTCGTGTCACCGAGCGCGCGGCCTTCCGCGATGTCCTTCAGGAGCCGGCGCATGATCTTGCCGCTCCGCGTTTTCGGGAGATCGGCGGTGAACAGGATGTCGTCCGGACGGGCGAGCGCGCCGATCTTTTTCGCGACGTGGCCTTTCAGCTCGTCCCGTAACCCGTCGCTCGCGGCGTGTCCTTCCTTGAGCGTGACGAAGGCCGCGAGCGCCTGGCCCTTGAGCTCGTGCGCCCTTCCAACCACGGCTGCTTCCGCCACCGCGGGGTGATCCACCAGCGCGCTTTCGACTTCCATGGTGCCGATGCGGTGTCCCGCGACGTTCAGCACGTCGTCCACGCGTCCCAGGATCCAGAAGTACCCGTCCTCGTCGCGCTTCGCTCCGTCGCCGGGGAAGTACGTGTCCTTCCACTTGCTCCAGTAGACGGAGCGGTAGCGCTCGTCGTCACCCCAGATGGTGCGCAGCATTCCGGGCCACGGGCTCGTGATCGCGAGGAAGCCCCCGCCCACCGGCACGCGCTCCCCTTCGCCGTCCAGGAGCTCCGCCTCGATCCCCGGAAATGGAATCGTGCCGGAGCCGGGCTTGCAGGTCGTGATGCCCGGGAGCGGAGTGATCATGATCCCGCCGGTTTCCGTCTGCCACCACGTATCCACGATCGGGCAGCGCTCTCCCCCGATGTGCCGTCGGTACCAAACCCAGGCCTCGGGATTGATCGGCTCTCCGACCGTGCCGAGTAACCGGAGGCGCGAGAGGTCGTGCTTCTGGGGGTGCTCGGGACCCCACTTCATGAACGCGCGAATCGCGGTCGGTGCCGTGTAGAACACGGTTACGCCGTGGCGGGCACAGATTGCCCAGAAACGATCTTTGGTGGGAAAGTCCGGTGCGCCCTCGTACATCACCTCGGTGACGCCGAGCGCGAGCGGCCCGTACACGATGTAGGAATGCCCGGTCACCCACCCGACGTCTGCCGTGCACCAGAACACGTCCGTGTCCTTCAAGTCGAACACGAGCTTGGTCGTCGCATACACCTGCGTCAGGTAACCGCCGGTGGTATGGAGAATCCCCTTCGGTTTCCCGGTCGTACCAGACGTGTACAGGATGTAGAGGGGATCTTCGGCGTCCATCTGCTCGGGCTCGTTCTGCGCCGACGCTTGCGCCATCAACTCGTGCCACCAGTGGTCGCGCCCGGCTTGCATCGCGACCTTGTCGCCGGTCCGTCGGAGGACGACGACGTGTCGAACGCTCGGCGTGCCGGCCAGCGCCTCGTCGGAGTTCCGCTTCAATGGAACTGTGGCCCCGCGCCGGTACCCCCCGTCGGCGGTGACCAGCACCTTCGCTTCCGCGTCGTTGATGCGATCGCGCAAGGATTCCGCGGAGAACCCGCCGAACACGACCGTGTGAATCGCCCCGATGCGGGCGCAGGCGAGCATGGCGGCCACAACCTCCGGCACCATCGGCAGATAAATGGCGACGCGGTCGCCCTTTGCAACGCCGAGCCCCTTCAGGACGTTTGCGAACCGGCACACCAGGTCGTGGAGATCCTTGTAGGTCAGCTTGCGGACTTCCCGCGGCTCGGGCTCCCCCTCCCAGATCAGCGCGACCTTGTCGCCGCGCCCCGCCTTGACATGGCGGTCGAGGCAGTTGACGGAGGCGTTGAGCTTACCGCCCAGGAACCATTTGGCGTGCGGTGGCTTCCATTCGAGCACCCGGGTCCAGGGGCGGGACCATTCCAGCTGGCGGGCCCAGTCCGCCCAGTAGCCTTCCCGGTCCTCCCGGGCCCGGCGATACAGGGTGTCATCCTTGGCGTGTGCGGCACGGGTAAACGTGGGGGGTGGTGCGAAGCTGCGTTGCTCGTCGAGCAGCGTATCGATGCGGTCTTTCACGGCGGTGATTGCGCGGCTGAAGGAAAGGGTAAGGTATGTCCCTCCCAAGGGGCGTGGTCAAGGCGCCCCTTGCAAAGTGCGCCTCGAGCGGTCGGTCTGCGGCAGCGGCGCCCGGGAGGGAGCCGGCACGATTTTGACAACCGGTTGGCGGCCAGCAGGTTAGCAATATGGCACTGGAGTCGCATAGCCCGCACGCGGCGAACTTCAGGAGCTGATTGTGGAGGAGCTGATGACAATGTCCACGCGTCCGAGCGAGAGGATCTTGGCTGCTCCGGAGGAGCTGGGGCTCGATTCCCGCACGGCCTTCCGCCGTGCGGCTACCGAGCTGCTGGAACAGCTCTCCGAGGGTGCTGGACGCCTGGTGATCGATCTCTCCGGCACGCGCCAGATCGACAGCGCGGGGCTCGGTGCGTTGATGCTGATCCAGCGGAAGGCGGCCGAGCGCCGGCTGACGGTGTGTCTGCGCGGGGCCAACGAGGAGCTGCGCTTTCTCCTGGTGCTGACGAAGCTCGACGACCTGTTCGAGCTGGAGACGGGAGGGGGGGCGAGCTGAGACGCTGGTAGCCGGGATGGGGGACCGCCATATATTGGCCCACCAATGGCGTCCTCCCCCTCCGGCTCGCGGCGCAAGGTGCTGTTCGTCGAGGACGAATCGACCCTGCGCCGCACCTACAAGCGGTTCTTCGCGGGGCGGTTCGAGGTCGCCTTCGCCGCGAGCGGCAGCGAAGCGCGCCGGCAAATCGATCAATTCTCACCCGAAGTGCTCGTTCTCGACCTCCGGTTGCCCGATACGGACGGCATCACGCTGTTGCAGGAGATCCGCCAGTCCCAGCCTTCGCTGCCGGTGATCGTCACGACGTCGTACGTCAGTATGGAGCCCCTCATCAACGTGCTCGATCTCGGGCACTCGGGGTACCTCGTCAAGCCATTCGATCTGGAAGACCTCGCCGCCCGCATCGATGCTCTGGGCTGACAGCCTGCGACATGCCTTCAACGGAGGACGCGTGGTGGCGCTGGACGACGTGTCGTTCAGCCTCACCGCGGGGCAGACGCTCGCCATCTTCGGGCCCAACGGCGCCGGCAAGACCACACTGCTCAAGGTGCTCGCCGGGCTCATTCGACCGCAGGCAGGGTCGGCACGCGTGGCCGGCGGCCGGTCCGCGATCGGGTGGATCGGCCATCAGTCGCACCTGTACGGGCACCTGAGTATCCGCGAGAATCTGCTCTTCTGGGCCTCGCTGTACGGCGTACCGCGCGCGGTGCGCGGTGCTCGTGCCGCGGATGTGCTCGCGCGCCTCGGCCTGACGGATCGAGCCGAGCAGCCCGCGTGGTCGCTCTCGCGCGGTATGGTGCAACGCGCGGCGATCGCCAAGGCGTTGATTCACGATCCGCAGGTGCTGCTCCTCGACGAGCCCTTCACCGGTCTGGACCTCGCCGCCGCGGCGGAGCTCCGCTCGCTTCTCGGAGCGCTGCGCGGCGCGGGCCGGGTCGTGGTGCTGGCGACCCACAACGTGGATGAAGGGGCGGAGCTGGCGACGGACGTCGCCTTTCAGCTGCGCGGCCGATTCGTACAGTACGAGCCTCGGGGTGGACGCGGGCCCGCGGACATCGCGGACGCCTACCGCCGGGCGGTAGGAGAGACGAGGGGGCGCCATGCGTGAGTTGTGGCGGCAGGCCTGGACCATCGCGCGCAAAGATCTGACGCTCGAGTTTCGATCGCGCACGGCGATCGTCTCGGCGCTCGTGTTCACGGCCCTCGTCCTCACCGTGTTCAACTTCGGACGCGATCCCACGGCCGTCTCGACGCTCGATCTGGCGCCGAGCATCCTGTGGGTGACGTTCACCTTCGCCGCGATGCTCGCGCTCAACCGCGCGTTTCAGCTCGAGCTCGAAAACCAGGCCCTCGAGGGACTGCTCATCTCTCCGCTCGACCGGCGCAGCCTGTATTGGGGTAAGCTCCTCGCCAATCTCGCCTTCGTCGTCGTGGTGGAGGCGGTGGGACTGCCCTTGTTCGTGCTGTTCTTCAACGTTGCGGTTGGACACGTCCTGCTCCCGCTTCTCGCGGTCATCGCGCTCGCGACCGTGGGGTTCGTCGCGGTGGGGACGCTCTTCAGCGCGATGGTGGTGCGGACCCGGTTCGCGGAGCTCATGCTTCCGGTGCTGCTGTTGCCTTTCCTGTTGCTCCCCTTGACGTACGCCGTTCAGGCGACGGCGCGACTGCTCGCCGGGCGTCCCTTGAGCGAGGTGGCGGGCTGGCTTAGGTTGCTCGCCGCGTACGACATTGTGTTCGTCGCGGTCGCGTCGTGGCTCTTTCCGTACACGGTGGAAGAATGACGATCGCAGAGAAGGGTCGGTGGCTCGTGGTGACCGGGCTGATGCTGCTCGGCGGGGTGTACGTGCGGGCGCTCGCGTTCACGCCGGTGGAGCGGTTCCAGGGCCCCGCGCAGAAGATCTTCTACGTGCACGTCCCCTCCGCGGTCACCACCGAGCTGGCGGTGATCCTGCTCGGCCTCGCCGGCGTGTTCTATCTGTTTCTGAAGGATCCGCGTCTCGACCGCTTCGCGGAATCGTCGGCCGAAGTGGGCACGGTGTTCGCGGGGATCGTGCTCACCACCGGTCCGATCTGGGGGAAGCCCATCTGGGGCACGTGGTGGACCTGGGACGCGAGGCTCACGAGCACCCTCTTCCTGTTCTTTCTCCTCGTGGGCTATCAGGTGCTCCGGGGCGCGATCACGGATGAGGGGCTGCGCGCGCGGTATTCCGCGGTCCTGGGAATTTGCGCAGTGGTCCTCGTGGGGTTTATCCACTTGAGCGTCTATCTCTTCCCCACGCTCCACCCCCAGCCGATCGTGCTGAAACCGAGCCCACCATCGCTGCCGCCTGAAATGCTGCTCACGCTGCTGCTCTCGTTCGGTGTGTTTCTGCTCCTCTACGCCGGGTTCGTGATGCAGCGGTACGCGATCGCCACGCGCCGGGCGGAGGCCTTCCATGGATAGCGGGGTTCCGCAGAACGCGGGCTACCTTATCGCGGCGTACATCGTGGTCCCGACGATCTTGATCGCGTACGCCGTGTCGTTGTATCGGCGCAGCCGGCGACCCTAGGCGTCGCGCTTCTCGGCAAAGAGCTCCGCGCGCGCCTCCGACAGGCGCGCCAGACCGTCCGGTACCTGCGTCGCCCAGAGATGCAGGGCTTCGTCGGCGGCGCGCACGTCTCCCGCCAGAAACAGAGCCTGGGCGTTGAGCCGGAGCGCTTCGGCGCCTCCCCCCGCCGCATAGGCGCGGGCAAACCGCGCCGCCGCGTCCGCGGGCCGGCCGCTCCGTCGATACAGGTCGCCCGCCGCCAAGGCGGCGTCGGGGCGCTCTTCGAGCGCGAGCACCTGCTCGTACGCCGCTAGCGCGTCCTGCTGGCGGAACACCATCTGGCACGCCTCGCCCAGGAGCATCCAGGCATCGGGATTCTCCGGGAAGCGCACCGAGGCTTCCTGGGCCGCGGCGAGCGCGCCCCAGCGATCCTCGATCGAGCGTCGCAATCGCACGAGCGCCGGATACGCCTCGGCGAACGAGGGCGTGAGCGAGCAACCGAGCCGCAGCCACAAGGCGGCGCGCTTGGGCGCGTCGCGCTGAGACGCGGCAGCCCGCCGCACGGTGAAGCGCGTGAGCGCGGAGCGCAGGGAACGCAGCATGATAGATTGCACCAATCTATGTCACCCGCGTCGCAAACGCCCGGATCCGCACGTCCGCTCGTCGGCCGGCGCATTGCGGTGACGCGCGCGCGCGAGCAGGCCGGCGAGCTGGTGCGAGAGCTCGAGGCGCTCGGCGCCGAAGTCGTGTCCGCTCCGACGATTCGCATCGAGCCGCTCGCCGACCTCGAGCCGCTGCGTGCCGCGTTGACGCGCCTGAACGAGTATCGCTGGGTCGTGTTCACGAGCCAGAACGCCGTTCAGATCGTGTTCGACCGTCTGGCCGAGTGGGGCGTGTCGCCGGACGACTTCGGACGACGCCGCATCGCCGCCATCGGCCCGGCGACCGCCGATTGCCTGGCCGCCCGGGGCGTGCGGGTGGACGTGATGCCCGATGGGTATGTCGCGGAGTCGCTCGTCGAGGCGCTCGCATCGGAGTGCGACTTGCGGGGCGCGCGCGTTCTCCTGCCGCGGGCGGAGCGCGCGCGCGAGGCCCTACCCGAAGGGCTGCGAGCGCGTGGTGCCGTGGTCGACGTGATCCCCGTCTACCGGACCCTCCCCGCGCTCAGCGACGGCGCGGCGCTCGCGGATGAGATCCTGGCGGGCCGGATCGATGTCGTCACGTTCACCGCGTCCTCGACCGTGCGACACTTCGTCGAGTCGGTGGGTCGCGAGGCCGCGGCCTCGGGGCGGTTCGGAGGCGCGGCCATTGGTCCGATCACCGCCGCCACCGCGAAGGAGTACGGCATCCCCGTCGTCATCGAAGCGCTCGAGTACACGACGGACGGTCTGGTGGATGCTCTCGTGCGCTACTTCCGGGGGGGGGACAAGGCGTGAGCGTGCTCAAGCTGGGCACCCGGGGCAGCGAGCTCGCCCTGTGGCAGGCGGAGTGGGTGAAAGCGGCGCTCGGCCGGAAAGGGATCACCGCCGAGCTCGAGATCATCAAGACGCAAGGCGACGCCGACGTCGACCGCCCGCTCCATGTCCTCGAGGGGAAGGGCTTTTTCACCAAGGAGATCGAGCAAGCGCTGATGGACTGCCGCATCGACGTCGGCGTGCACTCGCTCAAAGACCTGCCGACCAGCTTGCCGGACGGGCTGACGCTCGGTGCCGTGCCGGCGCGGGGGGATCCCACCGACGTGCTCGTGAGCAAGGAACCGGGCGTCACGTCGCTCGCGGCGCTGGCGGCTGGCGTCCGCATCGGTACGTCGAGCCTCCGCCGGACGGCGCAGATCCGCTACCTGCGCGCCGACCTCGAGATCGTGCCGCTGCGTGGCAACGTGCCCACCCGGGTGCGCAAGGTTCAGGAGGGACGGGACGGGCTCGCGGCGGCGCTCCTCGCCGGGGCGGGACTCGAGCGGCTCGGGCTCACCGGAGCGGTCGCCGCCCGGCTCGATGCGCTCGAAGTCATGCCCGCGCCCGGGCAGGGGGCGCTCGGTCTCGAGGTGCGAGCCGATGACCGCAACGCGAAACAGGCGTTGGCCGGGCTCGAGGACGTGCCCAGCGCGCGAGCGGTGACGGCCGAGCGGAGCCTGCTCGCGGCGCTCGAAGGTGGCTGTCAGGCGCCGGTGGCGGCGTATTGCGGGAGCAGGGAGCAAGGAGCGGGGAGCCGGTTGTTCGGGAGAGTCACAGCGCACGACGGATCGGTGCAGATCACGGCGTCAGCCGACATGGACGAGCGCGACCCCGCAGTGGCGGGGGCTCGCGTGGCGGACTTGCTCCGCGCCCACGGCGCGTCGAGATTGCTCGGCCGATGAGTCAATTCCCGATTCGCCGGATGCGCCGCCTGCGCCGCACTCCGGCGCTGCGGCGGCTGGTGCAGGAAACGCATCTCGTTCCCTCCCAGCTCGTGTGGCCGCTCTTTGTGTGCCACGGCGAAGGTGTGCGTCAGGAAGTCGCCACGCTGCCCGGGGTCTACCAGACCTCCGTGGACGAGCTCGTCAAGGACGCCGAGCGGGCGCAGCGCCTAGGGCTCGGCGGAATCATCCTGTTCGGGCTCCCGGCCGCCAAGGACGGCACCGGCTCGGAGGCGTACGACGAGCAGGGCATCGTCCAGCAGGCGGCGCGCGCGGTGAAGCGCGTGACGCCGGATTTGCTCGTGATCGGTGACGCGTGTCTGTGCGAGTACACGGACCATGGCCACTGCGGGGTAGTGCACGACGGGGAGGTCGACAACGACGCGTCGGTGTACCTGCTCGGCAAGGTGGCGGTGACGCAGGCCCGCGCCGGCATCGACATCGTGGCACCGAGCGACATGATGGACGGCCGGGTCGCGGGCATCCGCAAAGCGCTCGACGCCGGCGGGTTCTCCCGCGTGCCGATCATGGCCTATGCGGCGAAAATGGCCTCGGCATTCTACGGGCCGTTCCGGGACGCAGCCGGCTCGACGCCGCAATTCGGCGACCGCCAGTCCTACCAGATGCAGGGCACCAACGGCGATGAGGCCATGAAGGAGATCCAGCTCGACCTCGCCGAGGGCGCGGACATCGTCCTGGTGAAGCCCGCGTTACCGTGC
>DASQIB010000177.1:0-6266 GCA_035631795.1 Gemmatimonadales bacterium | reverse complement strand
GACGCGGACGTCATCGAGGGCGAGTCCGAGGTCGGGGGCGGGTCGTTCCCCGGCGCCAAGCTCAAGACGTGGCTCCTGCGGCTCAAGCCGAAGGACCTCGCGCCGACGACGGTCGCCGAGCGACTGCGGGGCGGCAGCCCGCCGATCGTTCCGCGCATCGCGGCCGACCACGTCCTGCTCGACCCCAGGACCATTCTCCCCGATCAGCTCGACGGCGTAGCGCGGGCGGTGCGAGCCGCGCTCGATGGTTGACGGAGCGCGGCGAGCGGTGTTCCTGGACCGTGACGGCACGATCGTAGACGATCCGCCGCCCGGGTTCCTGCACGAGCCCGACAAAGTGCGTCTCCTCCCCGGCGCGGCGGAGGCGATCCGCCGGCTCAATGACGCGGGCTGGCTGGTGATCGTCGTGTCGAACCAATCGGGCATCGCGCGCGGCCTGTACGAGGTCGCGGCCTACACCGCCGTGCAGCGCCGGCTCGCCGAGCTCCTCGCGGAGCACGGCGCCCGGATGGACGGCGAGTACTTCTGCCCCCATCACCCGAAGTTCACGGGCCCCTGCGAATGCCGTAAGCCGGGCGTGAAGCTGTTTCGCGACGCGGCGGCCGCGCTGGGCGTCAACCTACGGCGGAGCGTCTGGGTGGGTGACCGCGTCGGCGACGTGTCGCCGGCGAACGTGCTCGGCGGCCGGGGGCTCCTCGTCGAAACCGGGCGCGGTCCGATGCAGGTCGGGAAAGCGCGCGCGCTCGGCTTATCGGTGGTCCCGGATCTCGCGGCAGCGGCCGCCGCGATCTTGCGCCCGGCGCCGGGAGCCGGATGACATGGTGACCTGGCGTTGGCTGGCTGCATCGCTCGCACTGGCGGTCCCGGCCGGCAGCCTTGTCGCGCAGCACAAGCCGACCGCGCCCCCCCTCCCGCCGGCGCGCGCACCTGCCGCCGAGCGCGTCGCCGAGCGCGGCACCATCGCCCCGGGCGACACGGTGCGCGACTCCCTCACCCGCCGCGACGTGTTGCTCCGCACCGAGAACACCTACGCGCAGCAGTGGAGACTCGCGGGACACGCCGGCCAGACCATCACGATCGACCTGACGTCCGACGCGTTCGACGCGTACGTGTTCCTGCTGGGCCCCGGATTCGAGACCGCGACACCTCAGGACGACGACTCGGGCGGCCGTTGCAACGCACGACTCACCGCGCGCCTGCCGAAAACGGGAGACTACGTGATCGTAGTGACCACGAGCGACCGGCTCGCCACCGGGCCGTTCACGCTCACCGTCGCCACCGGCCCGCGGGCCACCTCCCTCGTTCCCTGTAACCGGTGACGCTTCCGCCCGAGCCGGTACCCGTCGCGGTCCTCGTATCGGGCGGCGGTAGCAATCTCCAGTCGCTGCTCGATGCCCTCCGAGAATCGCCGCTCGCCCGCATCGTCCGCGTCGTCTCGAGTCGTGCCGGTGCCGGCGCCCTCGAGCGCGCCCGGCGCGCCGGCGTGCCCTCGACGGTGCTCCAGGATCCCGATGACGCGGACGAGCTCATAGCGGCGCTCGACGATGCCCGGCTCGGGGTCCTCGCGGGATACTTGAAGCGCGTGCCCGCCACGGTCGTCGCGCGGTTTCGTTGGCGCCTGATTAATATCCATCCGGCCTTGCTCCCGGGATTCGGCGGCGAGGGGATGTACGGCCGCCGGGTTCACGAGGCGGTGCTCGCGAGCGGCGCTCGCGTCTCGGGCGCGACCGTCCACTATGTGGACGAGGAATTCGACCGCGGGCCCATCATCGCGCAGTGGCCCGTGCCGGTGCTGGCCAACGATACGCCGGACTCGCTGGCGGCCCGCGTCCTCGAGGTGGAGCACCACCTGCTGCCATTGGTGGTGGAGGAGCTCGCGCGAAGGGGAGTGCCGCCTGAGGCGGTGAAGGTATCCGTGCACCAACCTGACTTCGACGGAACGACGGAACGACGGAAAGGGGATGCATGACGAAACGTCGGCTCGCGCTGCTCTTACTTTCCGTCCTTCCGTCCTTCCGTCGCCTTTCTGCCCAGAGCCCCCTCGACGCTCTCGCACTCCGATTGGCCTCCATGACCGCAGTCACCGGGCTCGAGCAGGCGATGGGCGACTCGCTCGTCAGGCTGTTACCGGGCAGCACACGCGATCGCGCCGGCAACGTCACGCTCACCCTGGGTCAGGGCGTGCCGAAGCGGCTCCTCACGTGCCCGCTCGACGAAGTCGGCTATGTGGTCGGCAACATCCTGCCCGACGGATATCTGCTGGTGCGTCGAGTCGGAGGAGGGCGCCTCGCGTATCCCCTGTTCGATCAGCAGCTCGAGGGCGAGCGCGTCACGGTATACGGAGCTCGTGGAGCGGTACCCGGCGTGGTGGCCGTGCGGTCGACGCACCTGACGCGCGGCCGGGGTGGCCCTGGCTCGCCCGATCCCGTCTTCACGGTGGACAACGCATACGTGGACATCGGCGCGAGCTCGGCGACGGAAGCGCAGCGACTCGGCGTGGCGGTGCTTGCGCCCGTCTCGCTCGCCAAGCAGCCGCACGTCTACGGCGACCGACTCCTTGCCGCACCTGCCGCGGGCCGCCGCGCCGCCTGTGCCGCGCTCGCCACCGCCGTTCGAGCGAAACCGAATGTGCAAGGCACGGTGGTCGTCGCGTTCACGACCCAAAGCCTGTACGCCGGCAACGCCGGTCTCGAGACCGTGACCCGGTTGCTCGGACCTTTCGACGAGACCAAAACCGTGAGCCTGCCGGTCAGGTACCAGGACACCGCGGTGGAGACGGTGGATCTCGCCGCCGCGGATGCACTGGTGAAGGAGCTGGTCACGTGGATGGAGGGGAGATGAGGGCGGTTCGCCGGTTAGCCGGATGGCCGGTTAGAGCGGCCGCAGTCGCGGCGTCTCTGCTCACCGCCTACCCGCCTACCCGCCTACCCGCCCAAGATTCCCCCCGCATCTCCGAAACCCAGTCCGTCCTCTCCCAGCTCGTCGAGTCCTACGGGGTCTCCGGGTCCGAAGCCCCAGTGCGCGAGACAGTCAAGCGACTGCTGCCGTCGTGGGTGACGACGGAGACCGATTCGGCGGGGAACCTGTGGGCGCGGGTCGGGCCGGGCGGCACGCCGGTCGTATTCGTGGCGCATCTCGATGAGATCGGGTTCCGCGTCGCCGCGATTCACGACGACGGCTCGCTCGAGCTCGAGACGCGCGGCGGGTTCTTCGCGTCGTTGTTCGAAGCGCAGCCGGCGCTGGTGCACACCGCAAAGGGCGACGTGCCGGGCGTCTTCGCCCCGCGCGACTCCGCGTTCACTCGGCACAATCCCCCGCCCCTGCATGTCGACGTGGGCACCAAGTCCCGCGAGGCCACCGAGGCGCTCGGCATCACGATCGGCTCTACGATTACGATGCCCAAGCACTTCGTCCGGCTGGCCGGAACCCGGGCCACGGGTCGCTCGTTCGATGATCGTGTCGGCGACGCAGCGCAGGTGTTGGCGCTCCGCCATCTCAACCGCGCCCTCCTCAAGCGTCCGGTCATCTTCGTGTGGAGCACGCGCGAGGAGATCGGGCTCGAGGGCGCGAAAGCCGTGGCCGCGACGCTGGGCACCACGATCCGACGGGTGCACGCAATCGATACCTTCGTCTCCGCCGACTCGCCGCTCGAGTTCCCGAATTTCGCCGTCGCGCCGATCGGCCGGGGAGCCGTCGCCCGGTCGGTGGACAACTCGTCCGTCACGCCGCCCGCCTACGTCGACTCCCTGGTGCGTCTCGCGCGCGCCCATCGCATCGCCCTGCAGGTGGGCACCACGAACGGCGGCAACGACGGCTCCGTGTTCACGCCGTACGGCGTGGTGGATGTGGCCATCGGCTGGCCGCTCCGCTATTCCCATTCGCCCGCCGAGGTCGTGGACCTGAAGGACGTCGCGAGCCTCGCGGACGTTATCCAGGCGGTCGCCGAGAGCTGGTGACCGCGCGAGCTCTGGTGTCGGTGTCGGACAAGCGCGGGGTGGTCGAGTTCGCCCGTGGCCTGGTCGGGCTCGGTTGGGAGATCGTCTCCACCGGAGGCACTGCCGAAGCCCTGCGCGCCGCCGGCATCCCCGCGATTCCGATCGAGCAGGTCACGGGTTTCCCCGAAATGATGGACGGGCGTGTGAAGACGTTGCATCCCAAGGTGCACGGCGGCTTGCTCGCCCGCCGGGCGCATCCGGGCGATCGCGCCGCGCTCGCCGAGCATGGGATCGTCCCCATCGACCTGGTCGCGGTGAACCTGTACCCGTTTCGCGAGACGGTGGCAAAGCCGGGGGTCACGTTCGAGCAGGCGATCGAGCAGATCGACATCGGCGGCCCATCCATGCTGCGCTCGGCTGCGAAGAACCACGCGGACGTGATCGTCGTGGTGGATCCGGATGACTATCCCGTCGTACTGGGCGCCTTGAAATCCGGTTCGCCGAGTCCGGCCTTGCGCCATCTCCTCGCCACAAAAGTCTTCGCACACACGGCCGCGTACGACGCGGCCATCCACGGCTATCTGTCGCAGGGGACGTCGGGCTGGCCCGAGCGCATCACGATCGCCCTCGAGCGCCGGCAAGAGCTTCGCTACGGCGAGAACCCGGATCAGCCGGCGGCGCTGTATGCCTCGTCCGAGCCCGGGATTCGCGATCTCGAGCAGCTCCATGGGAAGGAGCTCTCGTTCAATAATCTGCTCGACATCGACGCGGGGCTCATGGCGGTCACGCCCTGGTGTGCGACCGAGCAGGGTTCGCGCCGCGTCGCATGCGCGATCATCAAGCACACCACACCGTGTGGCATCGCGCTCGGGCGCTCGGCCGCCGAAGCATACCAACGGGCGCTCGCCACCGATCGCACGTCGGCCTTCGGGTCGGTGATCGCGTTCAACGCAGGCGTCGACCGCGCCGCGGCCGAAGCGATGCGCGAGCTGTTCGTCGAGGTCGTGGTGGCACCCGCGTTCGCGGACGATGCGCTCGCCGTCTTCCGAGAGAAGAAGAACGTGCGCGTGATCCGCCTCCCGACCGGTGAGGCGGCCGGCTGGGACTGGAAACGCATCCGGGGCGGATTCCTGGTGCAGGGGCGCCCGCGTGGGGCCCGCATCCGGGATGAGGCGGCGTGGAAGGTCGCGACCTCCCGGGCGCCGAGCGACGCCGAATGGCGCGACCTGCGGTTCGCCTGGGCGGCGGTGGGGGCGGTCAAGTCGAACGCCATCCTCCTGGCACGGGACGAGGCCGCGATCGGCATCGGCGCGGGCCAGATGTCGCGGGTGGACGCGTCGTTCCTGGCGGTCCACAAGGCCCGTCAGGAGGGGCACGATCCCTCCGGGGCCGTGTTAGCTTCTGACGCGTTCTTTCCGTTCCCCGACGGGGTAGAAGAAGCGGCCCAGGCGGGGGTGCGGGCGATCATCCAGCCCGGCGGCTCCGTGAACGACGCGAAGGTCGTCGCCGCGGCCGATCAGCATGGTCTCGCGATGGTGTTGACCGGCATCCGGCAGTTCCGGCACTAACTCGTGACGGGGAGCATGACCAACCAACCGACGCCGTCGTCGTACGCCAGCACGCTCGAGCCCGTCGAGGGACCGCCGTATCTCCTGGCGGGGCTCGTCGCTCTGGGGGCACTGATCATTTACGTCGCGACCCTCGCGCCGACCACCCAGTTCTGGGACACGTCGGAATACATCGCGGCCGCGTACGTGCTCGGCATTCCCCACCCACCCGGCAACCCGTTGTTCGTACTCATCGCCCACACCTGGGGCCTGATCCCCTGGGTGGCGCACTACGCGGAGCGGATCAACCTGCTCGCGGCGGTGACGAGCGCGATCGCGGCGGGATGCTGGTTCCTCGTGGGCGAGCGCTGGATGCGCGGCTGGGTGCCGGCGCGCTGGCCGCGCCGGCTGGCCGCCGTGGCCGGCGCGCTCGTCGCCGCGACGTCGTTCACGGTGTGGAACCAGTCGGTCGTGAACGAGAAGGTCTACACGCTCTCGCTCCTCTCCGTGGCGCTCGTGCTCTGGCTCATCGTGCGCTGGGACGACCAACCCCTGGGCGAGGGGCACGATCATCACCTGCTGATGATCGTCTACCTCCTGGCCCTCACGTCCACGAATCACATGATGGGCGTGCTGGTGGGACCGGTCGTGGTGGTGCTGCTGTTTCCGGAGCTCAAGAGGCAGCGGCCGAGCGATCCCGCCGCGCGGCGGGTGGAGTGGTCGCAGTGGTTCGTGTTCTGCAGCGTGTACGCGATGATCGTGGCGAGCGGGCTCGAGAGCGCCA
>DASQIB010000176.1:0-9593 GCA_035631795.1 Gemmatimonadales bacterium | reverse complement strand
TGCCGGAGGTGCCCGCATGACGGAAACGCTTGCTGGTCGCCGTCGTCTCGGCCGGGGCCTCGAAGCCCTGCTGGGACCCACTCGCGAAGAAGCCGAGCGCGAGGGCAGTCTGGTCGAGCTCGCCATCGCCGACATTCGCCCGAATCCGTATCAGCCGCGCCGCGATGTTGATCCGGCCGCGCTCGAGGAGCTCAAGGCATCGATTCGCAAAGCGGGTCTCCTACAGCCGGTGGTAGTGCGTCCCGTCCCCGTCTCCCTCCCTGCGCCGACGGGCAACGGAGGGGGCGCCTTCGAGCTGATCGCCGGCGAGCGTCGCCTTCGCGCGTGTCAGGCACTCGGTTGGGAAAAAATCCCCGCCGTCAAGCGCGAGGTCGACGATCGGACGGTGCTCACGCTCGCGCTGGTCGAGAATCTGCAACGCGACGACTTGTCACCCGTGGACGAGGCGCGCGGCTACGAGCGCTTGATCGCCGAGTTCAGTCTCACCCAGCAGGATGTCGCGGACGCCGTCGGGCGCGACCGCTCGACGGTCGCGAACGCGCTTCGGCTGCTCAAGCTGCCGGCGGCGGTACTCGCGCTCTTGCACGAGGCGCGGCTCTCCGTCGGGCACGCGCGCGCGTTGCTGGCGATCGAGGACCCGCGGCTCGCGACGGCGCTCGCCAAAGAGGCGGTCGACCTCGGGCTCTCGGTGCGCGACGTCGAAGATCGGGTGCGCGGTGGTCGGGCACCAGTCCGTCGGCCTCGTTTGAAAAAAGGAGTCGGGCAGGCTCCCGAGGTTCGCCGCATCGAGGACGCCCTCCGTCGCCGGCTGGGCACCGATGTGCGCGTCACGCTCCGCGCGAAGGGCAAGGGACAGATCCATATCAACTTTTATTCGAACGACGACCTCGCGCGGCTCCTGGAGCTCATCCTCGGCACGCCGTTCGACGGATGAAGAAGCAGCTCAAAGATCGCCGCGTCACGATCGTCGTTCACACCGACGGGGACCTCGCCTCCAAACAGTACCGTGTGCCGCTGTGGGCGTTCGAGGCAGGGAAGTGGAGCGCGCTCTTCGTCGGGCTCCTCGTCGTTCTCTTCTTCGCGTTCGCGGGACCGATCAGTCGCGCGGCCGCGCGCGTTCCCGGACTCGAGCGCGACGTGGCGCGGCTCGAGGAGGAGAACCGCCGCGTGCAACAGCTCGCCGCCGCGCTGAATCGCGCGGAGGTGAACTACCAGGAGCTCCGCTCGATGCTCGGCGTGAAGCCGGAGCGCGACAAGGGCGCCCCGGCGACGAGCGACGTGATGCGCGCCACCCCGGTGCGCGGACGACCGCCGTCGGCTCCGCCGCGCTACCTCCCCGGACCGTCGGAACCGGTCCACTGGCCGCTCGGCGAAATCCAGGGGTTCGTCACCCGGGGGCAGGTGCGACCCGGCGATCCGGCGGAGTCACATCCGGGTATCGATATCGCGGTGCCCCCAGGCACGCCGGTGCGGGCCTCCGGGGGAGGCGTCGTCGAGGCGGCCGGCACGGATCCGGCCTATGGCCTGTTTGTCCTCTTGCGCCATTCGAGCGGATATGAAAGCATGTATGGCCACGCGTCGCGGGTCCTGGTGCGCGAGGGGGACTCGATTCAAGCGGGGCAGGTGATCGCCCTCTCGGGGAATTCCGGGCGATCCACGGCCCCGCACCTCCATTTCGAAATCCGCCGCGAGGGGAAGTCAATCGATCCCCTCACGGTCGTCCGACAGGAGAACTGACATGGCGATGTTCACCGAAAAGGGAAATGGCGGGCCCGAGTCCGAAGCCGGACTCTCGATCATCGGCACCGGTATGCGGGTGGTGGGTGACATTACCGCTGATGGCGTCGTGAAGATTGAAGGCACCGTCGTGGGGACGGTCCGGGCGGCGCGGCAGGTGCTGGTGGGGAAGGGGGGCGAGGTCGAAGGCGATGTGATCTCCCGCGAAGCGATCATCGGGGGGGAAGTCCGCGGCAGCATCCGCGCTGACGAGCGGATCGAGATCCAATCCACCAGCGTAGTGCACGGCGATGTCGTCGCCAAGCGGTTGCTCGTCCAGGAAGGCGGCGAGATCAACGGCGTCGTCCGTATGGGGGAAAACGCCCTCGAAAATGAAGCCGTGCCGACGGTCGTCAGCGAGCAGCGACCGTACCAAGCCACGCATTAAGCCACGCTAGATATCCACAAAACCAGGCCGGCCGGTGTGGATTCTTTATCCATATGGCGACCATGGCGTTAGGCCAGCTAGCGATGTGGGAATCTGCCTTCAGTGTCGATAATCTGGTGAAATAATGTCGCCTTACTGTCGGCGATGAAGCGGTCTGTTCGCCTCGCCGAGGTGGTCTCCTACCTCGACGGCTACCTGAAGATCGCCGATATCCCGGACGCGCTGAACGCGCTCAACGGGCTCCAAGCAGCCAATGCTGGCGAGGTCACGCGGGTAGCAGCCGCCGTAGACCTGTGTGAGGCCACGATACGGTTAGCGGCCGAGCAGGGGGCCGATTTGATGCTGGTGCACCACGGCCTTTTTTGGGGCGGGCTCGAGCCCCTTACCGGGCGGCGCTACCGGCATGTCGCGGGCCTCCTGAAAAACAACGTGGCGCTCTACAGCGCGCACCTCCCGCTCGACCTTCACCCGGACGTAGGCAACAATGCCGTGCTCGCCCGCCAGCTCCGGGTCACCGTGCGCGGGACGTTCGGCGAGGAGTACGGCATCGCCATCGGCGTCTGGGGTGAGATCGATGAGCAGCGTACGTCGATCGCGCAACGGCTCGCCGACGTCCTGGGTGTCGCACCTCGGTTGCTCCCGTTCGGCCCCGAGCGCGCGCACCGAGTGGGGATCGTCACCGGCGCGGGAGGCTCCCTGATTCGACAGGCGGCGGATGCGGGGCTCGACACCTACGTCACGGGCGAGGGCCCCCACCACACGTTTTTCGACGCGGAGGAGTTGGGCCTCAACGTCTTTTACGCCGGACACTACGCCACTGAGACTGTCGGAGTGAAGGCGCTCGCCGCGCATCTGCAGGCGCGCTTCGAATTGCCCTGGGTATTTCTGGACCACCCCACCGGCCTGTGAGCCCTCGTCGTGTGCTGGCTATCCTCGCGAGCGCGGAGCTGCTCGCGATGGCCCCCTGGTTCTCCGCCTCAGCGGTGGCGCCTGCACTGTCGCGAGTGTGGCGGCTTGATGTCGCCGGTGCGGCATGGCTGACGATCTCGGTTCAGCTGGGGTTCGTCGCGGGCGCTCTCCTCTCCGCCGTGTTGACCCTGTCCGACCGCTGGTCCGCGCGACGGCTCGTCGCTGGCTGCGCGACGCTCGCGAGCGTTGCCAGCCTTGGCGTCGCATGGGCACCATCCGCACGCGCCGGGATCGCGCTTCGCATGCTGACGGGTGCGGCGCTGGCGGGCGTCTATCCACCTGGCATGAAGCTCGTGGCGGGTTGGTACAAGGAGGGACGGGGGCTCGCTATTGGCGTGCTGGTGGGCGCGCTGACGGTCGGATCAGCGCTGCCTCACCTCGTCCGCTGGGCCGTTCCAGCCGACCATTGGAGGACAGTCCTCGAGATCGCGGCGGGGACGGCTTTCGTTGGCGGCCTGCTTGTCCTGCTCGTTCCGCACGACGGACCGTTCGCGGCCCCGGCTGCTGCGTTCACTTGGCGCGCGGCACCCCGCCTGTTCGCCGACCGCGCAGTCTCCCTGGCGAACCTTGGGTACCTCGGTCACATGTGGGAGTTGTACGCGATGTGGACCTGGCTCGC
This sequence comes from Gemmatimonadales bacterium, assembly GCA_035631795.1. GTDB lineage: Bacteria > Gemmatimonadota > Gemmatimonadetes > Gemmatimonadales > GWC2-71-9 > AG41. Next base: position 5,841 of record DASQIB010000176.1, on the reverse strand, counting down.
CGTGTTCGTGGCGGCCAGCGAGCGCGCACGAATCGGCGCCGACGCAAGCGCGGGAGCGGTGCCCGCACTCGTGACATTCGCCGTTGTTGCCAGCGGTGCCGTGGGGTGTTGGCTCGGCGGGAAATATGCCGATCGCTGGGGACGAACATTGGTGACGAGCGCTGCCATGACGATGTCGGGATGCTGCGCACTGGCGGTGGGGCTGGTCTTCGCCCAACCGCTCGTCCTCCTGGTCCCGCTGCTACTGGTCTGGGGTGTCGCTGTGGTCGCGGACTCCGCGCAATTCTCCGCCGCGGTGAGCGAACTCGCCCCGCGCGAGCTCGTGGGGACCGCGCTCACCGTGCAGACGAGTCTCGGCTTCTTGCTCACCTGCCTCACGATCTATCTCTTGCCGTCGGTCGCGGAGCGCATCGGCTGGAGGTGGAGCATGAGCCTGCTGGCCCTGGGGCCGGTCGCCGGCGTGTGGGCGATGATGGCGTTGCGGCGTCGCCCCGAAGCGGTGGCGCTCGCCGCCGGCCGCCGTTAGGGCACGGCGACGATTCCGACCTCGCTACCGAACTCGTCGGCAGAGCGCGTCGTGCCCGCGGGAGCGATCCATTTCCCGCCGTCGATGCGCACGTTGAGACGGTGGAACCCGCTCGCGACCGGCAGGAGGAGCTGCCACGCACCTTCTTCCGCGACTCGCTCCAGGACGATGGGGTGCCAGTCCGTGAAATCGGCCGCAAGCTCGACGCTGGTCGCTCCCGGGGCGCGTACCAGGAGGCGTACGCAGCGGTCACCGACGGGCTGGATTTCGATTTGCGGTGCAAGGGTTGCCTCGCCATCTGCAGCGGCGGGCGGGCGGCCCTGTGGCACTGGATCCCAGGTGGGTGGGGGGCGCGGCGTCGGGTTTCGTATGCGTACGCCAACGGTCAAGTATCGCCCGGCCACGCTCCCGCTGACGGGGTCGGTGGGGTAACGGCCACCCGACAAGAACACGGCGATGTGCTGGCTCAGGGCGCGGGTGGCTTCGCCCGCACCATACACCCCATGCCCGCCGCCGCGGCTTGAAATTCGCGCACCCACGGAACCATGCAGGCCCCAGGCGCCGGCGCCCACCTCGGCGGTCGACTCGACATCGGTGTAGGCCGTGTCTCCTATAAAGGATCGGCTGGCAGACGCGGTGAGCATCAGCCATCCGCGTCGCGCCCATCCCCCGATCCCCGCGACGGCAACGGGGCGAGGCGCGCTCCCGTAGGATGTGCGACCGGCCGTGGCGCCCGCCCAAGCGCCGTGACCCGGCCCCACGAAGTGCAACCGGGCTTCACCCGTCGCATGCCAGAAGCTGGCGAAGTCGGCGTAGCTGCTCCCGCCGCCGGAGATGGTGACCTCGCCCCGCCAACTGTCCGGCAAGAGGGCCGGGGGTGTGAACAACGAGGCGGCGATGAGCCCCTGGAGGCTTCGATGACCGCTCTCGAACCGGAGGTAGCTGCCTCGGGCGACGAGGGTGGCTCCCGGCCGCGTCCACATCGCGGCAGGCGTCACCGACGCGGCTCCAGAAGCGAGGAAGCCGTCATACCGCACCGTCGAAGCGCCCACGTCCACGCTGGCGGTCGTCTGCGCGGCGATCCCTCGCGCCGCGACGAACGACCAGGCGGCGGCGTGCAGTGCAGCCCGGGAGCGCGTCCCGAGCGTCACCGGACGAGCACTACGGGCGACCCGGGCGCGCTTCTCGCGCCGCAGCGTTGACGCGAATGGAGGCCGCGGCGGCCGGGGGCGCGCCGATGGCGATGTCGCGCTCCACCGCGCGGCGGAAATCCACGAGATCCTCGTCGCGTGCCGTTGCCGCGAGGGTGAGCACCGCGGTGGTCGCGGTGTCGATTGGAACGCCGCGCGCGACCAGGTCCGTCAGAACGGCGAGGGCCATGGTCACCGGTCGATGACCGCGCGCGCGACGTAGCCGCGTCAGCACGTCCGGACCGGCGCCCGCCCGCAGCGCCGCCGCGCCGGCATCCAGCTCGACCGGGGATGCGCCGGGCCCGAGCGCATCACGGGCCCGACCGAAATCCGCGGCTAGCCGGCGAACGGCGGTCGCGATCGTCGTGCCCGACGCTCCCTTGAGCGCTCCCTCGAGGGCGCGCTCCACGAGCGGGTTGACGGGGAGTCCGACCGCGCGGGCGGAGTCTATCAGCGCCACGACGACCGGTCGCGTCGCCGCGTCGAGCCGCTCGAGGCGCGGATCGCCTTGGGCCGCGGCGCGCGCGAATGGCGCCACCAGGCAGAGCGACACGAGGACGGCATACCCACGCGCGCGCATCATAGGCCCTCCCCCCCCACGGTGAGCACCGAGCTCGGAGCGCCGAAGTCGTCGTCGCGGGTCGTCGGCGCCGTGGGGTCGGCGACCCACAGGCGACCATCGATGAGGAAGGCATAGCGGTAGCGGCCGGGCTCGAGGGGGACGACCGTGCTCCACAGGCCGTCGCCCGCTGTCCGATGCATGGGTGTTCGTGCCGCGTCCCAATCGTTGAAGTCGCCGACCAATGACACGTTCGCGGCATGTGGCTCGACGAGCACGAACTGGAACCCGCGCACACCAGGCTCCACAGAGTCAGGCGTAGAGCGGACGCGCCACACGCCCACGACGGCGACCACGAACGCGGCGGCCAGGCCTATTGCACCCAGTGGGGTGAGCGCCAGGCGACGTCCGGTCAGCCACTGCCAGACGCCGCCCGCCGGCACGGCGGGCCCCGCAGGTAACGCCGCGATCTCGTCCATCACGCGATGGTCAAGGGCGGGATCGATCCGTACCGAACGACGGAGATATCGCACGACCCGCTCGACGGCATCTTCATCAAACATGCTCGGCCTCCTTGAGGATCGCCTGGAGCTGCTCGCGGGCGCGCTTCACGCGCATTTTCAGTGCTGAAATCCCCGCGCCCGTCAGCTGGGCGATGTCCTCGTACTCGAGCTCCTCGACGTGCTTGAGGAGAAATGCCTCACGTGCGTCGGGCGCCAGCCGCGCCAGCGCCCACCGCACGATATCATCCCACTCGGTCTGCTCCGCCGGTCCCGGGAGTGGCGCCGTTTCGAGAGCCGTGGGATCGGACACGAAGCGGCGCGCGCGCCGGGCCGCGCGCGCACCCGTCGTGCGGCACCGATTGACGAGGATGCCGTACAACCACGCGCCGAACCGCTCCGGGTCGTCGCACCGCGCGAGCGAGCGGTACGCGCGGACGAACGCGTCCTGCAGCGCCTCCTCCGCGTCCTCGCGATTCCCGAGCATGTGCAGCGCGTACCGGCCCAGGCGGTCGCGGTACCGCGCGACGAGATCGGCGTAGGCGGCGGTGTCGCCGGTCCGTACCCGGCGCACCAGCGCGGCGTCGCTCGTCCCCACGCCCCCTATACCCTCACGTCCGCGCGCGGCGTCACACCGCCCCTTCGGCATGTGACGCGGTCGGGGCTATCCGAGGTATCCGTTTGCGAACGGGTGTCACCGCTATTCGCATGGAGGGTCCTCCGATGCTCAAACGCGTAATGTCAGCCCTCGTGGTTACAGGTCTCCTAGCCCCTGGCGCCTGCTATCAAGATGACACGAACACGACAGGCAACCGCAAGCCGGTCGCGCAGGTGCTGCTGACGGATGCGCCGTTTCCATACGACTCGGTGCAGCACGTCAACATCTACGTGGACCGGATCGAGGCCAACACCTCACCGGACACGAGCGGCGGTGGCCAATGGGTGCTGATCGCCCAGCCGCGCAAGGTGTTCGACCTCCTCACCCTGCAGCAGGGCGGCACGGCTTTTCTCGGTCAGAACGAGCTGGCGGCCGGCCAATACAGCTCGATCCGCATGGTGATCCGCGCCGATCTGTCCGCGATCCTATGGAGCAACGGCTCGAGTGCCCAGATCCAGTGGCCCTCTCCGGGCACCGGGGAGATCACATTGTACGCCCTCGTCGAGCAGCCGCTCGCCGTATCGAGCTCGGGTGCCGTCATCGTGATCGACTTCGACCTGGGCCGGAGCTTCCTGTACAACTACTATGGCACGAAGGAGTTCACACTCGTGCCGTGGCTACGGGCGGTAAACTCGGCTGTGACGGGGACCCTCAGGGGCACCGTGACCAGTAGCTACAGCGGTCAGAGCCAGCCCATCCCGAACGCGAACGTGACGCTCTTCGTCGGCGATCCAAATGCTTTCCCGTCCTCGTGGTACGTAGCCGTGACGGGCCGCAGCGACGCGACCGGCTTTTATAAGGTCGCGTACGTGCCCGCTGGCACCTACATCGTGCGCGTCGAGCAGCCGGACTATCCGTTCCTGGCGGCCTCGGTCACCCCCGCCGTCACGATCACGGCGAACGACACGACCACGCTTCCCGTATCGCTGGTGCAGGCGGGCGGCGGCGGCGCCTACGTGCACATCTCCGGCCCCACGACGGTCGGCGTCGGCGGGACCATCGTGCTGTTCGCCGCCGTCGGCGACAATAGCGGGAACCCCGTCCAGAACCCGTCCGTGTCGTGGACGAGCCGCAGTCCGGCGACCGCTGACGTGGTCGGCTTCGGCGACACGGCCGACGTCAGGGGACACGCGGTCGGCTCCGCTACCATCGTGGCCACGAGCGGGACGTTGGCGGACTCGATCACGATCCAGGTGACCGGCGCGCCGGCGTCCGTGGCGAGCGTGACGGTGCAGCCCACAAGCGCAACCCTCGCCGTCGGCGATACGCTGAGCTTCAGCGCCGTGCTCCGTGACTCGGCGGGGAATGTGTTGACCGGCCACGCGGTCTCTTGGTTCTCCACGGATTCGAGCTTCGCCATCGTCAACAACGTCGGGACGGCGATCATCGGGCGGGGGATGCGGGCCGGCAGCGCGTTGCTGCAGGCGACGAGCGAAGGGAAGACCGGTCAGTCGAGCATCACGGTGCATTGAGCTTTCGGGCGGGGGCCGGTAGTTTGCGGTTCCCGTTCCCGTCCGGAGGCGCGCGTGCGCGTGGTGTCGGTGTTGGCGCTGGTCGTCTGCATCGGGTGCACGCGGCCTCCCCGTGCCGCGGTCCCTCCGCAACCGGGCCTCGTCGGCCCGTCCTCCCGGCCCGTGCTCGTCCCTCCGGCCGAAGTCATTCGCGAGGTTCCCCGCAGCGACGCACAATGGGCCGTGGTGGGACGGGAAGCGGCCCGGTTGCTGTCACAATACATCGCGATCAACACCACCAACCCGCCCGGCAACGAGCTCCAGACCGCGACATGGTTGAAGGCCGTTCTCGCCGGCGAAGGAATCGAGTCGCAGATCTTCGAGCCGAGGCCGGGGAAAGCCAACCTGTACGCTCGCCTCCGGGGAGACGGCACCGCGCGGCCGCTGATCCTGCTCAATCATATGGACGTGGTGCTCGCGACTCCCGAGTACTGGAAGGTCGATCCCTTCCGCGGCGTGATCCAGGGCGGCTACGTCTGGGGTCGCGGGGCGCTCGACATGAAGGGCGAAGCGATCACGCAGCTCATGACACTCCTCACCCTCAAGCGCGCGGGCGTCCCCCTGAAGCGCGACGTGATCTTCCTGGCCACCGCGGACGAGGAGATCGGGGGCGGGGTAGGGGCGGGCTGGTTCGTCGAGAACCATCCGGATTTGGTACAGGACGCGGAGTTCCTCCTCAACGAGGGAGGCGTCATCCGCGCGGATCAGGCCGAGCGGATCGAGTACTACGGTGTGGGGACGACGGAAAAGTCGCCGTTCTGGCTCGACGTCACGGCGCGTGGGACGGCGGGCCACGGCTCGCGACCCACCCCCGATAATCCCGTGCACCGGCTGGTCCGGGCACTGAACCGGATCGCGGCGTACCAGACTCCTTTCATCCCGACGCCCGCGGTCGAG
>DASQIB010000175.1:0-15380 GCA_035631795.1 Gemmatimonadales bacterium | reverse complement strand
CGGTATTCTCGACACGATTCTCGTCCGGCTCGCCGAGTTCCTCGAGAAGAACGACGCCATCGTGCGCAAGGTGAAGGGCGCGATGATCTACCCCGGCGTCATTCTCTCGGTGGCGGTGATCGCGGTGTCGGTCCTGCTGATCTTCGTGATCCCGACCTTCCAGAACATGTTCGCGTCAGTGAACCTGCAGCTGCCCCTCCCGACGCGGATCGTGATCGGCGCGAGCCACGTGCTCCGGGATTACTGGTGGATCATCCTCGGCGCGGCCGGGTTCGTAGTCTTCGCGATCAACCGCTATTACAAGACCCCGCCGGGACGGCTGCAGATCGACTCGCTGCTCCTCAAGATGCCGGTGCTTGGCGACGTGTTGCGCAAGGCGGCCGTCTCGCGGTTCACCCGGACGCTCGGCACCCTGATTTCTTCGGGCGTGTCCATTCTCGATGGTCTCGAGATCACGGCGCGCACCGCCGGCAACATGGTGATCCACAACGCCGTGATGGAGTCGCGTGCCTCGATCGCCGGCGGTGAAACCATCTCCGCGCCCCTCGCGAAATCGAAGGTCTTCCCCCCGATGGTGATCTCCATGATCTCGGTGGGCGAACAGACCGGCGGCATGGATGAGATGCTCTCGAAGATCGCGGACTTCTACGACGACGAGGTCGACGCGGCCGTGAGCGCGCTGCTCTCGCTGATGGAGCCGATCATGATCGTCGTGCTCGGCGTCATCGTCGGCGGCATGGTCGTCGCCATGTACCTGCCGATCTTCGACATGGTGAACGCGGTCCAGTAGCCGGCCCCGTCTCAGGAGCCCGGGGGGCGGGGGCCGGGCTGCGCCCCGCCACCGGTCCCGTCAATCGCCGAAATCACATCCTTGAGCGGAGCCTTGCGGAGCTCGGCTCCGAATGCGGGCAGCGCGGTGTCGATCAGCTCCCCGAACCGCCGCGCCGCCTCCGCCAGGCGCTGAGCCAACAGCTCGTGCACGGCGAGCTGCTGCGCCGTGGGAGCGAAATCGGCCCCGTTCTCCGAAACGTCCGACTGCAGGGCCGCGAGCCGGCCGTAGAGCTGGATCGGCGAGCGGAACGCATCCTCACGGGCCCCCGTCAGGTGGACGTCGAACAAGGCGCCCTCTACGCCGAGCGCCTTCGCGTCGAGCGAATCCGCGATCGCGGCGATGCGCTTCGCGCTCGAGTCCCCCGCCAGCGCCGAATCCCCGCGGAGTTGCCCCGACAGGTCGCGCAGCTGCTTACGGACCCACTCGAGCCGGTTGATCATCCGCGCCGTGCTGTCCTGATCGCGCCGGATCGTCAGCGCCAGGCGCGCCTGTGCTTGCACGTCGCTGTCGCCGCCTGCCGTATTGGGGTCCTTCAGCACGGTGAGCGGCTGAGTGAGCGTGACGGCGGTCTTTCGTCCGGTCCCCGTGTCGGCGAGCGTGAGTTGCACCGTATAAGTGCCCGGGGACGCCAACGGCCCGCGCAGCGACAGGTCCAGGTCCCATGTGACGAGTGGACGAGTGCCGTCGGGGCCGACCCGGACGAACGGCTTGCCTGGCGGCGGCGTCCGGAGCTTCGGAACCGTGGGGGCGGTGTAGCGCAGATCCCACCACACACGGTTCAGCCCCGGCCGCCGCTCTCCCTCGAGGGTTCGCACGGTGTCGCCCTTCGGGCCGAGGATGACGATCCTCGCCGGCTTCAAGCGGTGCGCCGTGTCGGGCGGCACGCTCGTATCCGCCACCGCCGGCGATACGTAATACGTGACGTCGGCGCCGTACGGGACGGTGTCGGGCTCCACCGCACTGTTCGGGGCGCTCGCCACGCCCTGCTGCGACCGGAACCGATACGCCGGGCGGGGCGTGAACAGGAACGCCGTGGACGCGAGCGTGGCGGGCTCGAGCTGCTCCAGCGGGGAGATGTCCTCGAGGATCCAGGCGCCCCGGCCGTAGGTGGCGACCACCAGGTCGCGGGCGTGTGGCTGCACCGTCAGCCAGGAAACCGGCGCGTGCGGCAGATTGGTCTGCAGCGGGAGCCAGTGCGCTCCATCGTCGACCGTGACGTACACACCGTTCTCGGTCCCAGCATACAGCATGCCGGCCCGGCGCGGATCCTCGCGCACGACGTGGACGAACGACAACGGCGACCGGGGCAGGGGATCGGAGATTCGCTTCCAGCTCTTGCCGAAGTCGGTGGTCTTGTAGATGTACGGATCCAGGTCGTCGAGCTCGTGCGCATCCACGGAGAGATACGCGGTTCCCGGATTGAAACGGGACGGCTCGATGTTCGAGATCTTACCCCAGGGCGGGAGCTTCGGGATGCCCGCGGTGACGTTGACCCAGGTCGCGCCGCCGTCGCGCGTGACGTGCACCAGGCCGTCGTTCGAGCCCGCCCAGATCACGCCCGCCTGCAGCGGCGACTCTGCGATCGCGAACAGCGTGGCACCGTCGAACGTCATGAGGTTGTCGGTCGTCACGCCGCCCGAGCTCTGCTGGTGGCTCGTGTCGTTCCGCGTGAGGTCCGGGCTGATCACCTTCCAGCTCGCGCCACCGTCGGTCGTGACGTGCACGTACTGGCTGCCCACGTACACCCGAGCGTGATCGTGCGGCGAAATCGCGATCGGGAACGTCCAATTCCAGCGATACTTCAGGTCCGCGGGCCGCCACCCATACGCCGCCTCGGGCCACACGCGCACGTTCCGCGCGTGGTCGGTCCGGGTGTCGTACACTTCGAGCCCGCCGTCGTAGCACCCCGACCACACGGTCGTGTTGGTCACCGTATCCGGGATTGCGAAACCGCTCTCGCAGCCACCCACGTGTCCCCACTGTCCCTCCGATGCGCCGCCCGACAGGCTGCGGCTCGGCATACGGTAGGAGGTGCCGTCCTGTCGGTTGCCGTACAGGTTGTACGGGACGCGCGTGTCGGTATGCACGTGATACAGCTGCGCGATCGGGAGCACGATCCGCATGAACGTCTTGCCCCGGTTGAGCGTGATGCTCACGCCCCCGTCGTGGGCGATCATGAAGCGGTCGGGGTTCAGCGGGTCGATCCAGACGTCGTGATTGTCGCCCCCACCGTGGAAGTCGGAGCGTCCGAGCGAGCGACCGCCGTCCTTGGAGATGCTGAAGCGGACGGACACGAAGTACAGCCGGTCCTCGTCGTCCGGCGCGACGGCGAAGCGCACGTAGTACGGCGCGCGCTCGGCCATGTTGTGGTCACGGCTCACGAGGTGCCACGTGGCGCCCCGGTCGTCGCTCCGATAGAGCGCCGGATCCTGATCTTCGAGCAGCGCGTAGACCGTGTTGGGGTTCGACGTGGCGACCGCGACGGCGATCTTACCGACGGTGTGCTGCGCGTCGGGAAGCCCGTGGCCGACGAGACGGGTCCAGGTCACACCGCCGTCGCGTGAGACCCACAGACCGCTGCCCGGCCCACCGCTCTGGAGATGCCACGTCTTGACCTCGAATTGCCACATTCCCGCGAAGATGGTGTTGGGATCGCCCGGATCCATCGCGAGGTCGGAACACCCGGTGTTGGCGTCCACGAACAGGACCCGCGCCCAGCTCTTCCCGCCGTCGGCCGTGCGGTACACTCCCCGGTCGGGAGCCGGCCCGTACGCCCGCCCCAGCGCGCACACCAAGACGATGTCCGGGTTGGCGGGATCGATCACGATGCGCGCGATCCTCCCCGTCGCATCGAGCCCCATATGACGCCAGCTGCGGCCCCCGTCCGTCGACTTGTAGACGCCGTTGCCGAGGGCCGTGGTCGAGCGGATGAAAAACGTCTCTCCGGTCCCGGCCCAAAGGACGTTGCGCGCCGATGGCGCCATCGCGAGGGCACCGATCGCCTGCGCCGGCGCACTGTCGAACACCGCCCGCCAGTGGACCCCGCCGTCCTCCGTTTTCCAAACGCCGCCGGAGGCGGCGCCCACGTACGAGACGAGGGGATTGCCGGGCTCACCCAGGACGGCGATCGCGCGATTGCCCTCGGGGCCGACGAAACGGTAGCGGAGGCGCGTCCAGAGTGTCGTATCGAGCTGTTGCGCATCGAGGCCCGTGACGAGGAGCGCCTGGAGCGCGACGACATGTCGGATTCGGATCATTGATGAGTACGCCCTGGGGCGGAAGGACGGCTAAGAATGGCGGCCGGCTCGCCGGCGCGCGAGGGGCGACCGGGGGTGGCTGGGACACCGGTCGGCGCTCTACATTCGAACCGATGAGCGTCCCCTCCGGCTCGTTGCGCCCCGATTCCACGCCGATGCGCCTGTATCACGAGGCGAAGCAACAGGGCGCCTGGGATCCGCGGAGCCTCGACCTGCGGCAGGATGCGAAGGACTGGAGCCGGTTCTCGGTCGTCGAGCGGGACGTGTTGCTTCGCCTCACGGTGTTATTCCAGGCGGCGGAGGAAAGCATGACCCGCGACCTCCTGCCGCTGGTGATGGCCGTGATGCGAGAGGACCGGCTCGAAGAGCACTGGTTCCTCACGACCTTCCTCGCCGAAGAGGCGCGCCATACCGAGTTCTTCCGTCGGGTGCTGGACGAGGTGTGCCAACAGTCGGGAGACCTGCAACGCTACCAGACGCCGAGCTTCCGGCGACTGTTCGCCGAGCAGTTGCCGACGGCCATGCGGCGACTGCTGGTTGACGCCACGCCGGTCGCGCAGGCGGAGGCGCTCGTCACCTACAGCCTGGTCGGCGAGGGAGTCCTCGGCGACACGGGCTATCATTGGTTCGACACGGCCCTCTCGGACCGCGACGTGATGCTGGGCTTTCGCGATGGCCTCGCGCGCGCCCAGGCGGACGAAGCCAGGCATATGACCTATGGCCTGTTCCGTCTGTCTCGCCTCGTGGCGGAGGATCCCAACGTGTGGCCGGCGGTGAGCCGTCGCATGGAGGAGTTGCTGCCTCTCACGCTCGGCATCGTGAGCGAATTCTTCGACGCCTACGATCTCATGCCGTTCGGGATCACGCTCGACGACACCGTCCAGGACGCCATGGCGCGGTTCGCCGGTCGCTGGGTCGCGCTCGAGCACGCTCGGGAGGACGGGCGGGCGCTCGCCGCTCCCCCGCCCGCGCCGGCTGCGGAGCTGACCGCGCGTGACGTGCTCGAATGGGTGGGGTCGGAGCTGCGGCCGAAGCCGGTCGAGGTGCACCGCGAGGACGGGAGCCCGGTGTTCACCTTCCGCGTCGGCCCCACTCCGGACGACGCCACCCTGCTGATCACGCAGGAAGTGCTCGCGGAGCACCCGGCGAACGACGTGATCGCGGTGCTCCGGGCCAACCGCGTGCCCGAGCGCTTGCGGAAGGGTGGCAAGACGCGGCTGACCTGCCTGGCCGCGCGCGGCAAGATCATCGTCCAGCCGTCGGAATGAGGCCGATTTTCAGGGAACCGAGGGCGCCGGCGGTTTCTGATCGGGATCGGCGCCCGCGAGATTCGGAAGCTCGAGCCACTGCCGCGGAAAGCGCGGCAGGAACTTCACGTGGCGGTTCACCACCGCCTGGACGCGCCGCCACCAGCAGACGATCGGACCCCGTGCGTGTCCCACGCTCACCACCGCGAACGGAATCGAGTCCGCCACCACCGTGCGGAGGTCGGGCTGGCTGAGCGAGCAGAGGTCCTCCGGAGACTTCACGCCGAAGCTCGAGTCCGGCCCCGCCCACACGTGATTGTGCCACACCGCCAGCGTGCCCGGCGCGCACGGCAGCGGCTCGACGTGATCTGCCCCCGAGCTCACGACGTCCGGCATGACGAGCTCTGCCACCTGGGCCGTATCACCCGATGTCGTCCCCTGGAGGCACAGTACGACTTCACGATCGAGGCCCGCGGCGAGCAGGCTGATCCGGCGCAGCAGCGAGGGAGCGATGACGAGACGCTTGAGGGGTTGCGACGCGAGGATTGCGGAGTCCGCCGGCGTGAGTGGGGCTTGGGCAGCCACAAGCCCCCAGCCGCCAAGGATCAGGGCAAGCACCGTCGCTCCCGCGCCACGCGCTAACCGCATTCCGTACAATAGCAAAGTCGCGGCGGTCGAACCAGCGTTGCTGGGGAACGCCGCCGCTCATCAGCGCGTACTCAACACGTGAGACCTCACGTTTGGAGGCCGTTTATGCGCGCTCGCAGCATCTGGGTCTCGATGCTGGGTCTCGGCCCGCTCTCACTGGCTTGTGCGCCGCCGAGCACCGTATCCGACCTGGGTACCACTCCCACTCTCGGTCCCGTTATCAGCGTTCGACAGGAATGGAAGCAGCCGCCTACGTTCACCGTCGTCTTGCCACAACCCGCCTTCCTCACCCTGTTCGTGGTCTCCCCCAATCACAGTGTGGAGCTTGTGCCCTCGGCGACGGCCGATGCGCCCTTCGCGGCCGGCACGCACGTGTTGCGCCCGGTCCCGGCCGAGGCGCGGCGACAGAACGGGCCGACGGCCGCGGGTGGGACATATCCCGACTACGCTGCGCCATGCGCGGTCAAGGACTTCGTAAAGGAGACGACGCAAACCACAACGGGGCCAGGTGGAGTCGAGCAGAAGACGGACGTGATCACATTCTCGACACCCACGACCTCGCCGCCCATCGTGACGTGCGCCGTTCCCGGGTTCGAGGAGCTGGGGGCGACGTCCCGGCCCGTATTTGACCGGTATCTCCTGGTGGTCGCGACAGACAAGGCGGTGGCCCCGTCGGCGGTCGCTCGTGCCCTTTCGGGGCTCGATGTCACAGGCTCACCACGTGAGGTGAGTGAGCGGCTGGCAACGCTGGCCGCCCGGGAGGCGGGTGCGACGCAGTGGGGGGCGCGCGCGGTCCGCTATTGATTCATTGCCGATAATTGGGTGAGCAGAGAGCCGATAAAGACGCCGGGGTTTGCCGACCCGGCGTCTTTTTGCTCTTGCACTTTGCGACACCACTCCCAATACTTACGCCCTGCGCCCGCATTCAACAGGTCCAGCGATATCTATAAGTAGTTGAAATTACTATACCTATGAGCTCGCCGCGTCGATCTTCGGGCGGCGCGGGCTTGCGAGGAGCGCGATGAGCTGGCTCGGAGGCGGCTCGCGGGGATCGGCTATACCGACTCCGCAAAGTCTCCTGCGGTCGGTGTACGTGGGGCGGCTGTGCGTGGCCGCCGCCATCTATCTGGCCGCGTCGTTCAAGTTCGCGGTCGCCACGCCCGTCGACCTTCTCATCACGTCGTTTATGCTCGTGGCCGCGGTGCTGGTCACGATCGCGTCCTACTGGCACACGCACATTCGCAGCCGCTTGCCCGGCCGGACGTTCCTCTACGGTCAGGCGCTGTTCGACGTGGCGCTCATCACCGCCGTCGTGCACGTCACCGGCGGGCCGCAAAGCGACCTGACGCCGTTATACGTCCCGCTCATCGCGGTCACCGCCGTGCTGATGCCGCCCACGAGCACGGCACTCATCACGGCGCTGGTCGGGTTCGTCTACATCGCCGACGTCCTCTTCGGTCACCGGACACCGATGACCGCGCAAGTGGCGCTCGAGCTGCTCGTCTTCGTAGCCGTGGCCGGGGTGACCGCGTACTTCGCGAGCCGGGTGTCCGTGATGGGAGCCGAGCGGGAGGCGTTGGCCGGAGAGCTGCGGCAGGCCCGGCTCGAGGCGTCCGACGTACTGCGCAACATCCCCACGGGGGTGGTCACGGTCGACCAGGGTGGTCACCTGCTGTACTGCAACCCCGCGGCGGAGCAGATCCTGGGCTTCAAGGAGCGTGGCTGGCGGGGCAAGCCGATCATGCCGGAATTCGCGCGGATCGCGCCGGAGTTCTGGGCCGCCATCACGGCCACGGCGCGGCGCGGAGTGCGGGCGATGCGCGTCGAGGCCACGGTGCGGCGGCCCGACCGAACGTTCACGATCGGCGTCACGACCACCACGCTCGAGGTCGAGCCGGCGGACGAGCCGCGCGTGACCGCGATCTTCACCGACATCTCGGACTCGAAGCGGCTCGAGGAGCTCCATCTGCGCGCCGAACGGCTCGAGGCCGTGGCCGAGCTGTCGTCGAGCCTCGCGCACGAGATCAAGAACCCGCTCGCCTCGATCCGGTCGTCCGTGGAGCAGCTGGGGCGGGCCAAACGGGTCAACGCTGACGAGAAATTCCTCACGTCGCTCATCGTGCGGGAAAGCGACCGCCTGTCGCGTCTCCTCTCCGAGTTTCTCGACTTCTCACGCGTGCGCGCCACCGAATGCCGGCCGCTCGACCTGCGGGACGTGGCGGCCGCCGCCATCCGCCTCGTGCGCGAGCATCCCGATTGTCCGGAGGACGCGGTGATCGAGCTGAGCGGGGACGCGGCGCCGATGGAAGGAGACGAGGATCTCCTCCATCGCGTGGTCTCGAACCTCGTCCTCAACGCGGTCCAGGCCACGGGCAAGGGCGCGCGTGTGGACGTACGCGTCGGCCGGCCCGCGTCGCAGGAGCTACCGGGCGGCGCCGGCATTGAAAACCCCGTGTCGCTCGCCGTGAGCGACAATGGCCCGGGCATCCCCGAGGGCCTGCGGGCGCGCCTGTTCGAGCCATTCGTGACGGGACGCGTCGGAGGCACGGGGCTCGGCCTCGCGATCGTGCAGCGCGCCGTGGACGCCCACCGCGGCATGGTGCTCGTCGATACCACACCCGGGAAGGGGACCACCTTCACCGTGTATCTCCCAGCCGCCCGAAGGAAAGAGGAAGCCGCATGAGCCAGCAGCCATCGATTCTGGTGGTCGACGACGAGATGGGGATCCTCGACGTGCTACGGATCCTCCTCAAGGGCGAGGGATTCGAGGTCACTACAGCGCAAGGAGGTAAGGCGGGACTCGAGGCCCTGAAAGGCAGCCCGCCCGACATCGTCCTCACCGACATCAAGATGCCGGGCGTCTCGGGTACCGAGATCCTCTCGGCCGTGCGCGAGCAGGACCCTGAAACGCCGGTCATCCTCATGACGGCGCAGGCGTCGCTCCAGAGCGCCATTCAGGCCGTGAACCAGGGGGCGTTTTACTACATCCAGAAGCCGTTCTCGAACGACGATCTAGTGGCGATCTGCCGGCGCGCCGCGGAGCAGCGCCTACTCAAGGCCGAGAACAAGCAGCTCAAGCAGGAGATTCGGCGGCGTGAGCGCTCCGGGCTGGTGAAGCCGCTCGGCAAGTCCCGCACGTTCCTCGAGGTGCTCAAGCTGGCCGAACAGGTGGCACCGACCGAGAGCACGGTGCTGATCCAGGGTGAATCGGGCACCGGGAAGGAAGTCATCGCGCGCTACATCCACGAGCTGTCGAGACGCTCGGACGGCGGCTTCTTCTCGCTCAACTGCGGGGCGCTGCCGGAGAGCCTGCTCGAGTCCGAGCTGTTCGGGCACGTGAAGGGATCGTTCACGGGTGCCGTGCGCGACAAGCAGGGCCTCTTCGCCGCCGCGCGAGGCGGCACGTTCTTCCTGGACGAGATCGGTGAGATGTCACCCGCGACGCAGGTGAAGCTGCTCCGCGTGCTGCAGGAGCGTGAAGCGATCCCCGTCGGGGGCACCGAGGCCATTCCCGTGGACGTGCGCGTCGTTGCCGCCACCAACCGCGATCTCGAGGACGACATCAAGCGCGGGCGCTTCCGGACCGACCTGTACTACCGACTCAACGTCATCGCCATTCACCTTCCCCCGCTCCGCGACCGTCGCGACGACATCCAGATCCTGTGGGAGGAGTTCCTCGGCCGGATCGCCAAGGAGCGCGGTGAAGCTCCCAAGACCCTGACGGAAGACGCGAAGAGCGCGCTGCTCGCGTACGACTGGCCCGGCAACGTGCGCGAGCTGGAAAACGCGCTGGAGCGGGCAGTGGTACTCTCCAAGGGCGCGAGCATCGATCTCTCGGCCCTCCCCGACAAGCTCACCGAGCCGCGCGCCGAGCCGCTCGTGGCGGAGCGGGCGCACCCCAACCCCACACTCGATGTCATCGAACGCGCCTACATCACCTGGGTGCTGCAGAGCGAGGGCGGGAACAAGACCCGGGCTGCCGAGGTGCTCGGGATCGATCCCTCCACTCTCTATCGAAAGCTGAGCCGCTACGAGGGCGATGCGACGACCTGAGGTGGCGTCCTCCCCGTCCCCTCCGCCGGTCGATCACCTCGGGGCCGCGACCCTCGAGCGGATGGCCGCGGCCCCGCGCTACAACCGCTGGATGTTCGAGCGGCTGCGCCCCTGGGTGGGGCAGCGCGTGCTCGAGGTCGGCGCCGGGATCGGCAACATGTCGGCGTTCCTCGTCGATCGAGAGCGGACCGTGCTCACGGATACCGAGCCGCATTTCCTCGCCCGCCTGCGCGACTCGTTCGGCGATCGGCCCAATGTTCGAGTCGTGGAGCTGCGGCTGCCCGCGTTCGATCCCCACCTCGTCGCCGAGCGCGTGGACACGGTGTTTTGTCTCAACGTGCTCGAGCACATCGAGGACGATGGTGCGTCCCTCGCGGCCATGCGCCAGCTGCTCGGGCCCGGCGGGCGGCTCGTCCTCCTCGTGCCCGCCCTGCGGCCGCTGTACGGCACGCTCGACCAGGCGCTGGGACATTTCCGCCGCTACGCGCGCGGGGAGGTCGTGGGCAAGCTCGAGGCGGCGGGGTTCCGCGTCGGTCACGTCGAGTACTTCAATCTCGGCGGAGTGCTGGGTTGGTGGCTCGCGAGCCGCGTGCTGCATCGGCCGATGATCTCGACGGCGGCGCTCCGTTGGTACGAGGCCTGCGTGCCGCTGTTCCGGCTGGAGCGCTGGCTTCCGTGGCGCGTGGGGCAGTCCTTGATCGCCATCGGCGAAGTCCCCCTCCCGTGACCGAGGATCTCCTGCTTTCGGTGATCGTGCCGGCGTACAACGAAGTGGCGACCATCGAGGCCGTGCTTCGCCGGCTGCGCCAGGTCCCGCTGCGGCTCGAAGTGGTCGCGGTGGACGATGCCTCGACGGATGGCACGGGTGCGCTCCTCGACCGCCTGGCGAGCGACAGGCTCGTGGATCGCGTCATTCACCACCCCGCGAACCGAGGCAAAGGAGCCGCACTGCGAAGCGGGTTCGCCGCTGCGACCGGAGCCGTGATCGTCCCGCAGGACGCCGACCTCGAGTACGATCCGATGGACCTGCCCCGTCTGATCGGCCCGATCAAGGAGGGACGGGCGGACGCGGTGTACGGCTCCCGCTTCCAGGGTGGGCCGCACCGCGTGCTGTTCTTCTGGCACGCCGTGGGCAACAATTTTCTCACCCTCGTCTCCAACATGTTCACCAACCTGAACCTCACCGACATGGAGACCTGCTACAAGCTGGTGCGGGCGGAGCTCTTGCAGCGACTCCCGCTGACCGCCGAGCGATTCGGGATCGAGGTTGAGCTGACGGCGCGGCTCGCACAGGCGGGCGCGCGCATCTGGGAGCTCCCCATCTCGTACAGCGGCCGCACGTACGCCGAGGGGAAGAAGATCACCTGGCGGGACGGGCTGGCGGCGCTGTTTCATATCCTGCGATACAATCTGTTCCGGCCGCGGGGGCAGTGGCGGAATTCCGACCAGCGTGCTCTCTCAGAGCGCTAACCCATACTCCGCTTAGGTTCTCGCGGCACGAGGTCCCAAACAAACGCCACCGCATACAGGACCATGGCGATCAGGTACAGGGCCCTGAAGCCGAAGTACATCGAGTTGTACTCCAGCAGCCCGCCGCCCATCGCACCCAGCAGGTTGACCGCCATGATGCCGGCGATCCGCCCGCGCGCCGCGACCAACGTGGAGAACACGATCCCTGAAAAAAAGATCGGGCAGGTCAGCAAAACGATCGTCTCCAAGCGACCCAGCAGTGTTGAAGGCAAGCCGCCGCGGCCGGCGACGAGCCATCCGAGGACGAGACTGGCGAGCAGCAGCACGTAGGGGAGGAGCGACCGCCGGATGCGGAGCCATTGCACCACGCAGTTGGCCAGAAACGCCATCACCAGAATCCCGGCGATCACGATGCCGATCACTTGCCAGGAATTGCCGAACACGAGCCCCAGCTCGGTGATCCCCTTCGTCTCCACGAGCATGAAGCCCGCGCCCAGCAAGAAGAAAGGCAGCTGACTGAACTGCGGCCGCTCCGCGAAGAAATTGGCGGTCACGAAGAACAACAACAGCGCCGTGAGGCCCACCATCACGAGGTACGAGAGCGGATAGATCCGTCGTGGCATGTAGAAAAACGGCCAGTCGTCCGTCGAGACGTCCGCTTGAAGCGCGGCATTCGCATAAAAGGACGATCGGTCCTGGAATCCCGATTCCTGCAGGACACCCGCGGGGAGGACCAGGTCCGTGTCCCTGGCCTGGAGAAAGATCACTGAGCCGTCGTACCCAGCCCGGACGGACACGGGAGGACGTCCGTCGAACGCGTCCTGCATCATCAGGTACAGCTTGCGGCCCAGCTCGTCGCTGATGACGGAGAACGACAGCGATAGAACGCCACCCGGCTTCAGTCTGGCTCGCGCTTCGCGCAGCCCCTGCACGGTGTAGACGTACGAATCCAGCCGCACACTCGCCGCATGACTGAGCAGCGTGTGCGAATCGAGCAGGCCGTAGATCACCATGTCGTACGTCGTGCCGGCATTGCGGAGAAAAGAGCGCGCATCGTTCACAATCGCCTGTACGCGCGGGTCCTGGTACGGTCGCTCGGGGTGATTCGCCTGGCCGGCCATCAGGATGGCCGGGTCGATCTCGATCGCGTCTACATGCTCCGCGCCGGAGCGCAGGGCCGCGGCCACATCGTTGCCCGTGCCCGCGCCCACGATGGCCACCTCTTTGGGCTTGCCGTAGATGCGATAGGGGAGCTCGTAGTAGTCCCGGATGTGTCGCAGCTCGGGGTCCAGCTCGACGTTGTGGTTGGAGCGAGCGAGGTCATGCACCCGTTGGTAGTAATGCCCCGCCGCGCGCATCACCATCAATCCTCGCGGGCCCTCCGACAGCTCCAGGAGTTGGTACGGGGAATAGATCCGCTTCCACAGCGGAGTCACGGGCCAGGCCAAAATGACCAGCGCGGCCGTGGCGCAGCCCATGCCCATTAGCAAGGACAACGGCCTCCGCGAGTAAAACAGCAATGTGCCCAGGAAACAGAGGGCGAACCACACGAGCGGCGGCGTCCACAACCAGCTCAGGATCGACATGAGCGCGACGCCCGCAAGGCTGCCGAGGAGGTTCAACCCGTAGGCTCTCAGCTTCTCGCGCCGCTCCATCAGACGGCCGCACAGCTGTCCCACGGGTACGAACGCCAGGACCGTCGACAGGAAGACGACCGACAAGAAGAAGTAGATCGCGATCGCTTGCGACAAGGTCCGGGCGCTCGGGAGACCCATGGTCAGCTGCTCGCGGAACGGCAGGATCGTGAGACACGAGAGCCAGGGGGCCAGGCCGAAGCGCAGACCGACCAACAGCGCGAACTGCCCGCCGAGCAGCGGGATCGTCAGCCCGAGGGGCATGCGGTCGCTCCCGGCGAGGGCGTAACCCAGGCCGAGGCCGGCAAAGCAACACAGCAGGGAGAAGTTCTTGTAGAAGGCAAAAAACTCGAACACCGTGCCTTGCCAGCGGATCACGGCGAGCTCGAGGAGCAGGCTCAGAAGCGCCGCGCCAAAAATGGCCAGGTCCGCGTATCGCGGGGGAAAGGCACTGAGGAAATCCGCCTGTTCCCGCGCGTGGGCATCGACGCGACCCTCGACCTTTTTCAGCACAGCCCAAAATCGAACGGCGGCGAACACCACCGCCGCCGATCCGCCCAGCTCGAACAGGAGTCCCGGGCTGAAGGCGTGGCGAGCGCTCCATCGGTCGCAGGTCACCGTCACCACGGGGACGAGGCCAGCGCCAAGAAACGCCAGTCCTACCAACCGCAGGAATGCTCGTGTCATACGCCTCCTGCTTCGGGGGCGAGCCGCTCACGGGAATTCCGCAAAGGTATCACACTCGGAGTGTTATACTGTCACACCCGCGGCCTCGGAACTCCATGCACTGGGAGATCGACACCAAGCGCCTCTACGCCGCCGTCGGAGCCTGCGCCGTCCTCGTCTACCTCGGCGCCCTCCGGAATCACTTCGCACTCGACGACAACCAAGTCATCGCGTTCAACGCCCTGGTGCACCACCTGAGCGGTGTGTGGCGCACGTTCCTCGCGCCCTACTGGCCGCCGGACGTCGGCGGAGGGCTATACCGACCGCTCGCGATCGCTTCGTACACCATCGACTGGGCGGTGAGTGGAGGGGCCACCTGGTGGTTCCACGCCGTGAACCTCGCCTGGCATGCCGGCGCCACCGTCGCCGTGGCCTACCTGGCGAGGCACTTGAGCGGCGACCGAGCGGCATGGACCGCCGGGCTGCTCTTCGCGGTCCATCCAGTCCACGTCGAAGCCGTGGCGAATGTCGTCGGGCGCGCCGAGCTCATGGCGGCGCTGTTCGTCGTTCTGGCGGTGTACGCGGCGCTGGCGCGGGATCAGCTCTGGTGGAGCCTGGCCGCGCTCGCATGCGGAGTGTTGAGCAAGGAGAACGCGATCGTCGTTCCGGGGCTCATCGTCTGGGCGTGGGTGCTGGGTGTAGCGCGCCCCTCGCGGGAGCGGATGCTCGCGTACGCAGTGTTGTGGCTCGTGTTCGGCGTCGCGTATTTCGTATTTCGCATCGCGGTGTTGCAGCAGGGCGTGGCAAACAGTCCCGCGCCAGTATTCTTCGGCGCCTCTCCGATCGCCGTTCGGCTCACGGCGATCGCGACGCTCGCGGACGTGGCCCGCCTGCTGGTGTTCCCCCTCAAACTGCGTATCGACTATTCGCCCGCGGAGCGAAGTCTCGTCACGTCGCCGCTCGACCCGTCGTTCATACTGGGATGGCTTTGTCTCGCCGCTTGGGCGGCGCTTCTCTGGCTCTGCTGGCGGCGTGGGCGTCGAGTCGAAGCGTTTGGCCTGGGCTGGATCGGAATCACGTTCTTGCCGGTCTCGAACCTCGTGGCGCTGGGCAGCATCCTGCTCGGCGAGCGGAACCTGTACCTGCCATCGGTCGGTCTCGCCCTGGCGGTCGGAGCGTGGCTGCAGCAACTCGAGCTCCCCCCACGGCGCCTCGCCTGGGTACTCGGAGCACTCGTCGTCGCCGGCGGTGCCCGCATCGTGGAACGCGTGCCGAAGTGGAAGGACTCCCGCGAGGTCACGATCAGCGAGCTCGAAGACTCCCCCAACTCGTTCGTTGCACATGGGCATGTGGCAATGTTCTTGCTGACCGCCCATCAGCCGGCCAAGGCGCTCGACGAGTTTCGGCTGTCGACCAGCCTCTTCGACGTGAGATTGCCCTGGCTATACGTCACCGGCGCGGAGGCTGCCTGGGCCACGGGACAACCCGCCCTGGCCGACTCGATTCTCACGCGCCTCGAAGTCGTCTGTCGTCCCTGCGATTTCTTCTACCGGTACGAGGCCTCGATCGCTCG
>DASQIB010000174.1:0-16861 GCA_035631795.1 Gemmatimonadales bacterium | reverse complement strand
CAGGAGCTCGAGCGCCGCATGGATGAGCGGCTCCGGAGGGAGCCAAAACCCCACTCACCCTAGAGGGAGGTGATGTCCGAAGAGGCGAACGGCCAGCGGGCTCCGAAGACGGCGGGGCCCGCTTCATTTCTACCGCGCCGCGGAATCGCCCCTTTGCAGCAAGCCTGTGAACTCCCGCAGTTCGGCCAGCCCGAGATCGGACGCTACCCAGTAGGTGTACTCGGGCGTGGTCCAATGCAGCACGTGGTACCCCTGCCGCGTGAAGTCTCCCGATCCAGCCGAGCGCCCTCGCCCCGTGGGCCACAGGAAGACGTTGATCACGTGCTGCCGCCGACCGTACACGAGGGCCGCGACGGGCTGTCCGCCGAGGTAATCGAGCCGCCCGCCGAGCAGCGGAAAGTTGCGGCCGGCGAAGTCGTACACCGGTGGCGAAAAGTCGAGCTTGCCGTTGAACCACGGCTTGACCGTGTGCTGGTCGGACGAGGGCACGTCCGCCAGATGGCCGGCCATGAGGGAGCGCACGTGGCTCGCGACCACCTGGTCAGCCAGGGCTTCCCCTTGGGCGACCCGCACCGCGAGCTGCCAGCTCCCGACCGCCACGACCGCGAGCGACGCGGCCACGGAGAGGGCACGCCACGGTAGGGGACCGCGTCGCGCCGCTCCCGCGGGCGCCGCCTCCCGACGCAGACCGGCCCGCACCCGGGCGCGCAGCGTGTCCGGTGCTTCGTAGCGGGGCAGATGCTTGCGCAGGGCGGCGCCGAGCGTCCGCCGACGCTGTTCGAGCCGGGCGCACTCCGGGCAGACCCGCAGGTGCGCCTCGAGCTCGCCTGCGTCGGGGGCAGCGAGCTCACCGTCCAGATACGCGTCCAGTTGCGCTACGAACGCGGGGTGTGTCACGTCAGCAATCCTCCGTCACGAGGCATAGTGCCTCCTCGAGCCTGCGGCGCGCGCGTGAGAGCCGGGACATCACGGTACCTACCGGCACGCCCGCGACGTCGCTGATCTCCTTGTAGGAGAGCCCTTCGAGCTCGCGGAGGACGATCACCTCGCGGAACTCGGGAGGCAGTCGCTCTATCGCCTCGCGTAACGCCTCGCTCTCGCTCTTCCGCACCGCGGATGCTTCCGGGTGATCGTCTGCAATCTCCTCGCTGTGCAGCCTCTCGTCGAATGCCGTCGCCTCGGCGTGGTGTCGATTGCGGTCGTGCCAGGTCCGCACGGCGTTGCGGACGATTGCGAGCAGCCACGCCCGGCCGTCCTCGGGTTTGCTGCCCCGGAAGCCGGCGAAGTGGCGAAACGCGCGCAGGGACGCTTCCTGCACGATGTCCTGCGCGTCGTCGGCGTCCCGCGTCAGGTAGCGCGCCAGCGTGTGGGCGGCGTCGAGATGCGGGAGCACGATCGCTTCGAATCGCTCGAGCTCGGTGGAATCCAACCTGCCCTCAATGAGTGTCGCTACACGCCCGCGGTCATGACTCTCCGCACTGTCCAATTATTCCCGCCGGAATAACCCCGGAAGGCGGCGTGTCTTTGACGTCGAAGGGAAGCAGCCATCACTCACGTTCTCAGGAGAAGATCGCACATGCGACATACCTACACTGTTGCGTTTCGCAACGTCGCCGGCACACTCGCGGTCGCGGCGGCAGTCGCGGCGGCCCCGGCAACTCACCGGTCGGACGATCCCACCGCCGTCACGGCCAAGCTGTCGGAATGGAAGGTGGAGCTGTCGGCCGCCGCGGTTCCTGCCGGCGCCGTCACGTTCACGATCACCAACACCGGCACCGTACCGCACGCCTTTGAGGTGGAAGGGCGCGGGCTGGAGCGCGAAACCGCCGTCATCCAGCCGGGCTCGACCTCGACGTTGACCCTCATGCTCGCGCCGGGGACCTACGAGGTCTACTGCCCGGTCGGCGAAGACTCACACAAGAAGCTCGGCATGGACACGCACCTGACGGTCCTGAAGCCGGGGAGCGCCGAGGGAAGTTCGGCGGGCTACGCGGAAACGGCCGCGGGCGGGCGGACGCAGCCAGCCGGCGTCCAGGCGATCCGAGTGACGAGCGGCGGGCCCGTCATCCAGATCCTGCCGGGGCCGTTCCCGTTCCCGGACAGCGCCGCCCCGATCCTCCAGGCCTTCGGCCCCGAGCGAGAGGGGCTCGAGTCACAGGTGAAGAACGGCCCGTACTCGAACAACGTGACGCCCATTACCGGAACGTTCACGTTCAGTGCGTGGGATAAAGGCGCCACGCGTGACTCGGTGGACGGCGTGGCCGAGTTTACGACTCAGGACGGCGCGCGTTGGAAGCTCGTAATGGACCGCGTCCAGACCAAGGACGTCCCGCATCACCCCCGCTTCGGGGGCGTGATCATGGGGCTGTACTACCACGGGGTGACCCAGGTTCACACGCCGCTCGTACCGACGATCAAGAGCGCCGTGGCCCTGTGGGCGTTCGCACACCTGTACAAGAACGACGCGCTCGTCACGGACAACGCGATGGTGCACGTGATGCTGCTGTCGCGGACGCGGCGGGACGGTGACTTCGCCCTCGCCTGCTGGGATTGCTCGAAGAACAAGATCGAAGAGCTGCAGCTGCAGATTCTGCCTGGACCTGGTGAGCCGACCTTCGACGCGCCGGGCGGGTTCCTGTTCGTCAACTGGGAAAAATCCAGCGCCCGCAAGCTGGGGAGCTGAGGAGAATTGATCCAATGCGCTTACGCAACGACATAATCGGCTTGATGGTGGTCCTGGCGGCGATCGCTGGCTGCGGCGGCTACATGTCTAGTGGCCCGTACGGAGGCGGGGGCGGGGGTGGGGGCGGGGGCGGGGGAGCAGGAGGGGGCCCCGTCGGGTCGGTGACGATCGGTCCCGGCGTCCAGTTCGTGAGCGGCCACAATGGGAGCACGAACGCGGCCGTGGACACGGTCCCGGTGGGGGGGACCGTCACCTGGACTTGGACCGGGTCTCTCCCACACGGCGTCCAATCCCGCGGCTCGTCGAGCTTCGCGAGCAGTGCCACGATGACGGGCAACGGGACGTATGCAGTCAGATTCACCGCGCCCGGCACGTATCAATACGACTGCGCCGTCCACGGCCAGCTCATGACCGGCACAGTCGTCGTTCGGTGACACGCCCGCGCTTCCATGCAGGAATCCCGTGCGCACGCCAGCCCGGTACGCGCGGGATCTTTCTTTCGAACGTACGGGCGGGTGCAAGATCGTTAGTATTCCGTAAGGTCCCACAGGAGCACGTTCCGATGAGCACCCGGCTACTGATCGTGATCGGACTCGCGACCACCACCGCCCTCGCGGCGCAGCGACCCGCGGCGCCGATGGGCCGCATGATGGGCGACCCGATGGGCATGCAGGAGATGATGGAGCCGATCGCGCACGTGATGCTGTACACGCCGCCGCACCTGCTCGTCCGCAAGGATGCGCTCGGGCTCACGGCTGATCAGGTCACGCGGCTGACCGCGCTGCGTGACGCGACGAGCGCCGCGCAGGACGCCGCGATGGCCGAGGCCAAGACCCATCTGGAGGAGCTCCAAGCAGCGGCGGACGCCGGCTCCCCGGATTCGGCCGCGGTGAAGACGCATTTCCTGGCAGCCCACGCAGCGATGGGGCGGGCTCGCTGGCTCTCGATCAAGTCCGCGCTCGAAGCCCGGGCGCTCCTGACCGATGCTCAGCGAACGAAGCTCAAGGCGTGGGCCGATTCGATGCAAACGTGGATGGAGCAGCACCGGCAGATGATGAAGCCGAGTCCGTCACACTAGCGGTCTGCGTCGCGCAGCTGCCGCAGCACGTACTCGAGGATCCCGCCGTGCCGATAGTACTGCAGCTCCTGCGGCGTGTCGATCCGCACGGCGGCCTTGAACCGTATCGTGGAGCCATCGGACTTGCTCGCCTTGACTTCCAGCTCTCTGCCCTGAGGGAAGCCCTCGGTGAGGATGCCGGCAAGGCCCACGACGTCGAACGATTCCTGGCCGCTCACGCCGAGGCTCTCGGGCGTCTCGCCGGGAAGGAATTGAAGCGGCAAGATGCCCATGCCGACCAGGTTCGACCGATGGATGCGCTCGTAGCTCTGGGCCATGACGGCCCGGACGCCGAGGAGACGGGGACCCTTGGCCGCCCAGTCGCGCGACGAGCCTGACCCGTACTCCTTCCCCGCGATGACGATGAGCGGCACGCCGTCGGCCTGATACTTCACCGACGCGTCGTAGATGGTCATCTGCTCTCCGTCAGGAAGGTGCGTGGTGACGGGCCCTTCCGTCCCGGGTGCGAGCAGGTTCTTCAGGCGCACATTGGCGAAAGTGCCGCGCACCATTACTTCGTGGTTGCCGCGGCGCGAGCCGTAGGAGTTGAAGTCGGCCGGCTGCACGCCGTGACTTACCAGGTACTGCCCGGCGGGGCTCGTCTTACGGATGGAGCCGGCCGGCGAAATGTGATCCGTGGTAATGCTGTCGCTCAGGAGACAGAGCACGCGGGCGCCGCGGATGTCGGTGAGTGCTCCCGGGGTGTTCGGCATACCGTCGAAATAGGGCGCCCGGCGTATGTAGGTCGACGTCGGCTCCCAGGCGAAGCGGTCGCCGGCGGGCACCGGCAACCCCCGCCACCGCTCGTCTCCGGTGAACACCTCGCCGTACTCCTTATGGAACATAGACGACTTGACCGAGGAGCGGACGACTTCGTCTACTTCCTTGGCGGTGGGCCAGATGTCGCGGAGGAAGACGGGCTTCCCATCCTTCCCCGTTCCCAGTGGTTCGGCCTGCAGATCGATATCGATCCGGCCGGCCAACGCGTACGCGACCACCAGCGGCGGCGACGCGAGGTAGTTGGCGCGCACCTCCTGCTGGATACGGCCCTCGAAGTTGCGGTTGCCCGACAGCACCGAGCACACCACCAACTCTCCCTCGGCGACCGCCGCCGAGACGGCGTCGGGGAGGGGACCGGAGTTCCCGATGCAGGTCGTGCACCCGTAGCCCACGAGGTAGAACCGCAGTTGCTCCAGGTACCGCATCAGGCCGGCCTGCTTCAGGTATTCCGTCACCACCTTGGAGCCTGGCGCGAGACTCGTCTTGACCCACACTTGCGTCTTGAGGCCTCGCTCTACGGCCTTCTTCGCGACCAGGCCGGCGGCCACCATCACCGAAGGGTTCGACGTGTTGGTGCAGCTCGTGATGGCGGCGATCACGACCGAGCCGTGCTGCAGCTTGCAGTCGGTCCCATCGATCGTGAGATCCACGTGCGTGCGCCGCTTCGGCGGTGCCTCCACGGCGGTCGCGACGTGACCGCCCTCGCCCTCCCAGCGACCAGCATTCGCGGCGGGCGCCGCGGGCTTGACCAGCGCCGGAAGCGCGAGCTGGAAGTTGCGGGGCACATCGCGCAGGGACACGCGGTCCTGCGGGCGTCGTGGACCGGCCAGGCTCGGTTCTACAGTCGAGAGGTCGAGTGAAAGCGTGTCTGAATAGACCGGCTCCGGCGCACCCGCAGAGTGGAACAGGCCCTGCTCCTTCATGTACACTTCCACGAGCTGCACCTGAGCCGTGGGCCGACCCGTGAACTCGAGGTAGCGAAGCGTTTCCTGATCCACGGGGAAGATCCCGACGGTGGCGCCGTATTCGGGCGCCATGTTGCCGATGGTGGCGCGATCGGCGAGGGGCAGGGAGGCGATCCCGGGGCCGTAGAATTCGACGAACTTGCCCACGACCCCCTTCTTCCGAAGCATCTCCGTCACCGTCAGCACGAGATCCGTGGCGGTGGCGCCCTCGGCGAGCTTGCCGGTGAGCCGGAAGCCGACAACCTGTGGGATGAGCATCGACACCGGTTGCCCGAGCAGCGCCGCTTCGGCTTCGATTCCGCCCACGCCCCAGCCGAGCACCCCGAGCCCGTTGATCATGGTCGTGTGGGAATCCGTGCCGACGAGGGTGTCGGGATAGGCCTGCGGCACCGTGGCGTCGTGGCGTCGCTCTCTCGTGGCGTCGCCTGCCGTAAATACCACGCGTGCCAGATACTCCAGATTCACCTGATGCACGATGCCCGTATCGGGCGGCACCACCCGGAATCCTTTGAAGGTCTGCTGTGCCCACCGGAGCAGGGCGTACCGCTCGCGGTTGCGCTGGAACTCGAGGTCGGCATTGACCTGAAATGCGGCGGGCGTGCCGAACTCATCCACGATCACGGAGTGGTCGATCACGAGCTCGGCGGGCAGGAGCGGGTTGACCTGCGTGGGATCGCCACCCATGGCCTGCATCGCGTCGCGCATGGCCGCGAGGTCCACGACGGCGGGTACCCCGGTGAAGTCCTGCATCAACACGCGGGCCGGCATGAACGCGATTTCCTCGACGGGAGTTTTCTTCGCGTCCCAGCGCGCGAGCGCTTCGATCTCGCGGGCCGTCACCGTGCGCCCGTCCTCGCGGCGCAGGAGGTTTTCCAGCAGGATCCGGAGCGAATAGGGGAGACGCGATACCGGGAGGCCTCGCCGCTCAAGTGCCTCGAGCTTGAAGATCTCGAACGTGCGACTACCGACCTTGAGTTGCGCCCCCGCTCCAAAGCTGTTTCCGGGCGTCATTCCACCACCTTCACATCCGTCACAAAGTACTCGGTATCCCCGAAGCAGCTGGTCGGGATCCCGACATGCTGTTTGTAGGTCAGCGCGACGCGCTTGCCCAGCGTGTCGTTGATGCGGGCAGCGACGGCATCGTTCTTCACGGTGAAGTAGAATTTTTCCTGCATCGTCGCCGCCGTGGTAATCACGGCCATCTCGCCTTCCCAGGTCTTACACAACCAGCCCTTCTTGGAAAACTTCTGCACGTACCCTGCGCGGTCTCCGGACGAATACGTGTACGACAGCGTCGCCCAGGTATACAGGCTGAAGACGAAAAGCGGCAGGACCACAACACCGGCGATGATGAGCTTCTGCGTGCGCGACAGAGTGAAGTTCACGAAGAGAAGTTAACCTCGTACGTCTCCGTCTTGTACGGCGCGAAGCCGCGCTTCTTGTAGTTCGGAAGCGCGGCGGGATGATCGAGCGTGCACGTGTGCAGCCAGACGCGCGCGGGCTCGAGCGCCCAGGCATCGCGAACAGCGCAGGAAAGGAGATGTTTGCCGAGGCCGTGGCCGACGGCGTCGGGAAAGAGCCCGAAGTACGCGATCTCGACCGAGCGGTCCTCGGGGACGCGGCGGAGCTCGTACCACCCTACGAGCGTGGCCCCTCGCCGCGCGACATGGAGTGTGATCTCCGGGCGGGCGAGATGCGCGCGAATCTCCTGGTCGGTCCAGTCCCAGCGGTCGCGCCAATGATAGGCGTCCCCCACCGTGCGGTAGCAGCGCCGGTACAGGTCCGGAGTCGGCCTGCGGACATGCTCGATCGCCAGGTCCGGAAAATCCCCGAAGGCCGCCGTGAACTGCGCGGGCGTGGTGAGCTCGAGGTAGGTACGGGTGGCTTGCACGGGAGGAATTAAAGAGGTACGAGGTGTTGCGGGCTAGGTGCTGGAGCTCGACAACGTAGCCTTCCACACCTAGCCCCTAATACCCAGCCCCTTATCTTTTCCCCATGACTTTCAATCGCATGGGTACCGTCCCGCTCCCGCTCACGCTGCACCTCGCGAGCTATACCGTCGTCGGATTGTTTTGCTTCTTCGCGGGTGTCCTCAACCTGATCGACCCGACCAAGATTCCCCACGGGCTCATCTACCTCGCAATCTGTGGCTTCAGCTGGGGGTACGTCTTCGGCATCTTGATGTCGAGGAAGGAAGTGATCATCCTCGGCTTCCTCGCGAGCGTGGCGTGGCTCGTGGCCGCCGCCGTCGGCGCGACCCGGCTCGGGTTCGACTGGCGGCTCACGGCCCTGCTCGTCGGTCTTGGGGCCTACGGGCTGTTCGCGCTCGGGCTGTACCGCACGCGAATTCTGGAGCATTAGGCCGACTCAGCCGATCGACGTCACCTCGACGTGCTCCGGGGCCGCGGGGAGCTCGACCACGAAGCGCGCGCCCCCAAGCTCCGATTCTTCGATCCAGATCTTGCCGCCGACCTCGGTCACCACGCGTTGGCAAATCGCGAGCCCGAGTCCCGTGCCCTCATCGGGGCTTTTCGTCGTGAAGAACGGATCGAAGATGCGACCCCGGATGTCCCGGGGCACGCCGGGCCCGGAGTCGTCGACCGTGAGTCGGACCCAGCCTTCCCGCGCCTGCGTCCGGAGCTGAATGATGGCGGGCTTCCGCCCGCGCACGACGTATTCCGCGTTGGTCACCAGATTGATCACCACCTGCTGCAGCTCCTGCCCCAGGCCGAGCACGGGCGGGGCGGAATGATCGAGCGTGGTGCGGAACTCGACGCTCTCCGCCCGCAGCACTCGGCGCCGAATTTCGGCGACGTCGTGCACCAGGTCGTTCATCTGGACCCGCGTCGGCGTGGTGTCGGCCCGGCGGGCCAGGCGCAGGAGGCTCCGGACGATACGCGCGGCGCGGTCCACTTCGCGCGTGATGGTCGCGGCGGTGGTGCTCGTCTCGGGATCCTTGCTCGCGCGCCCGAGCAGCTCCGCTTCCATTCGAATGGCCGCGAGGGGGTTGTTCACCTCGTGTGCCACGCCGCTCGCGATCTCACCGACCGTCGCCAGCTTTTCGCGCGCGATCAGCTCGCGCTGCGCTCGCAGCTCGTCCGTCCGGTCGTAGAGGGCCACGAGCAGGCTGTCGGGTCCGACGCCCGACAGCCCGGTCACCGTGCAGTCGCAGATGCGGCGGTCGCCGGACGGCTGGGTCACCAGCACTCGGCCATGCCAGGGCTCGCCCTGGCGGGGACGCGCGAGCACCAGGTGGAGCGTGATCTCGCTCGGGGACAGGCCCAGCGCCTCGAGGTGCGTGCCCAGGGCCTGCGCTTCCGAGGGGATGCCGAGGAGCCGGCACGCGGACTGATTCAGCTGCTGGACGCGACCCTCCCGGTCCACGAGCGCCATCGGCAACGGGCTCCCATCCACCATCGCGTGGGCGCGCTCCGCGGCGGCTCGGGCTCCGCTCACGGCTTCGGACAGCTCGAGCCCGCCGGCGATGTAGGCGGCGACGGCCGAGAGGTATTGCAGCTCCATCAACGCAAAGGGCGGCGACTGATCCCCGGGGCGTTCGTAGCGGACGACACCCACTGTGCCCACTACTCCGCTCGAGGTACGAAGCGGCGCGATCATCGCCGCTCGGGCCGTGCCCGAGGGTGACAGCGATCGCTGCGCGCCTTCTTCGGAAAGAATGTTGTCGGTGAGGAACGGCTCACCGGACCGGACGACGCGCCCGTTGACGCTGGAATTGATCATGATCTGGGCGCCGTCGAGCTCCGCGCATTGACCCACGGTTGCCGCGACCCGCAGCGAGTCCGGATCGGATCCACGCAACGCCACGTACGCGCCCTGCGCTTCCACCAGGCTCGTGACGCTCTGGAGCGTGTAGCGGAGCAGCAGCTCGCGCTCGGGCGCCGCCAGCAGCCACCGCGACAGCTCCACCAGGAACGTCCCGAGCCGGCGCTCGCGCTCGAGCCCGCTCCGCCGGGCGACCATCACCGCGAGGTGCGTCGCGATCTCGATGGTCGAGCGCAGGGCGTCGCCGGGGAACCCGGTGGGCAGACCCTGGAACCTCGCGCTGACGTGGCGCCCTTCGGCGTCGTGATAGTCCGTGAGATACGGCTCGCCGTCCTTCCCCGCGATGCCGGCCTCGACGGTGCCTGACTCGTTCAAGCCCTTGTACGTCAGCTCGACCCGCGCGTCACCCGCCCAATCGCTGAGGATGTCGGTGGCCGACTGCCAGAACGCCCGTGTTTGTTTGGCGCGCCCTGCTTCGGCCAAAAGCTTCCGGATGGGGTCTAGCATCGTGGCGAACGACGTAGAGAAAAAACGTCGAGAAACAACGTGGAGGAAAAACGTAGAGGAGAGGCGTTAAAACGATACCGCCCTGTCGTGGTTCCAGCCCTATCGTGCGTGATGGTTCTAAGAGCTGGCGCGGGCCCGTTGCGGGTGCATGCGGTCGCTTCGTCCGTTGCGGCGGACGTCATCAAGGAAGTCCGGACCTTCAATTCGACGGAACGGTTCACGCTCGGCGACCAGCTCGTCCGCGCCGCGGTGTCCGTGCCGGCAAACATCGCAGAGGCTTGTGGCCGCGGCACAATAAGAGAATTCCAGCGCTTCCTCATCTACGCACGTGGGTCCGCACAGGAAGTCCTGTCGCTCCTTGCAATCGCACGCCGTTCAAACTCAGGTCGACGAAGGGCGATAGTGTCATTAGAGAGCAGAACCGCGCTCGTGTTGAAGATGCTAGTCCGTTTGTACAACCATCCACCGCCTGATCGGTGAGTTATTCACGCCTTTTCTCCACGTTTGTTCTCTACGTCTCTTCTCGACGCCGTTCACACGGTTCTACGGGTTACTCGGTCTGATGTCCAGTTCGCTGATCATCGCGCCGTCCGAGACAGTGATCGTCGCGAGCACCGCATGCGCAACGTCCTCCGCCGTGAGCACGCGATCGCGGTTTGGGCGGACGCGATCACCTTTCTCCGCAAAGGCGGTGGCGACCGACCCCGGACAGATCGCTACGACGCGGAGTCCGCGCTTCCGGACTTCGAGCATGAGGCTCTTCGAGAAGCCGAGCACCGCGTGCTTGGAGGCGGAATACGCGGTCCCCCCCTCGACGCCGTTCTTTCCCGCGAGGGACGCGATGTTGACGATGGTTCCGGTCCCCGCGTCGAGCATTCCTTTCAGAAACGCGCGTGTGACGAGATACAGCGACCGGACGTTGACGCCCATCGTCGCGTCCCAGTCGTCGAGGGGGAGCTCCAGGAGCGGCTTGAAGCGCCCGATTCCAGCGTTGTTCACGAGGATCCGCGGCGTGCCGCGCTCGCGGTTGACGAACGTCGCAAACGACGCCACGCAGGACGGGTCGGACACGTCGCACGGCATGCCGATCGCGTCGACGCCGGCCGCACGGAGGTCCCGTATGGTGGCGTCCACATTCGCCGCCGTCCGGGCGCAGATCGCGATGCGCGCTCCGGCACCGCCCAGGGCAAACGCCGTGGCGCGGCCGATTCCCTCGGTAGCGCCCGTGATCACGGCGAGCGAGCCCGAAAGCTCCATAGGGGGTCAAATATATGACTCCCATCAGCATGGAGGGGGGACGGGAACCAGCCGGTGTTCTCGCTTGATAGAGAGGAGGGCTAATGGAGGCAACACTTTCCCTGTCTGCTGACCACGTCGTTCCATCTACCGAAGACAAGCCAAGCACCCCGCCCCCGCCCCTGCCCCCGCCCCCGCCCCCGCACGACGACCACCTACTCGACGCGTACTCGCGCGCCGTGACAGCCGCGGCCGA
Source organism: Gemmatimonadales bacterium (assembly GCA_035631795.1). Classification (GTDB taxonomy): domain Bacteria; phylum Gemmatimonadota; class Gemmatimonadetes; order Gemmatimonadales; family GWC2-71-9; genus AG41. The sequence continues at coordinate 5,534 of DASQIB010000174.1, read as the reverse complement.
AAAGGTCGGTCCGGCGGTGGTGAGCGTGGACGTGCGGCATCGCGCGGAGCGCCGGGGCCGGCTGGCGCAGGAGGTCCCGGGCAATGGATCGGGTTTCGTGTTTACGCCTGACGGATTTGTCCTGACGAACAGCCACGTGGTCCACAACGCGACGCGTCTCGAGGTCGCGTTCGCGGACGGCCGCCGCGTCCACGCGGACCTCGTGGGAGACGACCCCGGCACCGATCTGGCCGTGATCCGGGTTCCGCCGGTCGCCATCACCGTCGCCGAGCTCGGCGATTCGAGTGGCGGGGCGCTCCGCGTGGGTCAGCTGGTCGTGGCGATCGGGAATCCGCTCGGGTTCCAGAGCACCGTGACCGCCGGTGTCGTGAGCGCGCTGGGTCGCTCGTTCCGATCGGTCGGCGGGCGCCTGATCGACGATGTCATCCAGACGGACGCGGCCCTGAACCCGGGGAACTCCGGAGGACCCCTCGTGGACTCGCGGGGCCGCGTGGTGGGCGTCAACACGGCCGTCATCCTGCCCGCGCAGGGCATCTGTTTCGCCGTCGGCATCACGACCGCCAAATTCGTCGCGGGCCAGCTCATCCGGCACGGCAAGATCCGGCGGGGCCGGATCGGGGTGGCGGGACAGACGGTGCCGTTGCTCCGGCTGGCTCAGCGGGCGCATGGGCTCGATGCCAAGAGCGGCGTGCTCGTGACTGGCGTCGAGTCCGGCAGCCCGGCCGAGCGAGCGGGCCTCGGCTCGGGCGATATCATCGTACGCTTCGACGGAAAGGCCGTCACGGGAGTGGACGATCTCCACCGGCTGCTCGTCAGCGACAGCATCGGCGCGCGCACGACGATCGTCGCCTTGCGAAAGGCCGACCGGCTCGAGCTGGCGATCGTACCGGAAGAGTCCGCTCCAGAGACCAACTGACAGGAGATCCAATGAAGCCACTAGCGCCCGGGACCAGGGCCCCCGACTTCACGCTCGGGAGCGCCCCGGCCCAGACCGTGTCGCTCACAGACTATCGAGGCCGGCCAGTGATCCTGGCGTTTTATCCCGCGGACTGGAGTCCGGTTTGCGGCGATCAGATGGCGCTCTACAACGAAGTGCTGCCGGAGTTCGAGCGCTACGGCGCGCAGCTCCTCGGCATCTCCGTGGACGGTGTGTGGTGCCACGCGGCGTTTGCCAAGGACCGCACGCTGCGCTTTCCGCTGCTCGCGGATTTCGAGCCCAAAGGAGAGGTCGCCCGCCGCTATGGCGTGTACCGCACCGGCGACGGGGTTACCGAGCGGGCGCTGTTCGTGATCGATGGCGACGGTGTGATCCGCTGGAACGACGTGTCGCCGATCGATGTCAACCCGGGCGCGGATGGAATCCTGCGCGCGTTGGACGCGCTGGTGCCGGAAGCGAGGCCGGTGTGAGCCGTCGCAGCGAGGCCGCCGTTCTGACGCCCGCCATCCACGCGCGCGACCACGTCAAGGGGCCCGCGGACGCGGCAGTGACGCTCGTCGAGTATGGAGACTTCGAGTGCCCGCACTGTGGACACGCCTACCCGATCGTCAAGGCGGTTCAACAGGCGATGGGCCCGCGCCTCCGGTTCGCCTTTCGCAACTTTCCGCTCCGGGAGAGCCACCCCCATGCCGAGCACGCCGCGGAAGCGGCGGAGGCAGCGGGTGCGCAGGGGAAATTCTGGGAAATGCACGATCGGCTGTTCGAGCGTCAGTTCGCGCTCGACGATGAGTATCTGGTCGAATACGCGACCGATCTTGGGCTCGACGCACAACGCTTCGCGAGGGAGCTCGCGGCCGGCGTCTATGCTCAACGCGTGCGGGAGGACTTCCGCAGCGGTGTGCGGAGCGGCGTGAACGGCACGCCGACGTTCTTCATCGATGGCGTGCGCTACGACGGGAGCTGGGAGCCCGAGCCGTTGCTCGCCGCCCTCAAGCAGCAGGCAGCCGCTACCCGCTGATCGCCCCCGGGAAGCGGGTGGGGTCGGAGGTGAATCCGGGGAAGATCGCGTCGAGCGCGCCCGTCGAGGCGCCCATGTGGCGTGCGAGGAGCTCGGCGAACAGGTCCCGGAAGTCGGTCGTCACGGCCAGGTCGCGGCCCTCGAACCGGTCGGCGGGATCGAGGCCCGGCCACCGGCCGAGTATCCGCCCCCCACGCACCGGGCCGCCGAGCACGAGCATCGCGGTCGCATGTCCGTGATCCGTTCCCGAGTTGCCGTTTTCCCGAATCGTGCGTCCGAACTCCGACATCGTCAGCACCACCACATCACGCATCCGCTCCCCCAGATCGCGGGTGAACGCGGCCAGGGCCTGGCCGAGCTCCGCGAGCCGCGCCGCGAGCTGGCCCTCGCCCGCTCCCTGATTGACGTGGGTGTCCCACCCGGTGATGTCGGCGAACGCGACCCGGATTCCGACATCGGCCTTGATCAGCTGCGCGATCTCGAGCAACGCCTTGCCGAGCTTGCCGCGCGGGTAGTCGGCTCCGTCGGTGGGTTGATACTGCGTCGGGTCGACCCGCCTGAGCGTTTGCACTGCCTCGAACGCTTCCTGGGAGGACGATGAAAGCAGCCCCGTGGCCGAACCCGCGTACAGCTCCTCGAAGGCGCGCGTGAGCCGATCACGGGCGGCCGGTTGCGGCGCCCGGAGGCCGAAGGCCTGCAGATCGTCGATCGCGAGCGCCGGAGCCGAGCCGGCGAGGATCCGTGGGAGCTGAGGGCCGAACGCGACCGCGCGGAACGGCGTGTCCTGGTGCTCACGGTCGTGCTGGCAGTAGCGGTTGAGCCATCCGTCTGGAGTCGCCTTCACCCCCGGCGTCCCGGATTCCATGTAGTCCTGGGCGTCGAAGTGGCTGCGCGTCGAATTCGGAGAGCCGATGGCGTGGACGATGGCGAGGCTCTTCGCATCCCACAGCGGCTTGAGCGCCGCCAGGCGCGGATGCAGGCCGAAATGCCCGTCCAGGTCCACGACGTCACTGGCCGGCACGGCGATGCGAGGCCGCTCACTGTAGTAGGAAGGATCGCCATGCGGGACGATCATGTTGAGCCCGTCCACGGCGCCGCGCTGGAAAAGGCAGACGAGAATTGGAGGGTCAGACGGAACGACGGAACGACGGAACGAGGCGTACGCGGCCCGTGCCAAGAATAGGGGGTCCAACCCAAGGCTAAACAGTGCGAGACCACCAGCCCTCACGAATACTCGTCTCGAAATCGCCATGCGTCCCTCCGACGTACCTCTACCGTCCTCTACCGACCCCTACCGACCTCTACCGAGCTCTTCATTGCCTCTGAAACTCCGGCCCGCCGAGCGCGAGTCCGATCGCGAGCACCCGCGCTTGTTCAGGATTCGTGATATCTGCCAGCTGTCGTGTGATGACCCGTTTCGTATTCTCGGACATGGTGCCGTTCAGGATCTCGCGGTCCACGACGGCGACGATCTTGTCGGGGCTCGCCGCAGCGCCGAGCCCCGAGTCCGCGATGACGGTCACGCCGGGCAGCTTGCCGGCGGCCAGGGCGACGGCGGCGTTCATGCGGTCGAGCAGCGCGCCGCTGTTCACCCATGCCGCTTCCATCTCAGGATAGCCATCGGGGGCCACATGCTGAAAGAGTGGCTCACCGAGCCGGGCCACGACCTGCGCCAAGCGCGGCGTCGTATCGGGGTCGGCGGCGACCGCTCGAACGGCGCTCACCACGAACTCGAGCGGCGTCTTGACCTTCGCCCGGATATTCCGCGGCGCCCAGAAGTCAGGACCGCTCACGATCGCGCGTAGCACCTCCCGGATGTCGCCGTTGGACCGTTTCCACGCCGCGACCGCGTCGTCCACGCAGCCGTCGGGCGGATCGTCGTTCACGAATCGCTGGCACAGCTTCCAGCTCACGTGATGCATGGTCGCCGGCAGGCTCGCGAGCATCTTCAAGAGTCGTAGTCCCTCGTCTCGGCCGTGCCCCTCCGGAAACCGGACACCGAGCACCTGCTTTGCCCCGGCATCATGCGCCCAGTCGTGGAACTCGAAGTCCCCGCCCTGCTGGGGACGCTTGATACTCCAACCCGTAAGAATGCGCGCGACGGCGATCACGTCCTGTTGTGTGTAACCGCCATCCACGCCCACCGTGTGGAGCTCGAGCAGCTCGCGGGCGTAGTTCTCGTTGATGCCCTGGGGCGCGCGTTGGATCGCCCGCTGGCGCATGGAGTCTTGCTCCGCCGGGTCGCGGGGCGGGAAGCTGAACAGATTCGGCCGGCGCCCGAACAGGGGACGCGCACGGACCCGGATCGCGGCGGGCGGGACCGAGCCCGGCGCCACGCTCTCCCAGTTGTCCAGGTAGAAGAGCATGGCGGGGCTCTCGGCCGTCGCGATCAGCAGGTCCTCGAAGTGCCCCATCGCGTTCGGGCGGATCGTGCGCTCGATGTAATCGGGCGTGAGGAACCGGTCGGCGCCCTTGCCGAAATACACGTTGAAGTGATTGGTCCAGAAGTCCACCATGACTTCGTACAGCTGGCGCTCGGAGAGCGCAGCGCGCACGACGGCGAGCTCCTGGAATTGGCCAGCGAGGCGGCGGGCGGTCTGGTCCCGTGGCGTGATCGTGGTGTCGGCCGCGCCGTTGGCCGCAAGCTTCCGCTCCCGGCGCTCCCTTTGGACCTCCGCGTACATGCCGGCGAGGTCGCCACGGTCGTAATCGAGGATGCGGAAGTCCCGCTCGCGTCGGGCCAGGGCTCCGTCGTCGATCTTGCGGGGCGTGAGCTGGCGGTCGATCCAATGCATCACGCCTTCGGCGGCCACGCCATCAACTTCTCCGGGCCGTGGGCCGTAGGCGAGACGGTTCAGAGCGTGCAATGCGGAGTCACGCGGGGAAAGGACGGAGGGCGAGCTCGTGTCCCGGAGTGATGTCTCGGTCATGCCTAGGGGCGCAGCATGCTGCGCCCCGACGACGCGCCATGCCGTCATCAGAGGAGACCCGATGGCGAGGAGCAGCAGCCAGCCCAGAATGCGGTATTTCATGCGGTTATATTGACGAACCGCCCCAGTGGGAAGTTAAGGTCGTGACCGGTCCGCGTCGTTTCGTTTCGCACGGTATGCTCCCCGCTGCCAGGAGCTTACTCTCGGAATCGGACGGCAAGCCACCCACCTGGTCCGAGCGTCTGCAGGCGCTCAGGCACGTCCCCCCGCTCCTCAAGCTCGTCTACCAGACCCACCGCGGCTACACCGTGGGGATCCTCGCGCTGCGGGCGGTGCGCTCGTTCATCCCGCTCGCCGTGCTGTGGATCGGGAAGTTGATCATCGACGGCGTGATCGCGGCGATGCGGGTGCGGGAGACGGGTGGGGGTGCGGGTGGGGTGGTCGACTGGTGGCATCTGGGCGGCCTGGTCGCGCTGGAGCTCGGCATCGCGGTCGGCGGCGAGGGCCTGGCGCGCCTCTCGTCGCTGCTCGAGAGTCTGCTCGGCGACCTGTTCTCGAATCGCATCAGCGTGCGATTGATGCAGCACGCGGCGACCCTCGATCTCGCGCAGTACGAGGACTCGGAGACCTATGATCATCTGGAGCGCGC
>DASQIB010000173.1:0-5641 GCA_035631795.1 Gemmatimonadales bacterium | reverse complement strand
GGCGAGCTCAAGCCGGAGGCGCGCCGCGCGCTCGCGACCCAGACGGTGAAGGACCTGCGCGCGGAGCTCAAGGCCGTCCTGGCTGTTCTCGAAGGAAACGCGCCCAATGCCGGGGCGCGCTGACGAGACCCTCGCGGTCGTTATCCCCGCATACCAGGCCGCCGCCACCATCACCGAGGTCGTCAGCCGGAGTCGCCGGGCCGCGCCCGGCGCGATCGTGTACCTTGTGGACGACGGCTCCACCGACGGGACCGGGGAACGGGGGCGCGGGAAGGGGGCGACCGTGCTGACCCATCCACACAATCGCGGGAAGGGCGCCGCGCTCGAGACGGGCATCGCGGCCGCGCTCCAGAGCGGCGCGCGCGTCATCGTCACGCTCGACGGCGACGGGCAGCATCCCCCAGAGGAGATCCCACGCCTCGCGGCAGCGGTCGTCTCGGGCGAAGCGGATCTCGTCCTTGGGGCTCGCGCCCGGACGGGCACCATGCCATGGGGACGGCGCTGCACCAACTGGGTCTCGGCGACGCTCGCCTCCCGCATCGGGGGGGTGGCGGTCCCGGACGCCCAGACCGGGTTCCGTGCCTTGTCGCGTCGCATCGCTGAAACCATCCGACCCGGGGAGCGACGCTACGACTACGAGACCGCGTTTCTCCTGGCGGCGCTCGCGCGGGGGTTTGCCGTGCGCTCGGAGCCGATCCCGACGGTGTACGAGGGACGGGCCAGTCACTTCCGGCGCTGGACCGATAGCTGGCGGCTGGCGCGCGTCTTCGCCCGCTACGGACGGGAGATTTTGGCAGGGAGGGGCACGAACCGTTGAACATTCTGATCTCGAACGACGATGGCATCCTGGCCCGCGGGCTGGCGTTCTTGGGCGACGTCTGCGCGACGTTGGGGCAGGTCACCGTCGTCGCCCCGGACCGTGAACAGAGCGGTACATCGCACTCGCTCACGCTCCACCGGCCGCTCCGCGCCACGAGGAGGCCCGACGGCGCCTTCCAGCTGGACGGCACGCCGACGGACTGTGTGTTGCTCGCTATCGGGATGCTCATGCCCCAGAAGCCCGACTTCGTGATCTCAGGAATCAACCACGGGCAGAACATGGGGGAGGATGTGTTCTATTCGGGGACCGTCGCTGCGGCCATGGAGGGCCTCGTCGCCGGCATCCCGAGCATCGCCATCTCATACGCGGGATCAGACCTGGACACGCTCGAGACGCACAAGGACGGTCTGCGGGCGCTGCTCAAGCGCATCACGGCGGTGAAGGATTTCCCCAAGGAGACCCTCCTGAACATCAATCTCCCGGCGATCCCCGGGGATCAGGTCAAAGGCGTGAAGGTCACGCACCTCGGGAGCCGGGTGTTCAGCGAGGAGATCGCCCTCATGAAGGATCCTTGGGGCAAGGACATCTACTGGATCGGTGGTGGGCACATTACCTGGACCGGAGGAGCGGAGTCGGATTTCCGCGCGACCAGGGACGGCTACATCTCCGTGACCCCGCTCCATATGGACATGACCAACTATCGACTCATCGAGGTCGTGCGACAGTGGCTCGCCGGCGACTGATCGGGGCGGGGGGGGGGCCCGCGGACACGTACGCCGGATACCGGGTGCGGTTGGTCGAGACGCTGCGGCATCGCGGCATCCGCGACCTCGCCGTGCTCAAGGCCTTCGCCGAAACCCCGCGACATCTGTTCGTGCCCCCGGCGGTTCGGCACCGCGCGTACGACGACTCGGCGCTGCCCATCGGCAACGGGCAGACCATCTCGCAGCCCTTCATGCAGGCTCGGTATCTCGAGGCGCTGCGGTTGCGAGGAACGGAGCGCGTTCTCGAGATCGGCACAGGGTCGGGGTACCAGACGGCCCTCCTCGGAGCGCTGGCCGACACGGTCTTCTCGGTGGAGCGCGTGGAGAAGCTGGCCGTGTCGGCGCAACGGGCGTTGCGGGAGGCGGGGGTCGGCAATGCGTCGGTACTCCTCGGCGACGGCACCCTGGGTTGGAGCGCATATGCGCCCTACGACGCGATCCTCGTCGCCGCGGGCGGTCCCGAGGTTCCCCCGCCGCTCGTGCAGCAGCTGGCGCCGGACGGCCGGCTCCTCATTCCCTTGGGGAAGCGGGGTGGCCAGGTTCTCACGCTGGTCCAGCGCACCGCTGGGCCAACCGCGCCCGAGCTCCGCTACACGCCCCTCGGCGCGGCGCGATTCGTCCCCTTGGTCGGAGAGCATGGATTCGATGCTTGAGTCGTTCGTCGGCTGGCTGCTGAACCTGTTCCGCGGGATGGGCTACCCCGGGATCATCGCCCTCATGGCCGTGGAGTCGTCGATCCTGCCCTTGCCGAGCGAGCTGGTCATGCCCCCCGCGGGCTACCTCGCCGCCAAGGGAGAGATGAACCTGGTCGTGGCGGTGGTCTGCGGTGTACTGGGGAGCATCCTCGGCGCGCTGACTAACTATGGGCTCGCGCGTTGGCTGGGCCGCGCGTTTTTCCTGCGCCTGGGGAAATACGTGCTCATCACGGAAAAGGGGCTGGATCGATCGGAGCGGTACTTCGCCGCTCACGGTGAAATCAGCACGTTCCTCGGGCGCATGCTCCCCGTGGTCCGGCACCTCATCTCCATCCCGGCGGGTATCGCGAGGATGCGACTGGGCCGATTCGTCGTGTTCACCGGGCTCGGCGCGCTCCTGTGGTGCAGTATCCTCACGGGCATCGGCTGGTTCATCGGGAGCCGCGAGGACGTGATCCTCGAGGTCCTGAACCGCGAAGCGCAGCGGTACGCCGGGCGTGCCATTCTGCTCCTGTTGCCCATCCTCGCGCTGATCACCACGGGCTACATCTGGTGGCACCGCCGGCGGGCCAGGGCGGCGGGGGCGGCAGGGGCTGCCCAGAGTCGCCAGGAATAGGCCCCCGATGGCTGCCAAGCGCTTCCTCGTGCACGGCCGGGTTCAGGGAGTGGGATTCCGCTGGTTCGTCGGACGGGAGGCCGAGGCGCTGCGGCTGCGCGGCTTTGCTCGCAACCTGCGCGATGGCTCGGTGGAAGTGGTGGCAGCGGGGCTGGAATCGGCGTTGTACGAGCTTGCGCAAGCCCTGGCTCGCGGTCCTGCCATGGCGCGTGTCGAGCGTGTGGACGCAAGTGAGTTTCCACATGAAGAGGCACTGCCCAACAACTTTGACATCAGGTAGTTGGAGAAGGCACCGGTGAACCAGGCGATGGCCGTCCGCGATATCTACGCGAGCATCCGGGACGTTCCCGACTTTCCGAAGCCGGGGATTCTCTTCAAGGATATCACGCCGCTCCTCCTGAACGCGCGGCTATTTCGAAACGCTATTGACCTCATGGCGGCGCCGTTCTGTGCCGCCGGCCTGACGCGGGTCGTGTCGATCGAGTCTCGAGGGTTTCTCCTGGGTGCGCCGATCGCTCTGGCGATCGAGGCGGGCCTCGTACCGATACGGAAGCCGGGCAAGTTGCCGGCGGCGCGGGGGCGCGTCGAGTACGCGTTGGAGTACGGCACAGACGCCCTCGAAATGCATCAGGACGCGGTGAGCGGCCGTGACCGAGTGCTCATCGTGGATGACGTGCTCGCGACTGGCGGGACGGCTCAGGCGGCGGCGAAACTCGTCCGCAACCATGGAGCGCAGGTCGTCGGGTTCACCTTTCTCATCGAGCTCGATTTTCTCAAAGGACGAGAACGCCTTGAGGGCGAGCGGATCGAGGCCTTGCTGCACTACGCGTAAGCCCTCTACATTACTAGGCTTAGCGCCCCTGTAGCTCAGGTGGATAGAGCAGCGGTTTCCTAAACCGTTGGCCGGGTGTTCGAGTCACCCCAGGGGCACCACTGAGAGAAGCAGGTTGGGGAGGTTAAGAAGGTTGGGGAGGTTCGGAAGGGACCTCCCCAACCTCCAGAACCTTCCGAACCTCCCGAACCTTCCGACGGAGTGGGCATGGCTACGACAGTAACGGCGGCAGACGACTCGAGCGCGCTGGCAGGGGTGGCGGAATGGCTCAAGGCCCACAAGAAGTGGTGGGCGTGGGCGGGGGTGATACTTCTTATCGCCGCCGGACTGTTTGGGTGGAACGTGCTGTCGTCCAAAACGGCGGAGGCGAGCGCCAGCCGACAGCTCGAGCAAGGCCGCCTCGCTCTCGACACGAAGAACTATCCCTTCGCGGCGAGTGTGCTATCCCAGGTCGTGGAGAACTACTCGGGAACTCGGGCGGCTGACGAAGGGATCATCCTCCTGGCTCAAGTGCGGCTCGCGCAGGGGCAGACTCAGCAGGCGATCGACGTGCTGCAGCGGTACGCCGCCAAGGCGGACAGGCAGTTCCAGTCCCAAGCCTACGGGCTGCTCGGCGCGGCATTCGAGAACGCCGCGCGGCCCAAGGACGCGGCCGCGGCATACGAGTCTGCGGCGGAGGAGGCCCAGTACCCGTTCCTCCGGGCGCAATTCCTTTCGGACGCGGGGCGGGCCTGGGTGGCGGCGGGTGATACCGCGAAGGCCCTGGCGGCCTACCGAACCATTGCGCAGAAGTTGGACTCGACGAGCGCCGCCGGGGAGGCGAAGGTCAGGATCGGCGAACTGACGAAGGGGGTGTCGAGTGGGGCAAAGTAGCGCCCGTTCTGTGCTCCCGTACTTCGTATAATCTATGTTATGTTAAGTACAGGGCAACACAAATGTGGAGAAGCACCTCAGTTAATCACACCCCGCACGACGAGCCGCGCCTCCCCACCCAGCCAGACATCGTCATAGAGATCCGCCGAGACTCGCCTCGCCCGCACCTCTAGGCGCCGACCGGACCGGGTCCAGAACGAGAGCGGCGGCTGCGCCAGGCCCCACTCCGCGAGTGCGCACGCCGCGGCAACCGCGCCGGTGCCACAGGCCAACGTCTCGTCCTCGATGCCGCGCTCGTAGGTGCGCATACGCCACTCCGCACGACGGCCCCCACCGGAGACGAAGTTGATGTTGGCGCCGGCTGGACCGAGTGCCGGGTCGGACCGGAGCGCCTTGCCTCTGGTGAGGACGTCCACCAGCTCCACGTCTTCCACGAGCACCACCACGTGTGGCACACCGACCGTGCCGAGCACCGCCTGCCGCTCGCCGGCGGCGATGCCGAGCCCTTTTACGGGCGCTGGTGTCTTGACCGGTGCGAGGTGCAGCTCGGCACGTGTATCGTCGCCCCGTCCGTCGCAGCGACTGTCGTACGTGCCGGCATCGGTTTCGAGGATCATTTGCGTCGCGGGTGCCAGGCCGAGGCGAGCGGCCAGACGGGTGCTGCACAGGGCGGCGTTTCCGCACATCGCGGCCCGTGAGCCGTCGGAGTTGAAGTAGATCATCCGCACGGAGTCCGCCCGGGATCCAGGCCCGACGAACACGAGGCCGTCAGCCCCGACGCCAGTCCCACGGGCGCACACGGCCCGGATGTCCTGAGGCGACCAATCGTTGGGGGGTGTGTGCCGGGCGTCGACCATGACGAAGTCGTTTCCCGACCCCGTCATCTTGTAGATCGTCGTCCCGACTAGATGCGGCCGAACCAGGCCATCAGCCTGAGCCGCGGCACCATCCACACCGCTTCCCGGACGATCGCCCGATTCATCTTGCTTTGCCCCTCGGTTCGATCGACGAACACGATCGGGATTTCCTTCAGCGTGAACC
>DASQIB010000172.1:0-4479 GCA_035631795.1 Gemmatimonadales bacterium | reverse complement strand
GCGGCGCGGGCGAGGGCTAACCAACCGGGCGTGTCGCCCGGTGACAACCGACCGCCGCCCTTCGAGCCCACCGGCGCGAGGGCGGCGTTTTCATGAGGAGTGAGGAGGGATGACGACCGTGAAAGAGATCCCGGCGAAGCTCGTGGCGGAGCTGCGTGCCCGCACCGGCGCCGGCATGATGGATTGCAAGAAGGCCCTGGAGGAGACGGGCGGCGACCTGGAGAAAGCGGTCGATGTGCTGCGCAAAAAAGGCGCGGCCAAGGCCGACAAGCGCGCGGAGCGCGTGGCGTCGGAGGGGCTGATCGGGCACTACGTGCATCACGACGGCAAGACCGCCGTGCTCGTCGAGGTCAACTGCGAGACCGACTTTGTGGCGCGCACCGAGGACTTCAAGACCCTCGCGCGCGAGCTGGCCATGCACATCGCGGCGGCGCGCCCGCTGGCGGTGCGGGTCGAAGACCTTCCACCCGAGACCGTGGCGCGGGAGCGCCAGGTGTACGAGGCACAGGTCGCCGAGCAGCAGAAGCCCGAGAACATCCGCGCCAAGATCGTGGACGGGATGATGAAGAAATATTACGAGGACAACGTCCTCCTCGAGCAGAGATTCGTGAGGGACGACAAACGGACGGTCGGTGAGCTCGTCAAGGAGCTATCCGCCAAGACGGGGGAAAAAATTGACGTCCGGCGCTTCACCCGGTTGAAGGTCGGGGAGAGCTGAGTGGCGACGGCCCCCCGTCCCGCTCTCGCGTACCCGCGCGCCCTGCTCAAAATCTCGGGTGAGGCGTTCGCGGGAACGCGGGGGGCGGGCGGGGGCATCGACTTCGGTTTCATCGACCACCTGGTCGACGAGTTGAAGCAAGTGGCGGGTGTGGGCGTACAGCTCGGCCTCGTGGTGGGAGGCGGCAACATCGTGCGCGGTATGGCGGCGAGCGAGCAAGGGATGGATCGCGTCTCCGCCGATTACATGGGGATGCTCGCCACGGTCATCAACGCGCTCGCCCTCCAGGACATACTCGAGAAAAAGGGCGTCGACACCCGCGTGATGTCCGCGATCCGGATGGAGGAGCTGGCCGAGCCCTACATCCGGCGCCGCGCCGTCCGCCATCTCCAGAAGGGACGGATGGTGATTTTCGCGGGAGGAACGGGGAACCCATATTTTTCGACGGATACCGCGGCGGTCCTGCGCGCCCTCGAGATCGAGGCCAAAGTGTTGCTCAAAGCCACGAATGTGGATGGCGTCTACACGGCCGATCCAAAGAAGGAGCCGAAAGCCAGGTTCCTTCCCGAGCTGTCGTTCCAGCAAGCGCTGGTCAAAGGGTACGCGGTGATGGACGCGAACGCGTTCGGCCTGTGCAAGGAAAACAAGCTCCCCATCGTCGTCTTCAACATCAACCAGCCCGGCGCCACCGCCAGGGTGTTGGCGGGCGAGCGCGTCGGCACGATCGTGCAATGACCTCCTCTCCCCTGGGCGAACACGTCAAACTGGCCAAACAGGCGATGGACAAGGCGGTGGAAGCCGTGAAGCGGGAGTTTTCGACGGTGCGCACCGGCAAGGCGACCACGTCGCTACTCGACCTCGTGCGGGTCGAAGCCTACGGTAGTGAGATGCCCCTCAATCAGGTGGCGAGCGTGGCGGCGCCCGAGCCCAAGCTTCTGACCATCCAGCCCTGGGACAAGTCCGTCCTGAAAGCGATCGAAAAGGCGATCCTCGCCTCCGATCTCGGTCTCACCCCCTCGAACGACGGCAACATCATCCGCATCCCGGTCCCTCCGCTCACCGAAGAGCGCCGCCGGGAGCTGGTCAAGGTGATCCACAAGTTCGCGGAGGAAGGCCGCGTGGCCGTCCGGCACGCCCGCACGGAGGCCATCGGGCGGATCAAGAAGACCGAGCACGTCTCGGAGGATGAGAAGAAGAAGACCGAGAAGGACGTCCAGAAGCTGCACGACGACCATCTGCGTCTAGTCGACGAAGCGGTGAAGGGCAAAGAAGCGGAGATCATGGAGGTCTAGGATGGCGGACGAGCTGCTCGCGCAGATCCGCGTCAATGGGGCCGTCCCGCGGCACATCGCGGTGATCATGGACGGCAACGGGCGCTGGGCGCGCGAGCGCAGCCTTCCCCGACCGCTGGGCCACCGCGCCGGCATGCAGGCGGTCCGTGAGGTGGTCGAAGGCGCGATCGACGCGGGCGTGGACGTGCTCACGCTCTTCGCCTTCTCCGAGGAGAACTGGCAACGCCCGGTGAGCGAGATCTCGGCGCTGATGCAGCTCCTCGAGGAATACATCGCGCGCGAGGTGGCAGAGCTGCGGGATCAGGGCGTGGCCGTCCATGTCCTCGGAGACCGTACGCGGCTCGCGCCCGGGGCGCGCGCGGCGGTCGAGCGCATCGAGCGGGAAACGAGCGCCGGTGGGCGCCTCGCGCTCAACCTGTGCGTCTCCTACTCCTCGCGGGCCGAGCTGGCGCGCGCCGCGCGCCTGTTGGCCGAGGACGTGCTCAAGGGTGTTAAGCGACTCGAGGATATCGATGAAGACGCCGTGCGCGAGCGCCTCTACACCGCGCCGTGGAAGGATCCCGATCTGCTGATCCGGACGTCAGGTGAGTGCCGGCTTTCCAATTTTCTCCTCTGGCAGCTGGCCTACACCGAGCTCTACATCACGCCGGTGCTGTGGCCGGACGTGACGCGACGTGACCTGTTCCAGGCCATCCTCGACTACCAGCGGCGCGATCGCCGGTTCGGGAAGGTCACGGCGTGATGTCCCGGAACCTGCTGGTGCGCATCGGAGTCGCCGTGCCGGCCATCGCCGTCACGCTCGTCGCGCTGGCCTTGGGCGGCTGGTGGCTCGCAGGCCTGCTGGCGATCCTGGGCACCCTCGGTACCCGCGAGGTGTACGACCTCGCCCGCAAACAAGGCATCGAGGCCCTCGAGTGGGTCGGATTCCTCGCGGCGGCCATCGGGCCGCTGGCGACGTATTGGGTGAAGACCTCCGCGGACTGGGAGCCCGTCGTCTACGCGGGAGCGGTCTGGTTGATCATCGCCCTCATCGTGGCGGCGGCACGCGGGCCGGACCATCACCCGCTGACGGCCGTCTCCGTCACGGTGTTCGGCGCGCTGTACGCCTCGGCGCTGCTGAGCTTCATCGTGGCGATCCGCCATGGCCCGCACGTGGACGCGCATCCCCGCGGCTCCGTCGCTCTGGCGGTGCTCCCCCTCGCAATCACCTGGGTGTGCGATACCTGTGCCATGGCGGGCGGAACGCTGGTGGGAGGCGCCAAGCTCGCGCCGGTGTTGTCCCCGAGAAAGACGTGGGCGGGAGGCATTGCCGGCGTCGTCGGCGGCGTCGTGACCGCGCTACTCTATGGACCGCTGGTGCTCGACCGGGTCGCCCTGCACTTGAGCGTCCTGCAGCTCCTCACGCTGGGGGTGGCGGTGGTCCTCGTGGCTCAGGTCGGCGACGTGGCCGAGTCTCTCTTCAAGCGGGAAGCCGGCGTGAAGGACTCGTCGTCGCTGATCCCCGGGCACGGCGGTGTGCTCGACCGGCTCGACTCGCTGTACTTCGTCCTGCCCGTGACCGCGGGGCTCTTACGGGTGTTCGGTCTCGCATGAGCGTGGGCGTCGCGATCCTCGGCTCCACCGGCTCGATCGGTTGCTCGGCGTTGCAAGTGCTCGCACGCCAGCGTGAGCGGTTCCGTGTCGCGGCGTTGACGGCGCATTCCAACGGGGAGCTGCTCGAGCGCCAAGCGGCGGAATGGCGGCCGGCGTACGTCGGTCTCGTGAATGGAGGGACGAAGAGCTCGGGACTGGGGACCGGCAAGGGCGCCCGATGCCTCGTCGAGGCCGCGACGCGACCCGACGTGCAAATCGTCCTGAACGGAATCGTGGGCGCCGCGGGGCTGGAAGCCACCCTCGCGGCGCTCGAGGCGGGGAAGCGGGTGGCGCTCGCGAACAAGGAAACGTTGGTCATGGCGGGCGAGCTGGTCACGCGGGCGGCACGGCGGGGAGGCGGAGAGATCGTCCCGGTCGACTCGGAGCACAGCGCCGTGCTGCAGTGCATCACGGGCCGGCAACCCGCCGAGCTCGCTCGACTCATCCTCACCGCGTCCGGCGGTCCGTTCCGGACCTGGAGCCCGGAGCGCGTCGCGGACGCCACGGTGGACCAGGCGCTGCGCCATCCGACGTGGAAGATGGGGAAGAAGATCACGGTCGATTCGGCGACCCTCGTGAACAAAGCGCTCGAGGTGATCGAGGCGCATTTCCTGTTCGGGCTGCCGTACGGGGCGGTCGAGGTCGTGGTGCATCCACAATCGGTGGTCCATGCGTTCGTCGAGTTCGTCGACGGGTCCGTCCTCGCCCAGGTCGGCTTCCCCACGATGGAGCTTCCGATCCTGTACGCGCTGACCCATCCCGACCGCGTGCCCGATGCTGGGGCCCGCCGGTTCGATCCGGTGGCCGCGGGCACCCTCACCTTCGAGCCTGTGCAGG
>DASQIB010000171.1:0-14956 GCA_035631795.1 Gemmatimonadales bacterium | reverse complement strand
CCCCCGCCCCCGCCCCCGCCGCCCAAGCGCAGGGGTTCTTGACGATCGCGGCCGATCCGTTCGGCGAGGTCTATATCGACGGCGTCGACGTCGGTCAGACGCCCGTCGTGGAGTATGCCGTCAAGCCCGGTCGGCACACGCTGCGCATCGAGCACGCGGGCTTCAGGACCGTGACGGAAGCGGTGCAAGTGGACGCGAGCAACGTGGTCCGCAAGCGCTACACCCTGCTCCCCGAGTGAGCCCCCGCCCATGATCCGTGCCCATCAGCTCGCGGGATTGACCCTCCTCGCTCCAGCGCTCCTGGGTGCGCAGGTCGTCCAGAACGCGACCCTGCGGCGGGCGCAGCAAGCGTACGACAACCTCGAGTATCGTCAGGTGCTCACGCTCGCGCCGGCGGCGTTACGCGAGCGGCTGACGGGACCCGAGCGCGCGCGCGCCTACGAGCTGCTGGGCTTCACGTACGGCGCCATGGACTCGATCCTCAAAGCGGTGGACGCGTTCAAGCAGGTCGTGCTGATCGATCCCGAGCGACAGCTCGACCCGAACCGCGTCTCCCCGAAGGCCTACAGCGCGTTCGACGTGGCGCTCCGTCAGGTGCTGCTCGTTCGCCAGCTGCGGATCGATAGCTCGAGCTTTGTCGGTGGTCAGGGTGCCCTCCCGATCCGCTTCACGGTGACGCAGCCGGCGCGCGTGGTGACCCGCGCGGTGGGGAGCGACGGCAGCTTTCTCATCGATTCTGGCGCGTGGAACGGGCAGGTGAACCTCACGTGGCCTGCGCGCCTGGCGAACGGCGACCCGGTCCCGGCCGGCAGCTACACCGTGGTCGTCGACGCCCGGCTGGGCCAGAACGCCTTTTCCGCGTCGCAACCCATTCGCCTGAGCCACGGCCTCGTGGACACCTTGACCCACCTCACGAGTCTGCCGGGCTATCAGTACCTGCCGGAGACCGAGGTGCCGCCGCAGAGCTGGCGGCCGCTCGGCCTTGCTTTCCTCTTTACTGGCGGTGCGCTCGTGGGGACGTTAGGCCTCGAGAACTCGAGTCTCGGGTCGGGCTCCAAGCGGGAGCTCGCGGTGGTGGGCGCAGCGGCCCTCGTCACCGGCTTCGTCATGACCCTCCGAAAGCCGGCGCCACGCCCGGCGTCGGCCAACATCCTCTACAATCACCTCCTGCGCGACCAGATCGCCCGCCGGAACCAGGAGATCACGAAGGAGAACGTGGCGCGTCGCCAGCAGGTGCAGCTGACCATCGTGCCGCTGCCAAAGCCGGCCGCGGGAGGGGCGAGGTGAGAGCGACCGCTGTCGCAGCCGCGGTGCTCGCCCTGGGGGGCGGAGCGGCGCCCGCTCAAGAGATCACCATCGGGCCTCAGGTGGTGCTCGCGAGCTATCGCGAAGTCGTATCCCGCCTCCGCTACTCCGGCATCGGGTTTGGCGGCGCGATGTCCGTGCGGTTCCACAAGCTCTCGGTGGAGGCCGCCGTCACCCGCGTGAAGCTCGACACGACCGATGGCAGCGCGGCGACGACGGGCTTCACGGCGACGCAGGTGGATGCCTGGGTCGCCTACGACGTGGCGTCCTATGCGAGCCTCGAAGTGGGCGTGGTGCGGCGCAGCGCGGATCCCGAGCTCGATGCGCAATCGATGGGCGCTGTCCGGGTCGGTGCACGCTCGTTCTACGAGATCGGTCCCGGGGCCACGGTGTTGTTCCGCGCGGATTACCTGGCGGCGCCGAAGTTCTCGGGCGGCGGGAGCGCGTCCTTCTCGCTCGATCTGGGCCTGGGCCTGGACGTGCGTCTCGCGGGGCGGCTGCACGGGACGGCGGCCTATGCATTTCAGCGGATCAATCGCAAGACCAATCCCGGCGGCACCGGGGAGATCGACGCGCCCATTCAGGAAACCGTTGGGCGCGTGGGGCTGGCGCTGGGGTTCTAGGTCCGCCGTTCGGCGAGCAACCCGAGGCCGAACCCTACGAGCATCACGCCCGTCGCCCGGTCGATCGTCCGCGCCACCCGCGGGCGTTCGAGCCAAGTGCCGAGCGGCCGCGTGGCCAGAGTCAGGAGCGCGAACCAGAGGATCCCTTCCGTCGCGTGGATGCTGGCCAGGAGCATGCTGAACCACGTGACGCTCACGCCGGCCGGCACGAATTGGGGCAGGAACGTCACGTAGAAGACGCCCACCTTCGGGTTCAGGAGGTTGGTCAGGAGGCCGCGGGTGAACCAGCTCCCGGCGTGGTCGGGCGGGTGGGCCCACACCGCGACGCGCTGTGGCGCGCGCAGGAGCATCCGGACGCCGAGGGCGATGAGGTAACACGCCCCGGCGAGCCGCAAGGCGCCGTAGGCGAGGCGCGAGACACTCAGCAATGCGCCCACCCCGACCGCGGTTGCCAGTCCCCACGTGAGACACCCGAGGCAAATGCCCGCGCCCGCGAGCATGGCGCGGCGCGGGCCTTCCACCGCGGCGGTCCGCAACACCAGAGCCGTATCCAGGCCGGGCGTGATGGTGAGAAGGCCGGCGGCGAGCGTGAACGCGATCAGCGCATGGATCATGTGTTCGGGAACCTGGATAGCGTCGGCGGCGCTAACGGGACAAATTTACGTCCAACCGCCCTCGCCGGGGGAACCATGACCGATCTCGCCTTTGAAACGAGTAACGACCTTCCCAAGGACACTCGAAGCCAGGTGGTCGACCTCTTGAACCAGCGTCTCGCCGATGCGATCGACCTCGAGGCCCAAACCAAGCATGCGCACTGGAACGTGAAGGGGCCGCAGTTCATCGCGTTGCACAAGCTGTTCGACGAAGTCCACGATGCGGTCGAGGAGTATGTGGATGTGATCGCCGAGCGGGTGGTGCAGCTGGGCGGAGTGGCGGAGGGGACCGTGCGCATCGCCGCGCAGCGCTCCGAGCTCACGGACTATCCCCACGCCATCTACGAGGGGACCGATCACGTGAACGCCCTGGCCGGCGCCTTGGCCGAGTTCGGGTCGCGCATCCGCCGGGCGATCGATGAAACCGACGAGCTCGGGGACCGGGACAGCGCGGACATCTGCACCGAGATCTCGCGGGGCATCGACAAGTGGCTGTGGTTCGTGGAGGCGCACGCGGAAACGCCGGTCCGGGCGAGTTAAGGAGGGTCCGCATGCCTGCCAGGGACGACTACGAGGAGCTCGAGGGCGCGCTCGATCCTCATCGGGGGGAGGAGCGTCGCGCTGTGGTGCAGGAGACGATCGCTCGGCTGAAGGGCCGCGGCATCAGCGTCGGGAGCGACGAGAATCCGGACCATCTGGTGGCCTTGCTCGAGGCGGTACAGCGGTTCGAGGCGGCCGTCGAGCGGCACGGCGGTGATCTGATGGTGGACGATCTCAAGAGCTCGAAGCCCGACGATCGACACTACGTCGTGCCGCAACGCCGGTCGGGAGAGACCGTTCGAGACTACATCGTCCGGATCGAAGAGGCGACAGCCGGTCTCCGGCGACACCCCCGGCGACCGGATTGAAGCGGATGCGCCAGCCGCGATTCGAACGCGGGACCTTCGGCTCCGGAGGCCGACGCTCTATCCAGCTGAGCTACTGGCGCGGGACGAAATAACCTCCCGTCCTCCACGATCCTTCACAACCTCCTTCAATCGGGGCGAGTGGATTTGAACCACCGACCTCGACACACAATGATTGTAACGACTAGCGGCTAATAGGGAAACCGGATCGTCCAGCGGTGGATTCTCGGGCTTGATGTCCCGGTGAACGATCCCGTGGCGGTGGGCGTAGCCCTTCGCGAGGGATGACCACGCGGACCCTCCTGTTCGTAATGCATTCTTGCGGGACCGTCACGGATTGGCATACGGTGATCGAGATCTGAGGGGCGTCCAGACCCGCGCCGCTCAGGCGCGAGTCGTTGAGATTTCGGATGTGCGCGGCGCTTACTTGCGCGATTGCGACTTCCGCCGATTCGCGGGCGCACCCCTTCGGCTCCTCGTTACGGGCTTCGTGGTGTTGGCCGACTCAAACAAATGCCGAATGCCGTGTTCCAACAGTTCGACAGCCCTCTCCAAAGCGCCGAGTTGTCCAACCCGCACTATTGCGACGGACAAATGCAACTCAAATGACGGGGGGCGCAACACTTCAACTGTGCCTCTGAATTCTTTCCTGGCAATAAAGCGAGCCGGAAGCAGCCCGACTCCATATCCTGACTGAATGAGAGCTAGATGTAAGTGTACGTTGTGGTGGATTTCGGCTGCAATCGTGGGGGTGACGCCGGCACGCTCCATCTGATCGATGAGGCTTGCCCGAAGCAAGCACCCGGGCGGATTGAGCACCCAACGTGCTCTACCCAAACTTTCCCAATCACCGCCCACGTTGCCTGCGGCGCCTTGAACGATCTCCATATGGTCGCGAGCGATGATACTTGTCACCAGAGGTGGAGGCGCGGTTTTACCTTCGGGCAAAAACACGGCAGCAACGTCGAGTTCACCGGCAAGCAGCCGGTTGAACAATTCACCGGTTAGTCCGCTCAACAGCCGCAGTTGGACCTTGGAGTATGTTTCAGTCAGCGCCCGAATAGGTTCGATCAGCGTCCCCTCGGCCAGGGCATGCGCGAGCCCGATGCGCAAGAGGCCGTGAGGTTCGGCGTCGGGCGACGCGAGAGATCTCAGCGCCTCCGTCCGCT
Source organism: Gemmatimonadales bacterium (assembly GCA_035631795.1). Classification (GTDB taxonomy): domain Bacteria; phylum Gemmatimonadota; class Gemmatimonadetes; order Gemmatimonadales; family GWC2-71-9; genus AG41. The sequence goes on along the minus strand of DASQIB010000171.1, from coordinate 10,301 downwards.
GCAACATATCTCGCGCTCGCTCAAGCACCCGGGAGCCCAGCGAGTTCAGGCGCGGGGGCTTCGTTGAGCGGTCGAGTAACTCCGCACCCAATTCAGCCTCCAGCCTCTGCAGCTGCCGGGTTACCGCCGATGGGGTCCGGAATAGACGATCAGCTGCGCCAGCAATGGACCCGGCCTCGGCAAACTCTACCAGCGCGTGTAAATCGTCGAGCACGGGATCCTCCTCGAGGTAACTCCTAAGACCTGAAGTAACTCCTAGAAAACCTCCTCCCAACCAATAGCACAATCGTGCGAACAACGCAATATCATTGTGCGAATACTGAACTTGCGGAAGTAGCAGTCCTCCGCTACAGTCCGTGAGCAACGGCAGTGGAGCTGGCCGGCGCACCAACCGCTCCAGCGACGTATCCACTCAACCTGACATGGCACGGTACTCATCGTGGATGCTGTTGTTCAATGCCGCGGATGTGTACTTCGATCGGCAACTAAACAAGCGGAGCGCGCCCTCTCCGCAAGCAGGTCCTTCACTACGGTTTTGATCGACGGCGCGGAAATCTGGACATATCAAGTGGAGAAGAGAAAATGCTTAAGACCATTGTCTTATCCATGTGTCTCGCCGCTTCCCCGCTTTCGCTGAATGCACGTGCGCAGGATGCGCGCGGGTATAGTTACGGTCCGGTCACTGAGGTGGACTACATACACGTTGAGTACGGGCACTTTGATGAATACATGGCATGGGTGACTTCGACATGGGTGCCGACCATGGAAGCCGCGAAGAAAGCCGGGCTGATCATCGGTTACAAGGTCTTCCAGGCCTCTCCAAAATCACCGGATCAGCCCAATGTGTATCTCGAGATTACCTACAAGAACATGGCGGCTTATGCTGGGGACATCGGCGATCAAGCGGACGCGTTTGAAGCAGTGACCGAAAAAGTAATCTGTAACAGCGCGTGTCAGAACCAGGCCAGAGTGCACCGGAATGAGATCAGACAAGTTCTGGGCACTGAAGTGACTCGGGAACTCATTTTTAAGTGAACTTCTTCTGTCCGTTCACAACAGCGCGCGCCGGCGTATTTGTCACGAGCATGAGTGACTTACGTCGGAGGTTAATCTCATGAAGTACACATTTCACACGCTGCGGGCACTACTTTCGGCGACGATTCTGGCCAGCGCGCTCGCCGGAAGTGCCATGGCGCAGGCGCCGGATGCTGCCTGTGCGTTGCCTTCGGAACCCGAGGACATTCCCGCCGCGCTTGATGCGGCAATCACCGGGCCCGCGGACAAGGACCGAGCCTGCATGAAGGCCCTGTTAATCCCCGAAGCACGCTTGATGTTCGTTTCACTCGGCACAGACGGAGCGCCAACCTATAGGATCGAGACCTTGGACGGTTGGATCGCCCGCATCAGCACCCGCGGCCACGCCCAGCTGGAAGAAAAGCAGCTGAAGTTTCGCATTGAGCGCTACGGCAACATCGCGCACTTATGGAGCAGCTACACGCTGCAAAGCGACGGCAAGCAAGTCGCGCGCGGCATCAACAGCATTCAAGCGATCAAAGAAGCCGGCGGATGGCGAGTTACAGGCATCCTGGTGCAGGCCGAGTCGGTCACGGCGCCGCTGCCCAAGGAATATCTGCCGTAAAGCAGGGAAGCGACGAGCCGTGAAACGGCAGGGGTCGACTCATCGCAACAACGAAAGTGCCTTTCAAGAGCGAGTGGCATCGCAAACTACAGGAGCTGCTATGAGCAAGACCGCAATTACCTCGCCTGAACTCGCGCCGCCGGTCGGCCCATTTTCCCAGGCGGTCAAAATCGATGGTTTCCTCTTCTTCAGCGGTCAGGTCGCCCAAGACCCGGCCACGGGCAAGGTGGTCGAGGGGGGCATTGTGCCCGAGACGGAGCGCGTCTTTCAGAATCTCTCGGCGGTTCTCAAAGCGGCCGGCAAGAGTTTCGGTGATGTCGTGCAGGCCCGTGTGTTTCTCACGAGCCTGAGTGACTTCGTCGCGATGAATGGCGTCTACGCCAGGCATTTCAGTCAGCCCTTTCCCGCCCGCACGACGATTGGGGTCGCCGCGCTACCGCTTGGGGCCTGCGTTGAAATCGACCTTGTCGTCAAGGCTTGACGCGACGCGATCCGCCTGGCCTCCAGACAATAGCCTTCAATAATCCGTCATCATTTAAGGAGGAGAAGTTGCCTCTAGTCCGCATCGATCTACTCGAGGGAAAATCAGAACGGTACCGTGCTCACGTTGGCGATATCCTCTACCAGACCCTGGTGGAGGTTCTCAATGTTCCGGAGCATGACCGATTTCAGGTAATCACGGAACACACGAAGGCGAGCCTGCTATTCGATCGAGAGTATCTCGGCATACATCGGTCGGACGATTGCATCTTTTTTCAGATCACATTGAATAGCGGCCGTTCCACTGAGTTGAAGCAACGCTTCTACAAAGCACTAGCGGACCATCTCCACGAAGGCGTAAAGATTCGCAAGGAAGATGTCCTCATCAACTTTGTTGAAGTCCCGAAGGAAAATTGGTCCTTTGGTAATGGCGAGGCCCAGTACGTCACGCCTCCACAATAGATCGAGGCTGACAGCAGTTGCGGGAAGCGGGCCTCTTGGAGGCTTCAAGGCGCCATCTGGTCGAAACTCCTGATCAATTGCTCGGTTACAACCCTCGGCGCGCTCTGTTCGCAAAGACGGCAAGCCATTCTCCGGCAAAATCGGGCAACAAATCACAACGACGGATGCAGCGGATGACCAATCCGCTGTACACGGCGTTCTGCACTCCGCGAGTGCGTTTCGGTCGCGTGCAGACGTTTGATATCAACTTTGAAGTGGCAACACTGAGTCCAGCGGAGCGGCGTGAGAAGCGGCAGCGGCAATGGCAGCGGAGTCCAACACTGGAGGGCTAAGTCCTTGTCCCTACAAGTCGCGGCGAACGGATTTGAACCACTCCAGGTGCAACAGGCTGACCGGCGCAAGGCCAAGTCGTTGTGATTCTTAGTCGGGGCGAGTGGATTTGAACCACCGACCTCGACGCCCAAAGATTGTAACGACTAGCGGCCCATTAGGGAAACCGGGCGTCCCGCGGTCGCCTTTCGGGGGATTCTGAGCCGAATCTACCCCGTTCCGCAAGCGAAGTGGCAGCCGAAGTGGCAACGCGAACAAACCCGCCAGACGGGGGTGCGGAGCCCCAACCGACCGCTCCGCCTATGGAACCCGCAAGACTCGAACCTGCGACCCGTTGACAAGCAACGGGCACGGCCTCGCGCTCGCGAGCAGAACGGTAAACAGTTGGCGCGCGGGAAATCCAGGCGAAACCTCCGAAACGCACCCGAAACGCACCCGACCGACCGTACCCGCACCGTACCCGGCGAAAAAGAGCGTGACACGTGAGGTATGCGTCGGCGCCAGCAGCGATTCGAACGCGGGACCTTCCGCTCCGGAGGGACACATTCCCGGCGTCAATCAGCGGGAGCCGCTGTTCGATCTGTTTGTTATCGGATTCGATCGCTCGTCGAGGCTTGCCGGCGCCTGCTCGCGCCGTCGCTGTCTTCGTTACTCAGAGAACTCAGTTGTTAGCGACCTCGATTGAGGCGACAGCACGTACAGCATCAGTGAAGGCCTCTTCACAACAGCTTAGTGAAGCCTTGAGTGGCTCCTCACTTTGATTACACCCGTGATCCACACGTTGGCGGACCTCCCCTTCGGTAGTGACGCCGTGCTGGACGACCTTGCGCTCTCCGCCGACGACGCGGCGCGGCTGATGGAGCTCGGCTTTCTCCCCGGTTCCGTGGTCCACGCCGTGCGCGCCGCCCCTAGTGGCGACCCCTGCGTGTTCCGCGTGGACGGCGTCGACATCGCGCTGCGCCGAGAATCGGCGCGCCTGCTTCGCCTGCGGGCCGAAACGTGAGCGGCTGCCACGACTGTGCACTCGCGGCCCATGTCGACTCTGGAGCCTCTCGCCGGATCGTGAGCGTCGCCCTCGTCGGCCCGCCCAATTCCGGGAAATCGTCGCTGTTCAACCGGCTCACCGGTCTACGACAGAGGGTCGCGAACTACCCGGGCGTCACGGTGGAGCAACGGGGCGGCCGAGTGCGCCTCGGCGCCGGGCGTGACGTCGAGCTGCTCGATCTCCCCGGCACCTACGCGCTGCAATCCCGCTCCGAGGACGAGCGGATCACCGACGACGTGCTGCACGGTCGGATCCCCGGCATCCCGCGGCCCGACGCGCTGCTCCTGGTGCTCGACTCGACCAACCTGGCGCGTCACCTCGTGCTGGCGGCGCCGGTCCTGGCGCTCGGGCTACCCGTGCTCGTGGTCCTCAATCTCACGGATGATCTCGAACGGCGCGGTGGCTCGCTCGACCCCGCCGCACTGGCCCAGCAGCTCGGCGCCCCCGTCGCGCTGGTGAGTGCCGCAACGGGACGGGGACTCGATACGATTCGCCAGTTCCTGACGGGCCAGTTGGGGGTCCCCGCACGAGTACCGTTGCCGATGGTCCAGAATATCCCCGCCTGCCGGTTGTGGGCAGGACGACTCGCGTCGCAGTCCACCTACCGGCCACCCGCTCCGCCGCTCTGGACCCGGCGTCTGGACGGCATGTTCCTCCATCCGGTGGTGGGCCCGCTTCTTCTCCTTGCCGTGGTGCTGGGCGTGTTCCAGGGGATGTTCGCCGCCGCCGCTCCGCTCTCGAACGGCCTCGAAGGGGCGGTCGGCGCAGCCGGTCGCTGGGCGGGCGCCTTGCTGCCTGCCGGCGTGGCGCGCGACGTGGCGGTGCAGGGAGTCCTGGCCGGCGTCGGCTCGGTGATCGTGTTCCTGCCGCAGATCGCTGTCCTTTTCCTCTTTATAGGAATTCTAGAGGACTCCGGATACCTGGCGCGGGCGGCGCTCATCGCCGATCGCACCATGGCCCGCATCGGGCTCCAGGGGAAATCGTTCATCCCACTGCTCTCCGCCTATGCCTGCGCCGTGCCAGCGGTCCTCGCGACCCGGACCATCGAGAGCAAGCGCGACCGGCTTGCTACGATTCTCGTCGCTCCGTTCATGACGTGCGCGGCGCGGCTGCCGGTGTACGCCTTGATCATCGCGGCCTTCCTACCGAACTCGCCGCTGCTCGGCCCGGTCTTTGGGGTCCGCGCCGCCGCGCTGCTCGGGCTCTACATCCTCGGCTTCCTCGCCGCGGTGGGCACCGCGCTCCTACTCCGGTCCACGATCTTGAAGGGCGACCGAGCGCCGTTCCTCCTCGAGCTTCCGCCCTACCGGTGGCCAACCCTGCGCTCGCTTGGTCTGCGGCTGGTGGACCGTTCGCGTGCGTTTCTCACGCGCGCCGGGACAGTGATCCTGGGCGTGACGGTGGGGTTGTGGATGCTCTGCCACCTGCCGCTCGTGAATGGACACGCCCCAGATCTCTCGCACAGCGTGGTCGGCACAGTGGGCCGGACGATCGAGCCGGCCATCCGGCCACTTGGGTTCGACTGGAAGATCGGCGTGGGACTCGTCACCTCGCTCGCCGCGCGCGAGGTGATCGTCGGTACCCTCGGCACCATTCACGGTATCGAGGGCGATGCTGGCTCGGCTGGCCTGCAGCAGGCGCTGCGCCACGACCTCACGCCGGGCGGCGCGGTAGCGCTGCTCGTCTTCTTCGCCTTCGCGATGCAATGCGTCTCGACGATCGCTGTAGTGCGCCGTGAGACGGGAGGCTGGCGCTACCCGCTGCTCCAGTTCGGCTATATGCTCACGCTCGCCTACGGAGGGGCCCTGCTCGCCAAGAGTCTGATCGGTTAGCGGTGCGTCTAATGAGAATTAGTCCGTGATGGGCTCAGACCTGTCATATGAGGACCTGATGGAGGATCCGCGGCTGGAGCACTCGTACACGGCCGCCGTGTCAGGCACCGAGGACGTGGACGGCCGGCGATGCTGGACCCTGGATCTCACCGCGAAGGTCGAGGGGCTCGCCTATCTGGTCGGCCAGCTCGAGTGGGTGCTGACGCTGTAGGAGGACAACCGGCAGGATCTCGCGGGCGACGTCGCACGCAGGGTAGCACGTTTAGCACGTTTGCAGGATCTAGCGGCGTTCTGCCACTCGCGCATAACTGAATGCCAACGGTGCGGGTAGGCGAAGTGCTGTTCCGCATCTACCCGCAAGGGGGCGACGCGGGAGACTGCGCAGCTCGTGCTTGCCGTGCTCGCGCCGTAAAAGAATTCGAGCATACCCTCTCGAGGGATTCGATACGATACCCTCAGGCTCCAGCCGAGGTCGAACTGCCCTCGAGTACGCGCCACCTCGTGCCCGGCGTGCACCCATCTCCGGCCGAGTGAGCCGCCGAGGTTGCCCGCTCCGATGATTGCAATGCGCACGGGCTATTCTCCGAGCGCTTCGATCAAGACGCGCGCCGTCTCCGCGCCCGAGAAATTCTGCTGTCCCGTGATGAGATTGCCATCGCGCACGGCGAAGCCCCGCCACAGGCCTGCGTTGATGTAGTTTGCGCCAGCGCGGCGCATCTCGTCCTCGATGCGCCAGGGCATGACGTGTTTGTCGCGGGCGAGGACGTTCATGTTCCACGACGCATTGTCGGCGTAGTCTTCCTCGACGTTGGCGAAGCCCGTCACCGTCTTTCCTTTCGCGAGGAGGTCACCGTTCGAGAGCCGCGCGTACCGCAAGAGCGCGACGCCGTGGCAAAGGGCAGCACTCAATTTGCCCGCCTCGTAAAACTCGACGAAGCTGCCCCTCTCGACAGCTACGCGATCGCGATCGCCGATAGGCCTCGGGTTAATTGAGAAATCGGGGAGAAGCGCCAGCGATCGGGACGCGCCCGCCCCCTCCACCCCTGCGCCCTCAGAGCGCCCCGACGGTGCCCCGGTGTCGCATCCAGAGCCCAAGCCCGGCCGCGCCCTCAGCGAGTTGGCGCGTTGCTCGGCGGATGGGTCCGCAAGATCTCCCGCAGCTGCGCCAACCGCTCGTCGAGCGTCAACAGAGCGAACTGGTACACGACATCGTGCGCGCCGCCGAAGGCTTGATTCCGCTGCATCGTCGGCTGCACAAGCTCGAGCTGCGTGATCTCGCGCACCGGAAGGGACACCGTCTTGTGCGCCTGCCGGACCACGAGCCTCGTGCCCTGCAGCTTCACGAGCTGCAGGTCATAGAGATACTTGCCGCTATTGAGCTGCGCTTGCCAGCGGTCCTGCGCCGCGCTTGGCGCGACACCGCCGATGAGGAGGGCGAGGAACACCAAGGTCGTAGCCATCAGGCCCGGTTTCAGGATTGATGCGCGCATAGTCTCACTCCGGTTCGTCGCAAACACGTCATCTCCCTGTTGCTTTGTTAACACAGCGGTCGTCAAGGCTCCGTGAAGCCCGAGTGAGGAAAGCTGCGCCTCGCGGGGGCGTGATGGGTCCTTGCCACAACATCATGATCGGGCCGCCAGGGGGAGACGCCGAGCGCCCCCTTCTCTTAACCCGTGATACGCTTCACTGCGAACCTGAACCCCATGAACCGCGCTCTAAGTCGCCCGTGCATACGTTGCACACCCTCCGGCGGATGGTGAAGGAATGCGTTGTCCTGGTTCAGCATCAGGAGAAGGGTATCGCGGCTGGTGAACCGATAATGCCATTGAGAGTCGCGTACCCTCCTCACGCCTTCTGACCGCGATCGTAAGGGATTTTAGGTCGGCTCACGGCGGGGACGTCAGGCGTGGTCCGGGGTCCTCCGCGCCGTAATCCCGCGGATCGACTCCTCCCCGGCGGTGCCCGGTCCTCCCCGCGAATCTGCCACGAAAAGGCACAGGCATCTTACGCCGCCCGCGGAATGTTCCCGGGCGGTAGGGGGTGATCAGGCCGCCGTCGTCGGGCGGCCACTCGCCCTGGATCGTCTTCCCGCACTTCGGACACTTCACGACGGTCTCCGCCCCGCACTTCGGACAACGCGGTTTCAACCCGGGGCTGAGGTCCGCCGCCGTGGTGATGACGTGCCCGTTCGCGCAGATCTGCGCGACGCAATACCCGTCGTCGCGGTGGTCGAACGCTTCGAGCGCCATCTGCTTTCCTTGCCCTCGCTCCTCTGCCAAACACTCGTGTCGGCGCCGTACGTCGCCGTGACCCATGCGACGCGCAGCGCCACGCGGCCGGCGTGCTCGGCGAGCCCGCGAATGTCTGCACCCGTCACCCTGCTCATAGCTAAACTGGAGCCCATCCTTCGCCCGCGCCGTGTTGCCTGAACCGCAGCGCCGACCCCGGGGCCTCCCCCCTCCACTCGGAGTGGATGTAGCGGTTCCGCCCCCCTCCCCGACGTGCGCCAGCTCGGCCCGAAGAGCACTGATCCGCGCTTGTATCTTGAGAGCCCCGCGCACTTGAGCAAGAAGGGGGGGACTCAGCGAGATGAAGGCCGAATGCTCCAGCAGGTGGGGGAGTTCTTCGGCATGGCGCGCAGGGTGGAAACCCTCTCCGAGTCCGATGTCAAACGCTACACGATGGGGCGGCGCCGGGGCGATGTCGCACGGCCTGGTGCCGAGCACGGTCGCCCAGTTCGCGACCGCACGATCGAGGCGGAGCTGGAGATGTTGCTAGGGGCCCTGCGGTGGGCCGTGCGGGAGCGAAAGACGAATGGGGAACGGTCGCTGAAGGAGAACCCCCTCGTCGGCGTGCGGCTACCGAGCGAGAAGAATCCGAACCGACCGGTGATGGCGCACGATGTTTACTGCCGGCTGCTGGAAGTTGCCGAACGGGTTCACCCGCTGCTGAAACTGGCCTTGATCGTGGCGGAGAGTACCGGTCGCCGGCTGTCGGCCTGGCGGAGTCTGTTCTGGGACGACGTCGATTTTGAGGGCGGGATGATCCGCTGGCGCGCGGTGAACGACAAGAAGGGGTACGAGCAGGTGGTGCCGATGAGCAACGCGGTGAAGCAGGCGCTCTCGGCGGCTCGAAAGGCGCAGAAGGCGATCGGCAACACGCCCGTATTTCCTGCGCCGAAGAATCCGGCGACGCCTTGCAGTCGGGAGATGATGGACAAGTGGCTGCGTCGGGCCTTTCAGCTCGCTGAACTACCACCACCGCCGCACGGATTGTGGCACTCGATCCGGCGGAAGTGGGCGACCGAGCGGAAGGGGTACCCCGTGAAGGACGTCGCGGCGGCGGGAGGGTGGCGGGATACTCAAACGCTGCTGACCTCGATGCCGAAACCGTGCGGCAAGTCGTGTTGCACCCGACGCAGCGGGTCGTGAGCCGCTAGCGGCGGGAGAAACTCACACCGAAACTCACACCGAAACTCACACCACCGGGACTGGGGGAGAAGAAGCCCCGCAACGGAATCCATTGCGAGGCTTGGTCTTCGATGAGTCGGGGCGAGTGGATTTGAACCACCGACCTCCTGGTCCCGAACCAGGCGCGCTAACCGGGCTGCGCTACGCCCCGCCGTAAGGCTAGACGGCAGTGAACGGTAACAGACGCACAGACGCAGCAGAAGTGAACAGTTGACCCCTGTAACCTGCTGTCTCTATCCCTGTTCTCCCCTGCGCGTCTGGTGCGTCTGGTGCGTCTGTGCGTCTAGCGTGCAGTGCGCCCACCAGGAGTCGAACCCGGAACCTCTTGATCCGTAGTCAAGCGCTCTATCCAGTTGAGCTATGGGCGCGCAAAGCTCGATGACAGGGAACAGTAACAGACGCACAGTCTCGAGCCTCAGTGGGCGGTACTAGACTCGAACTAGTGACCTCCACGATGTCAACGTGGCGCTCTAACCAACTGAGCTAACCGCCCTAACGAATTGCGGATTGCGGATTGGCGATTGCGGATTGAAGGGTGACAGGCGAGCCTCAATCCGCAATCCACAATCCACAATCCGCAATGGAAGTAGCGGGGGTGGGATTTGAACCCACGACCTCCGGGTTATGAGCCCGGCGAGCTACCAGACTGCTCCACCCCGCGTCGGTGTCTATCTCGGATTGCGGATTTCGGATTGCTGGATTGATCGGGGGCGCGGTGCGCCCGGCTACCAATCCGCAATCCGCAATCGCCAATCCGCAATTGCCAGAGCGGGAAACGGGACTCGAACCCGCGACCCCAACCTTGGCAAGGTTGTGCTCTACCAACTGAGCTATTCCCGCGTGCGCTGCAAATGTAATCGCTCAGCGGCCCGGCCCACCATCCCGCCTCCCAACCTGCTCGATGGAGGCGAGGGGGATCGAACCCCTGACCTCGTGAATGCCATTCACGCGCTCTCCCAACTGAGCTACGCCCCCCTTATATTGGGCCCCGCAAAACGCGTTCCGGCGGGAACACGGCATCTTATCGGGACGTTATAGCGCTG
>DASQIB010000170.1:0-2459 GCA_035631795.1 Gemmatimonadales bacterium | reverse complement strand
CTTGACGCCGGCGCAAGCCGCTACCTAGCTTGCCTCACCCATGCCTCCGTCCTTCGCGGTAACGGGCGGGCGCCCGCTCAAGGGCACCATTCGCCCGGCCGGCAACAAGAACGCCGCGCTCCCCATTCTCGCGGCTACACTGCTCGCCGACGGCCCCTGCCAGATCGACAACGTGCCGCACATCCGTGACGTCGAGACGATGCTGGCGTTGCTCGCGCACCTCGGCGCGGCCGTGCAGTGGACCGGGCCGAACAGCGTCGAGGTGGACGCGCGGCGCGCCGAGCCGCGCGAGCTCGATCCGGCGTTGTGTGCCCGGATCCGGGCCTCGATCCTCCTGGCGGGCCCGATGCTGGCGCGCTTCGGGCGCGTGAGCCTGCCGCCCCCGGGGGGCGACGTGATCGGCCGGCGGCGCGTGGACACACACTTCCTCGCGCTCGAGCAGCTCGGCGCCGAGGTCACCGTGGGCGCCACGTACAAGCTCGAGGGCAAGGCCCTCCGCGGCGCCGATATTTTTCTGGACGAGCCAAGCGTGACGGCCACCGAAAATGCGCTGATGGCCGCCGCAGCGGCCCCCGGCACCACCACGCTCCGCAATGCCGCATCCGAGCCCCACGTGCAGGACCTGGGGCGGTTCCTCGCGGCCCTCGGCGCGTCGCTGCAGGGGATCGGCTCGAACACGCTGGTGGTGGAGGGCGGCGCCCCGCTCAAGGGCGGGGCGTTCACCGTCGGCCCCGATCACATCGAAGTCGGGTCGTTCATCGGCCTAGCGGCGGTGACGAACGGCGCGGTGACCATCGACGGCGTCCGGGGAGATGACCTCCGCTCCATTCTGATGGGATTCGAGCGGCTGGGGGTCCGGCCCCGGCTCGACGGCAGCCGCCTGATCGTCGACGCGGGTCAGGAACGGCGCATCCGCCCGGACCTGGGAGGCCATGTCCCAAAGCTCGAGGACGGGCCCTGGCCCGCGTTTCCGGCTGACCTGATTTCGATCGCCATCGTGGCGGCGTCCCAATGCGAAGGGCTGCTGTTGGTCTTCGAGAAGCTCTTCGAGTCCCGCCTGTTCTTCGTCGACAAGCTCATCGGGATGGGTGCCCGCATCGTCCTCTGCGACCCGCACCGGGCCGTGATCGCCGGTCCATCGGCGCTGCACGGCGGCGTGGTCGAAAGTCCCGACATCCGCGCCGGCATGGCCATGCTGCTCGCCGCGCTCGCCGCCCAGGGCGACTCCGTGATCCACAACATCGGTCAGATCGAGCGTGGCTACGAGCGGATCGACGAGCGGCTGCGGGCGCTGGGAGCGCAGATAGAAAGAATCGACGGCGGCGGCATGGGCGGCACGGCGGCAAGGAAGGCCGACGCATGACCCACACTCGTACCGCCGCTGCCGCCCCTGCCGCCCTTCGTGAAGTCCCCCTCGCCGACGCCGCCGTCCCCCGCATGGAGCTCGTCGAGTGGGCCGAGCGCTACGGCGTCGTGGCCGGCGTCACGACCCGCGGGCATGGGTTCTCCCTGGGCTTGTGGAGCGAGGAGAACGTGGGCCAGGTGATGAGCCGGTGGCGCGCCGTCGGCGCGGCGTTCCGTTCGCGGTTCCCGGGGCTCGTCCTCGCTCACCAGGTGCACGGCACCACCCTCGCGTGGCACCGCACCGGCGCCGACGGCTGGATCATCCTGGACGGACTCGACGGACACGCCACCGGTGCTCGCGGCCTACTCCTGACCGTCACGGTCGCGGACTGTATCCCCGTCTACCTCGCCGTGCCGCAGAAACAGGTCGTCGCGCTCTTGCACGCAGGATGGCGCGGTGTCGCGGGGCGGGTGTTGGAGCGCGGTGTCGAGCTCGTGAAGCGCGAAGCATTCGCCAGAGCATCGGATATCGTAATGCATTGCGGCGTTGGCATTTGCGGAGCGTGCTATGAAGTAGGTTCTGAAGTCATCGAGCAGCTGACCCCGGATCGGCGGCCCGGGGTGAATGGGGTCTCCGGCCGCGTGGACCTCCGGGACATTCTGGTCCGCCAGGCGGGAGAATTGGGCATCACCGAGGCGAGCGTCTCGCCCTGGTGCACCGCGCACGACCACGATCGGTTTTTCTCACATCGCGCCTCTGGTGGACGCGACGGGCGCATGATCGCCTACGCCGGTATGCCGCTCGCTTGACACTCGTCTAGGGCCGGCTAGATTCCGGGCCGTGAAGCGGGCGAAGTTCGGCCCGCGCTTTTTTTTATGCTCTCCGACAGCCTCGTCGAGTCGTTCCGGGCCCGGTTGGCGCCGTTGGGTCTGGACCTGGCCGACCTCAAGATCGGCGGCACGTCGCACCGGCCGCTTGTTCAAGTGCGCATCGAGTGGGACGCTCCGTCGCAGCGGGTGACCGTGGACGATTGTGCCACGGCGAGCCGCGCGCTCGAGGCGTGGCTCGATGCGGATGGTCCGCTCGGCCGCCGCTACATCCTCGAGGTGTCGAG
>DASQIB010000169.1:0-3397 GCA_035631795.1 Gemmatimonadales bacterium | reverse complement strand
CCGCTACTTGAGCGTCCATGGCAACCGCGAGACGCGCCGGCCGATCGCCGTCAAGCGCGATCGAGAGTCCCCGGGCACGCAGGGCGGGAACCACGAGCGTGCAAAACCGGTTCGGCGCGAACCAGCGTACGTCGTCCATCTCGTGATGGGAGGACGGTGATTCTAAGAGACCACCTCGGACTCGATTGCGCGGAGGTCCCGGACGACGCGATCCCAATTGAAGTGGGTCTCGACCGCGCGCCGCCCATTTTGGCCCAGCTGTGCCGCGAGCTTCCCATCGTTGAGCACTCGGCAGACGGCATCCGCGAGGGCCGCCGGATCCTCCGGTGGCACGAGAATTCCTGTCTCGCCGTCCCGCACGGCGTCGGGGATGCCGCCCGAATTGCCCGCCACGACCGGGAGCCCACACGCTGCCGCCTCGACCAGCGAGATGCCGAAACCCTCGACATCCATACGACCGACCCGGCGCGACATCCCGAGATAGACGGATCCCAGGTTGTAGACCGCCGGGAGGTCCTGATCTCCGACCAAGCCGAGAAACCGCACCCGCGCCGCGACCCCGAGCTTCAGCGCTAGCCTCTCCAGCCGCTCACGGTCCGGTCCACGGCCGGCGATCACATAGCCGACGTCGGGCGCCCGCTCGAGGATCGCCGGGAGCGCCTGAATCACCGTATCGATTCCCTTGACCTGCTCGAGCCGCGCAACCGTCACCAGCCAGCGTGTGCCAGCGTTGGGGAGCTCGGCGCGCTTGCGGAGCGCGACCGTCTCCACGCCGGGGTGGAAATGCGCTGGGTCGGTCCCCATGTGGACCACCTTGAGCCGCTGACCGTGCCCATCCAGCCCCAGCTCGCCGAGGAGCGCCAGCGTCAGGTCCCGAGTCCAGTTGCTGATCGCCACCAAGACGGCGGCCCCACCGAAAATCACTCGCGCGGTGCGGCGCTTGAAGGTCGATCGGTGGATCTTGTGCTGCTCGCTCAAGAGGTCGCCGCCGTACAGAAGGAGACCGTAGGGAACCCGTAGGCGCTCGTACACCCAGCGCGCGGGATAACCTGCCGGCTTGACGTTGCCACAGTACACGAAGCGCGCCCGGTGCTGTCGCGCGAGGCTCGCAGCCCGGCGCGACCACAGCAGCAACCCCGGCAGCGTCTTGGTACTGCGAGCGCCGATTGGGAGTCGATCGATCACCGCCGGAAGCGCGCCGTCGACTTCGACGGCATCGCGATCAGCCGGAGTCGAAACGATCAATTCCCCAGGGGGATACCGGCGGGCGAGCTCACCATGCAGGCGGGCGATCCCACCGCCCATCGGAGGGAAGTCTTGCGCCAACAGCAGGGTTGTCACGGAACGGGTTACCGAGGCTGGTGTGGCATGGGCTTGTCGAATGGTAATGGTATGCGTCGTGTTGGAGCAATCGGCGATCAGGAGGTGTGGAACTCGCGGTCGATCCGAATAAAGTCGGCGGCCACCCGGTCCCAGTTGTAGTACTCTTTCACGGCAGCTCGCCCGGCGTGACCCATTCGACGCCGCAGCGGCTCGTCCTCCAGGAGTCGGATCGCTGCCGCCGCCACGCTGCCGGGATCGTCCGGCTCGACGATGACGCCGGTGACCCCTTCGCGCACGGCTTCGGGGATGCCCCCGGACCGGCTCCCGATGACGGGGAGGCCGGAGGCCGACGCCTCGACCACCGCGATCCCGAACCCTTCCACGAGCAGGTCGTACCGGCGCGACGCCAGCACGAACAAGTCGGCGGCGGTGTACAGCGCCGGCAGGTCGTCGTCGGGAACGAAGCCTAATAGCCGCACGGCATCCACCAGCCCCAGCTCGGCAACCAGCCGCTCCAGCGCTTGCTGCCGGTCCCCGATGCCCGCCACCGCGTAGCGCGCCCCGGGAACCGCAGCGCGAACCGCTGGCAAGGCGCGAATCACCGTGTCGATCCCCTTGTGATGGTCGAGGCGGGCCACCGTCAGCAGCCACGGTCCCCCGTCGAGCCCGTACCTCCGTCGCGCTGGTTCGGGGTCGACATCCGGATGGAAACGGGTCGGCGTCGTACCGAGGTGCACCACACGCACGTCGGCGGCGAGCGCGGCCAGGTCGAGCGATTCGAGAACCGATCGGACGAGGTTCGCGCTCCAGTGGCTGTTGGCGACGACCACGGCGCAGCGCTCCAGGATGCGGGCCGCCGTCCAGCGCTTGAAAACCGATCGCTCGATCTTGGCCTTGAGTAGCAGGAAGTCGGCTCCGTGTGCCAGCACGCCGAACGGCACATGACGGCGCGCGTGTAGCCAGGCCGCCGTGTAACCGGCGGGTTTGACTTCGTCGCACCACGCGAACCCGGGGGCGGTGCGACGCGCCAGCGAGTCGGCGCGACGCGTCCAGCGGACCAGTCCGTTCACCGTCCGGAGCCGCTTCGCGGCCACGTGAACCCGGTCGATCCGCTGGCGGAAGCGCGCGTCAATGGCCTCGCTGCCCGGCCAGGTGCCCGTGGATACCGTCACGCCGTCCGATGGGTAACGCGCGGCGATCTCACCCATCATTCGCGCGATCCCGCCCCCGAACGGCGGGAAGTTGAGGGCCAGAACGAGCGTCGGGCTCAATTCCGCAGCGTGCCGGCCCCGTCGCGCGCACGGCGCCGTTCCAGGGCTTCGCGGTAAACCGCTTCCGTCCGTTCGGCGCAGGCCTCGAGCGTGAATTCGCGCTCCACCAGGTCACGGCCCGCCTGCGCGATCCGCCGCGCGAACACGGCGTCTCCCAACACGCGGTCGAGCGTTCCCGCCCAAGCGGCGGGGTCGAGCGGAGGCACGAGCATCCCGGTCTCGCCGGAGGTGATGACGTCCGGGTTGCCGCCGGCTCGTGACACCACGGCGGGTAGTCCCAGCGCCATCGTCTCGAGCAACGCGATCGAGAGCCCTTCGATGCGGGACGGCAGGGCGGACACAGCGGCGAGGCGACAGAATGCGAGCGGCCGGTCGGTGAAGGGCACATACACCACCCGGTGGCGCGCGGGAACGTTTCGCTCGAGAGCGCGCAGCTCGGCGTCGCCTTCGATGCCAACGCACGCGACGACGACCGGGTGCTCCAACGCGGGGAGACTCTCGAGCAGGATGTGCTGATCTTTGCGGCGCGCCAGCACCAGTACGACGGGACGCCCGGCGACGTCCCCTAGCGCAGTCCGAGCCGAGGCGAGATCGGCCTCACGCGGGGGCCTGCGCACCCGTTCAAGGTCGATGCCGTTGGTCACGACGCGCAGGCGGCCCGTCGGATGGCAGCGTCGACGGAGAGCCCGGGCCACTGCCCGGCTCACGGCAATCGTGCGGTCAGCCGAGAGCCCCACGGCGAGGAGCTCGGCCGGCGACGTGAGCGGCATGGTGTGGCGGGTCACGACGAATGGGCCCGGGAG
>DASQIB010000168.1:0-7509 GCA_035631795.1 Gemmatimonadales bacterium | reverse complement strand
AGCCGTGTTTCCTTGCGCGGTTACGCAGTCGGGCGTAACTTCCGGCGCTGCCATTTCCGGCTTCAAGGGACTCTCCCCCATGTCGTTGCTCGAACTCGGTGGTAGGAAGTTCACTATCCCTGTGGGGGAAGTAACGCTCGGTAGCGACGCGGGCTGCGCGATCTCCCTGAGCGGCGCCGGGGTGCTCCCCCAGCACGCGCTGTTGCAAGGCCAGGCGGACGGCCAAGTCGTGATCCGGAAGTCATCGCCCGCGGCCGAGGTCCTCATCAACGGTGTCCGCCTCGGCGCCGAGCCTACGCCGCTTCTCCACGGCGATAAGGTCGAGGTAGGCGGGCACGAGTTGACCTTCGTGGATGAGCGCCGCTCCGGCAGCACCCAGTACGTCAAGGCTTTCACGCCGCCCTCCGGGGAGGGAACTGGGGGGGCTGGCGGCACCAGGCCCGGCGCACGACCTATCACGATCGGGACCACCGGGGGGAGAGTCGTCAGTCTCACGGATGGCCGTGAATACGTGATCACCGGCACGTCATTGGTGTTCGGACGCGAGGCGGGATGCGACGTGGTGGTGCCGGGGAAGGACGTGTCCCGCCGTCACGCCGAGATCGTGCAGACGCCGAAGGGCTACTTGCTGGTGGACTCGAGCACGAACGGGACGTTCGTCAACGAGGAGCGCATAGAAGGCCAGCGCATTCTCGCCCGCGCCGACGTGATTCGACTGGGGGACGAGCAGTTTCGCTTCTATACGGATGTCGGCGCGGCGGTGTCCACGGCGGGTGCGGCGCCAGCGGCCGAAGGGGCCGCCGAACGATTGAAGCACACGGTTCACGGGATGGAGGCGGTGGCTCCCCCCTCCGCCCCCTCCACGCCGCCCCCCTCGCCGCCACCTCCTGCCGCACGTCCCGCTTCCCCACCTTCGCTCGCCACCTTCCTGGTGCGCGTGGGCGCGCTGGCAGGACAACGCCTCACTGTCAGAACGCCAATCGTCAACGTCGGACGGGCGGACTACAACGACGTCGTGGTCCCCGATCCGTCAGTGTCGACCAGTCACGCGAAGCTGCAACGGCGCGAGGGCGTATGGGTGCTCGTGGACCTCGATTCCACCAACGGCACCTTTGTGGATGGGGAGCGGGTGAAGGGCGAAGCGCCCATCGCCCCGGGAGCCATGGTCCGGTTGGGAGACGTGCAGCTCGTTTTCGAGCCGACCGACGATGCCGTCGCCGCGGTGAAGGGCGGCGGCACTCAGGTGCTCCGGACGCCCCATTCTATGGCGCCCCCTGGCCCCGCGCCCGCTCCCGCCGCCAGGCGGCCGTCACCGCCTCCCGCCGCCTCCCCCCCGGTGCCGCCGAAGCCCCCGGTCGCCAAGGCCCCTGCGCCAGCCGCAGCCAAAGCGCGTCCGCCGGCCGCGAAGCCCGGGCCCAAGCGCCCCGCTCCGGTCGCGCAGCAGCCCCCGCCGAAGAAGGGCAAGGGATGCGGCGCCAGCGCAGCGGTCTTGGTGATCGGATTCGTGGGGCTCGCCGTTCTGGTCCACCGGTTGCTTCTGTCATAACGCCCGTGCACATCACCGCCGCTGGCCGCACCGACGTCGGCATCATCCGGTCGGGGAACGAGGACAACTTCCTCATGGTCCCCGACCGCGGGATCTTCGTCGTCGCGGACGGCATGGGCGGTCATGCTGCGGGCGAAGTCGCGAGCGAGATGGCCGTGCGCTTCGTGGCGCGGGAGCTCGGCTCGCTGAGGGGGCTCGCGGATGATCAGGTGGCCGACCGGATGCGCACGGCGATTCGTGCCGCGAACGGGGCGATCTTCCAGCGGACGCTGACCGAGCACGACAAGCGCGGAATGGGGACCACGGTCACTTGCCTGGTGTTGTTCGAGACGCGCTTCCTCATCGGGCAGGTCGGCGACAGCCGGGCGTACCTGTATCGTGACGGCAAGCTCATCCAGCTCACGAAGGATCATTCGTACGTACAGGAACAAGTGGACGCGGGGTACCTCACGCCCGAGCAGGCGCGATCGCACCCCTATTCGAACGTCATCACCCGGTGCGTCGGCGCCAACAGCGATGTGATGCCCGACATCTATCTGGGGACGGTGAAGCTAGGGGACCTGTTCCTGCTCGCCTCGGATGGACTGACCGGGATGCTCGAGGATCCTGAGCTCGCGCAAGTGATGGGCGGCGGGGCCCGGGAGCGGATGCCGCAGGACCGCGTCGATGCGTTGATCAACGAAGCCAACCGGCACGGCGGGCTCGACAATATCACCGCGATCATCGTCCGCATCGACGCGGTGGACGCGCCGGTCGGAGGCGATACGGAGATCACCCGCCCCGGCGTGCGGGACTAATCCGCCAACCACCGTAGCGTCTCGTCTCTCGGCCGCATCACCAAGTCCACGATCCGGGCGGGGTCCACCGGCACGGCTCGCAAGGTGAACACGCGCAGCCGTCGCGCCGACCGGTACAGCTCCGCGGCGACGCGAGGCAAGCCGACGTGGGCCGCGGATTCGTCCCCGCCGAGGTGGGTGACCGTGCCATCCCGCTTCACGAGCGGCACGTCGAGGGCGAGCATGGACGGTTTCGCGGGGAAATCGAGATACACCTCTCCAGGCGCGAGTCTCAGCTCACGGGCCAGACGGTCTTCCACGCGGGCGACGAGCTCCGGCTCGTCCGACGGCCAGGCGGGCGTGTCCGCGGGCAAATCCGTAGCGGCAAGGTCGAGGGCGCGCTTGGCCAGCCGTCGCTCGCGGAGTCGCCGGGCGAGGCCGCTCGTGTCGTCGCGCAGGAGCTCGTGGATCAACCCGTCGTCCGTGGCGGTTGCGATGGAGCGTGGGTCGACCCGACCAGTGGCGATCGCGTCCCGCACGAGGCGCTTAAACATCGCCGTCGCGCTCCGCACGGCGTGGTGCCAGTACACATTGCGGTACATCTGGTATTTGGCGAAGAGCAGCGACTCGAGCGCCGCGAGTCCCTTTTCGTGCAGGGCGATGGTCGGATGCCCACCCGGACCTGGCGCGATCGTGAGCGACGTCAGCAGCCGATCGACGTCGATCACGCCGTACGGTACACCGCACATCCAGGCGTCGCGCGAGAGATAGTCGAGCTTGTCCACGTCGAGCGAGCCCGCGATAAGACCGGCGAGCGGCTCCCGGGCCCGGCCCTGAATCAGCGGCAGCAGACGTTCGGCCGGCGCACCCAGGTCGGCCAGGCGCTGCGCCAGGGCCCCGGCGAGATGGTCGGCCGCGAGGACCTCGTGCTGCGGGAGCCCGGCTTCCTCGAGCGCGTGCGAGAAGGGGTAGTGCCCGATGTCGTGGAGCAGCGCGGCGAGCTTCAGGCGCACGCGATCGGTGGGGTCTGGCCGCGTGTCCCCCGCCTCTTCGAGCTGTGTCAGCGCGCGTCGAGCCAGGTGGTACGCGCCCAGGGCGTGCTCAAACCGGGTGTGCGTGGCGCCGGGGTAAACGAGGAAGGCGTGCCCCAGCTGGCGGACGTAGCGCAGCCGTTGCACCGCGGGCGTGTCCACCACGGCCAGCGCTTCGGGGTCGAGCCGGATGTTATTCCAGAGCGGGTCGCGAACGACCTCGAACCGGGTCAACGCTTGGGGCCTGCGTCCCTGACCGCGGCGTGTACGTGGTCGTGGAATTGCTCGAAGTTCTCGCGGAACATCTGGCTGAGGCGCGCGGCCTGGGCGTCGTACGCCGCCGGATCGGTCCACGTGCCGCGCGGGAGCAGCAGGGCGTCGGGCACGCCCGGGACCTGCAGCGGGACCTCCAACCCGAACACGGGATCCGGAGCGGTGGGGATGCGGTCGAGCGCGCCCGCGAGCGCGGCGCGCACCATCGCGCGGGTGAAGCTCAGCCGGATCCGCTGTCCGACGCCGTAGGGCCCGCCGCTCCACCCGGTGTTCACGAGCCAGGATTGGACCCCGTGCCGCGCGATCTTCTCGCCCAGGAGCGAGGCATAGACGTTCGGATTGAGCGGCAGGAACGGCGCGCCGAAGCACGTGGAGAACGCCGCCTTGGGCTCGGTCACGCCCCGCTCCGTCCCGGCGACTTTGGCCGTGTAGCCGGAGAGGAAGTGGTACATCGCCTGTGCGGGAGACAGGCGCGAGATCGGCGGCATGATCCCGTACGCGTCGCAGGTGAGGAAGAGGATGTGCGACGGATGCCCGCCCATCCCCCCCGGGACATGATTGGGGATGTAGTGGATCGGATAGGAGGCGCGGGTGTTTTCGGTGATCTCGTCGGAGTCCAGGTCGATCGCCCGGGTCGCGGCGTCTACCACGACGTTCTCGAGTACAGTCCCGAACATCTGGGTCGTGGCGTAGATCTCGCGCTCGCCTTCGCGCGAGAGGCGGATCACCTTGGCGTAACACCCACCCTCGAAGTTGAACACCCCCTGGTCGGACCAGCCATGCTCGTCGTCGCCGATCAGCGCGCGGGCGGGATCGGCGGAGAGCGTGGTCTTGCCGGTGCCCGAGAGCCCGAAGAACAGCGCCACGTCGCCCGTCTCGCCCAAGTTCGCCGAGCAGTGCATCGAGAGGACGCCGCGCTTGGGGAGGAGGTAGTTGAGGATCGTGAACACCGCCTTCTTCATCTCGCCCGCGTAGCGCGTCCCGCCGATGAGCGCCGTCCGCTGTCCGAAGTTGATCACCACGAACGTCCCCGACTTGGTGGAATGCAC
The DNA here is from genome assembly GCA_035631795.1 of Gemmatimonadales bacterium. Lineage (GTDB taxonomy): Bacteria > Gemmatimonadota > Gemmatimonadetes > Gemmatimonadales > GWC2-71-9 > AG41. The sequence goes on along the minus strand of DASQIB010000168.1, from coordinate 2,834 downwards.
CGCGGGGTCGGCGTGGAGCTCAGGGGCGTGGAGGACGGTCCAGGCGGGACTGAAGGCGGCGAGGTCGGACGCGGTGGGACGCAGGAACATGTTGTAGACGAACAGCGCCTGCCAGGCGTTCGGCGTGATGAAGCGGATACCGAAGCGATGGTTCGGGTCCGCGCCGGCGAAGAGATCGCGAACGAACAACTCCTGGCCGGCGAGGTGCGCCAGCACGGAGGCCTTGAGCCGCTGGTAGGGCTCGGGGTCGAGCGGCTGGTTCACCTTCCCCCAGCGGATGTCGCTCGCGGACGTGGGCTCGTAAACGATGAACTTGTCGTTGGGGCTGCGTCCGGTATGCGGCGTCGTGACCGCCGCGAACGCTCCGCCCTCGGCGACGATGCCCTCGCCGCGGCGCACTGCATGCTCGTAGAGCCGCGGGGGTCCGAGGTTCCAGTGGACCGCGCACTGCGGCGTGAGTCCCAGGGCCTCGAGCACGGGATATCGCTTGCCCTCGGCGGGTCGCGTGGCGTGCGCGGTCATGGGCGGGGCCTCCCGGGGGGAGGGGTGCCGTGCTCCAGCGCGTCCACGGCGGCGATGACGGCCATGTTCACGATGTCGTTCACCTCGGAGCCCCGTTGCAGGACGTGGACCGGTTGCGCCATGCCCACCAGGATGGGGCCGATCGCCTCCGCCCCCCCGAGCCGGTCGAGCAGCTTGTAACAGATGTTCGCGGCATCGAGATTCGGGAAGATCAACACGTTCGCTGGCCCTTTGAGCTTCGAGAACGGATAGGTCTTCATCAAGATCCGTTCCACGACAGCCGTATCGGCCTGCATTTCGCCGTCCGCCTGAAGGGCCGGCTCGTGCTCCTGCAGCAGCGCGACAGCGCGCCGCACTTTTGTCGCCGAGGCGTGGCGGACCGACCCGAAGTTCGAGAACGAGAGCAGGGCCACGCGGGGCTCGATGCCCAGCCGCGAGACGAACTCCGCCGTGGCCGATGCGATTTCCGCGAGCGTTTCCTCATCCGGGTCGATATTCACGGTGCAGTCCGCGAAGAAGAAGGTCTGCTGGGGGAAGACGAGCATGTAGATGCCGCTCACGTGACGCCGCCCCCGCTCCGCGCCGATCACTTCCAGGGCGGGTCGCATGGCGTCGGAATAGTACATGTCGACGCCCGCCACGACCGCATCGGCCTGGCCTGCCCGCAGCATCAACAGAGCGTGGTACATCGGGTCGAGGACGCGGGCGCGCGCTTCGCGCAGGGTGATGCCCTTGCGGCGCCGCCGCTCCCACAGCTCTTGCGCGAACGTCTCGAGATGCGCGCTGGTGCGCGGATTGGCGAGCGTGATGTCTTCCAGGGTCACCCCGGCGTCGTCCGCCTGGCGCCGGATGGCGTCGGGGTCGCCGAGCAGGATCGGCTCCGCCACGCCATCGTCGGCCAGGATGCGGGCGGCCTTGAGGATGCGCGGGTCCTCGCCTTCGGGGAAGACGATGCGCTGCGCCTCCTGCTGCGCGCGGCTCGAGAGCCCGCGCATCACCTCGCGCGCCCGCCCGAGGCGCGCGTCGAGCTCTGCGCGATACTCGTCCACGTCGATCACGCGTCCCGCCACACCCGAACCCACGGCCGCCCACGCGACCGCCGGAGCCACCCACAGGAGTACCCGAGGGTCGAACGGCTTGGGAATCAGGTAGTCGACGCCGAACCGCAGCCGCTCGAGGCCGTAGGCCCTCATCACGGAATCGGGGACTTCTTCCTTGGCCAGTGCCGCGAGCGCGCGCGTCGCGGCCATCTCCATATCCTCGTTGATCTTCTTGGCGCGCACATCAAGGGCCCCGCGGAAAATGAACGGGAAGCCCAGCACGTTATTGACTTGGTTCGGATAGTCCGAACGCCCGGTCGCGATGATCGCGTCGCGGCGGGCGGCGCGGGCTTCTTCCGGCGTGATTTCGGGATTCGGGTTTGCGAGCGCGAACACGATCGGTTGGGCCGCCATCCCCTTGAGCATGTCGCCGGTGACGATCCCCCCCACCGAGAGCCCCACCAGAACGTCCGCACCGTGCAGCACCTCCGGGAGCGCGCGCGCCTTGCCGGGCTGCGCGAACCGGCTCCGGTAACGGTCGAGCCCCTTCCGGCCCTTGTAGATCAAGCCATCCTGGTCGCACATGAAAATGTGCTCCCGCTTCACGCCGAGCCGGATGTAGTGCTCCGCGGTGGCGACCGCCGCCGCCCCGGCGCCCACGAACACGACCTTGATGCTCGGAAGATCTTTTTTCACGAGCTCGAGTGCGTTGAGAAGCGCTGCCCCGGAGATGATCGCGGTGCCGTGCTGGTCGTCGTGGAAGACGGGAATCGAGAGCGTCTCCCGGAGCCGCTCCTCGATGTAAAAGCAGTCGGGAGAGCGGATGTCTTCGAGGTTGATGCCACCGACGGTGGGCTCGAGCAGCTGGCAGAATCGGATGACGTCGTCGGGGTTTTCGGAGGCCACTTCCAGGTCGAATACGTCGATGTCGGCGAACGCCTTGAACAGGATGCCTTTGCCCTCCATGACCGGCTTCCCAGCCAGGGGCCCGATGTTCCCGAGGCCGAGCACGGCGGTGCCGTTGGTCACCACAGCCACCAGGTTACCCTTCGCGGTGTAGGTGTACGCCTCCTCAGGCCGAGCCGCGATCTCCCGGCAGGGCTCGGCCACGCCAGGGGTGTAGGCGAGAGAGAGGTCGCGCTGGTTCTTGAAGGGCTTGGTCGGCGAGACCTGGATCTTCCCAGGGCGGCCCTGCGAGTGGTAATCGAGGGCCTCCTGGCGGCGAATCGACATCTAGGACACAAGTCCTTTTTTGTGAAGGAGTTATGCTAT
>DASQIB010000167.1:0-17316 GCA_035631795.1 Gemmatimonadales bacterium | reverse complement strand
CACGTCTCGCGGTTTTTGTTTGAGCCCGTCTCTGGTCGCGGTGACCAGGGTCGAACATGTCCGGGGCAGTGCCCCTTAGTGCTGAGGTCCAAACGGTATGGCAAAGGGTAAGGTGAAGTGGTTCAACGACGCGAAGGGCTTCGGCTTTATCGCGCAGGAGTCTGGTCCAGACGTGTTCGTCCACTTCACGGCGATCCAGGCTGAGGGCTTCCGCAGCCTCGCCGAGGGCGATACGGTGGAGTTCGAGGTCGCCCAGGGTCCGAAGGGCTTGCAGGCGCAGAACGTCCGCAAGGTCTGAGCGGTAGCCGTCGTCACACCATCGGGCTCGGGTGCTCCCCGGGCCCGCTCGTGTTTCGGGCATCGTATATTGGTCCATGCGCTTCATCGCCCCCGCCTGCGTTGCGCTCGCGGTCATCTCGGCCGGTGCAAGAGCACAGTCACCCCCGTCCCCGCAGTCCCCGCAGACCGCCCACACCCCCCGGCCCCCCCAGCCGATGTATCGCGGGTTCATGCCGGGCATCAGCTATCGGGCGTTCGTCGAGCGCGCGCGCGTACTCGCGGATTCGGACGTGCTGCGATGCCAGACGTCGCCGCGGACGGCGCAGATAATGGAATGCGGCGTGGTGATCAAGGACCCCAAGGACGCCGCCCGATTCTACCTCAGCGCGCACTTCATCGATGGCGACGCCGACGTCGTGGCGTTCTACGATTCAGCGGGATTCGGCGACAAGCGCGGCATTCCTCTCGTCGAGCGGACGAAAAAAGAGATGACCCGGCTCTTCGGTAAGCCGCGCCCGATTGGAAAGAGCGGGTGGGAGTGGCCCTACGGGCGCCGCGCCGTACGCCTGAGCTGGCGGGGACGGGGGCCGGCCCGATGGGTCTCCATCACACTGATGGACCGGGACGTGATGGACCGTATCAGTCGGTACGTCAAGCCGGCGAGGGGTAAGCAGTGAGCGGTACGCGGGTCCGCCGACCGCTCACGGCGTAGCGCTTACCAGTTTCTCCGCCAGCCCTGCAACGCTCCTCGCGGCCCCGAGTTGATCGAGCCAGCGCGGCGGGATAGCCGCTTCACCGTCCCGCGCGCCCAGGAGCGCGCCGGCGACAGCCGCGTTCGTATCCGTGTCGCCCCCGGCCTCGGCCAGGAAAACCAACGCCTCCTCCAGGGACGGCCGGTGGACGGCGCACCAGAAGGCGATCTCCACGCAGTGCACGACGTAGCCGCCCTCCGCCGCAACCCCCAACGGAAGATCGCTCTCCTGTTCCCACGCCACGCGCCCGATCGCTTCGATCAGGGCTCGCGGCGCGGCGCCCCCTCCCTGCAGGCGGTGGAGCACTTCCTCGAGGAAATACGGATTTCCGTGGAGCAGCTCGCGGGTGGCGAGATTCACCGCCGCCGCGCCCCAGGTGCACCGCTCGTCAGCGTGGGTGATTGCCGCCTGCTGCGTCGAGACCCGCACCAGCTTGTCCAGGTTGTCGTGATAGCGGAGGGCGACGGGTAGACAGCGCATCACGGCGCCGTTGGAGGCCGACCGCGGGCCCATGGCCAACCGGCCCGCCTCGAACGGTCTTGTTCCGCCCTCGATGAGACGCAGCGCCCGCTGCGTGGTGAAGCCGATGCCGCGACCATCGGTGTTCATCCATTTCACCCACCGTTGTGCCACGTCCTCGGCGTCGAAACCCCGCTTTTCCGCAAGGGAGTCGGCGAGGAGCAGCGCCATCGCGGCGTCGTCGTCGAACGGCGACCCTTGCGGAGGCGGCGCGAGGTCGCGGACACCCTGCGGGAACGCCTCGCGGATGGCCTGGGCATCCTTTCCCTCCGTGGGGACCCCAAGCTGGTTGCCCACGACCAGGCCGAGCAGCGCCCCGCGCGCCCGGACTACGAGGTGCGGATCCACGGCGGCATGGGAAGGGGGGTCAAAACGTCAGCTCGACCGCACCGCTCCGCGGATTGACGCGGCTGGCGAATCCCTGTCGGTCGACGTGGGGTCCGACGTACGGATGCGCGCTGTTGTACGCGGCGATCAGAGAATTTTGATACAGGCGGTAGTAACCGACGTGCGTCCGCGGGGCGCCCTTGGGCACGAGGCAATTGCACCGTACGGTCGCCGCAGTGCCCGGATTGACCTCGAGCGTGATGTCGGAAGTACTGCTGTTGGTCACGAGCGGCGCGAAGTAGCGCTGGCCGCCTGCCTCGGCGGTGATCGTGGCGACCCGCCGGCCCCGCACCCGACGGAATTCCAAGACCGGCCCTTCGAGCAGCTCACCGATGGGCGGATTGCCAGGACGGATCAAGCGCCAGCTCCACTCGCCCTGCCCGGCCCGCGCAACCCAGAGGCGCACCGTCCCTTCTGGCGCGACCGTGTCCACCGGCGCGCCACCGCGCAGGACCTCGACCGGCTCGACGAGCGCGTTGTGCAGAAAGGCGACGCTCGATCCCACATATCCCGCCCGACGGGCCGCCCACCCTCCGACGAGCAGCACCGTGACAGCGCCTGCAACCCACCATCCCAAAGCACCCGAGTAGCGGCGCATTTCCCCCGATCGCCGGACCTGTCGTTCCAGCGTCTGGGCGCCGACCAAACGCGTCGACCCCGAAGCACGACCCGCGTCGATCGCCGCCAACACGTCGGCGGCGCCCTGGAAACGGTCCTCGGGCTTCTTCGCGAGACAGCGGACGATCACGGTCGAGAGCCAGCGAGGAATCTTGGCGTCGACGTCGCTCGCCACCGGCACCGGGTCCGCGAGGTGTTTCCCCACGATCTCGGCGCTCGAGTCCCCGTTATAGGGCGGCGTGCCGGTGACCATCTGGTACAGCATCGCGCCGAAGGCGTACAAGTCGCTCCGCCCGTCGATGTTCGCCTGTCCGAGCGCCTGCTCGGGACTCATGTACTGCACCGTGCCCACCGTGAAACCGGTCGCCGTCTTCGCGCCCCCCCCCGCTGTCGCGGCGCCTGGATCGAGCAGCTTGGCGATCCCGAAGTCGACGAGCAGCGCGCGACCCGTCTTGGCATCGAGCATGACGTTGTCCGGCTTGATGTCCCGGTGCACGAGGCCTTGCGAATGGGCATGCCCGAGCGCCTGCAGCACGGGTTCGGCGATCTTGAGCGCCTCGTCCACTGAGAAGTGCCCACGGCGACGGAGCGCGTCCGCCAGCGACTCCCCCTCCACGAAGGGCATGACATAGAACACGAGGCCCTCGCCGTCGCCGGTGAAGTGGATCGGCATGATGGCCGGATGCTGCAGGCGCGCGAGGGCCTTCGCCTCCTGGCGGAACCGGGCCAGCATGCCTGGCGTCCAGGCGATCTCGGGATGGAGGACCTTGCAGGCCAGGCGCCGATCCAGGTCCTTGTCCCACAGCTCGTACACCTCGGCAAAGCCTCCGCGCCCGATGAGACGCCTGACCTCGTACTTCGAGCGCAGGGCCCGGGCGAGGCGCTCGATCGTTGGCCTCACCCCCTGTCCCCCTCTCCCTTCGAGCGAGGGTGAACTCGCCACGTCCCCCCTCTCCGGAACGCAGAGGGGATCAGGGGGTGAGGACACGACGCGCTCGTCGGTGATGACCGTGGGCGAGGCCGTGCCGCACGCAGGGCAGAACGCCGCGCCGCGCGGTATCTCGCTCCGGCACGAAGGACACGTGAGCAGGGTTGTCACGGGACCAAAGATTTGTATTCGAGACCGGCGGTGCAAGTTATTTTGCTCAAATGCTGGCACTCCGGATCGCCGTCGGCCTCGGGCTTTCCTACGCGATACTCGCGCTCCTCGCCTGGAAGTTCCAGGAGCGGCTTGCCTTCCCCGCGCCGCGAGCTCCCGTGCCGGATCCCCAACGCGTCGGGGTCACGAACGGACAAGTGGTTGAGCTGGTGTCGGCAGATGGAACGCGGCTAGTGGGGTGGTATCTGGCGCCGAAACTGGCGGGGGTCGGGGAGGCTAGGGGAGGACGGGGGAGGTTAGGGGAGGCCTCTCCTGCCCTTCTTTGGTTCTACGGCAACGGTGAAAACGTCGCCGCTATCTGGCCGATCGTTCGAGAGTTCCAGCCCCCTGGGATGGCCGTCCTGGTCGTGGACTATCCCGGCTACGGGGGAAGCGGGGGCAAGGCGACGGAAGCCGGTCTGTACGCGGCCGCAGACGCTGCCTACGCCCTGCTCGCGGCGCGGCCGGACATCGACCCGCACCGCATCTACGTGTACGGCCGCTCGTTGGGCAGCGTCGCCGCGACCTACACCGCGACACAGCACTCGGTGGCGGGACTCATCCTGGAGTCGCCGTTCACCAATGCCCGCGGCATGGCCCGGCATCTGTACGCGCTGCTGCCGCGCTTCACGCTGACGCTCCGCCTCGACAACCTCGCGAACGTCAAACGCATCCACTGTCCGATCCTCGTGTTCCACGGCGATGCGGACCGACTCGTGCCCACCGCGATGGGCCTTGCAGTGGCGGCGGCGGCGCCTCAGCCGGCAGAGGTGGTCCTCATCCACGGAGCGGGCCACAACGACACGTACGATGTCGGCGGTCCCACGTACCGACGCAAACTGTGGGAGTTCGTTGCACAACGATAACGGCGCAAGGGCGGCACGGGCCGGCACGCTATTCCACTGCGGCACCTTGCCGCCCTCAGATCACGACGACGGGAACAATGCGATGGCGAGTGGTCTGGAAGTGGCGCTCGGCCTCATCGAGGGTACGCCGTACACCTGCCGAGTCGCCCTCGGTGAACTTGGAGCTCGGAGCGACGCGACCCGTGAGCCGGCGCACGGCGACCAGGGCGCGGGTGACCTCGCAGCGATCCACATCGGGATCCGTGTGGCCCGTGACCAGGAGCTCCTCGAAGAGCGAGAGGCTGGCCTCTTCTCCCAGCACGTAGAGGGACTCGAGGATCTTCGGCGCGAGGAACCGGCGTAGCAGCTGATCGCGGCGAATCCGGTGGAAGAGGCGCACCAGCACGTCTGAGTGACCGGGGTAGTAGCGCGCGGCCTCAACAGCGGCCGCGACGAACGCGTGGTGCGCTCCGGGCGTCACGAGGTACCGCTCGAACAACGGCCAGGCACCGTCGGGGTGGCGTTCGGCCAGGGCCAGGAAGGCGAAGTAGCGGCGTCCAAACGGTGCTGCTGTGTCGGCGATGACGGTGCGGAGACCGGCGATACCCCAGCGCGCACCCACGAGCGCGGCGGCCGCCGCGTGTTGCCAGCGCTCGAGCTCCGGAACCCGGAAGGTCACGAGATGGAGATCGGGAAATGCTCGGCAGCGCTCGAGGACCGCGAGCAGGCGACGGTCGACCTGATGGAGCGCCGGCTCGACCGCCCCGGCGTCCGCGCGTCGGGCCAAGCCGAGCGCTTCCCACGCGAGCAGGTCGAGGGATGCGGCCTCCCAGGTTTTCTCGAAGAGCGCCGCATCGGGAGCCGCGAGCAGCTGCTCCAGGGCACCCGCCAACCGGTACAGTGCGCGCGACGCTTCCATCTGCACCAAGCTACTCGCCGGCGGCGCCGCGGCAAATCGGACTTGTCCACATCCATCTGGAAAACCCCGTGGGAATCATGTGGGCCCAGTGCGGAAATGTTGCGCTTCCAAAGCACCCTGCTTAACCTTGCCCCGCGCTGGCTCGGAGAGAACCTTCTGCGAACATCGAATCTCGTGCTCGCCGCCCTCACGCTGGCGGCGTGCTCGCATCCCAGCGGCCCCATTGCGATCGGCCTCGCCGGTCCGTTCTCACAGGCACGGGGCACGTCGATGCTCCGGGCAGCGCAGCTCGCCGTGAACCAAATCAACGCCAAGGGTGGCGTGCGCGGGCGGCCGCTCGAGCTGCGGATCGCCGACGATTCCGGCAACGAGGACACCGCGGTCCGCGTGGCAGAGAAACTCTACGCCGACCAGAGCGTCGTTGCCGTCGTGGGACACCTCACCTCGACCGCCTCGATCGCCGCCGCCCGGGTGTACGGCGGAGGCGCGACGCCGGTCGCGATGATCTCTCCCGCTGCATCGAGCCCTGCGCTCTCCGGAATGAGTCCCTATGTATTCCGGGTGTGCCCGAGCGACTTGCAGCACGGCCCGCGTCTCGCGCACTTCGCCTGGCAGGCGCTCCAGGCCCGGCGCGCCGGCATCATCTACCTCAACAACGAATACGGGCGGGGGATCCGCGGTACGTTCGCGGCGGAGTTCACGAGCCTGGGCGGTACCGTGGTCGAGGCGGATCCATACGTGCCGGCCACGCCGTCGCTCGAGCCGTATCTGTCGCGGATGCGCCGGGAGGGCGTGGACGTCCTGGTAGTGGCGGGAGAGCGCCCGGGCGCGGAGCTCGCGCTGCGGGAAATGCGATTGCTCGGGCTCCGCTGGCCCGTGATCGGAGGAGACGCGCTCACCGGGATCGAGGCGGATGGACCGCTGGCCGAAGGTGTGCGCGTCTCGTCCGCCTATCTGCCGGACCGTCGCGATGACCGCAACGCCGCGTTCGTGACGGAGTACGCCCGCGCGTTCGCGGGCCAGCGCCCCGATCACCGGGGCGCCGGGGCCTACGACACCATCCTGCTCCTCGCGCGAGCCATCGACGACGTCGGCGGCGACCGTGGGGCGATCCGCTCCTACCTGGCCCGCGTCGGCCACGGCAGGCCGCCGTTCGAAGGCGTCACCGGGACGATCGCGTTCGATGCCAATGGGGATGTGCCGGGCAAGACGGTGGCGATCGGGATCGTCCGGGATGGGCAGCTCGTGACGCAGGCCGAGCAATGATGCGAAATCCTCTCGATACGATCCGCACGCGCATCCTGCTCGGCTTAGGCCTCTTGATGGTCGGGCTCCTCGTCACGGCGATCGCGGGGGCGACCACGCTGCGGCGGATGCGCTACGCCGTGGAGGACGAGCTCGAGGCGCTCCGGACGTCGGCGGAGGTGGGAAGCGGACTCGTCACGACCGTGCTCGAGGAGATGCGGTCGGCCGAGCAGTACCTCGCGTCTCCCGGCGACGAGGCCCGGCGCGATTTCCAGGCGAGCGCCGAGGAGGCGTTCGAGTACCAGCGCCGCCTGGAAGCCTTCCCCGGCCTGGCCGTCGAAGACCGGCTCACGGTCAACCGTGTGAGACAGCTCCACGCGACGATCCAGACCGAGTACTCCATCGCTCATGCGCTCAAGGATCTGGGCCGCGACCAGGAAGCCGTGGCCCGAGCGGCAGCGGTGCGACCGCAAACGGCGGAGCTCACCAGGCTCGTCCGGGACCTGTCGCGCCGCCAGGCGCAAAAAGCCACCAAAGCAGCCGAACGACTGACCGCGGACGCCGCCGAGCGAGAGCGGAAGCTGTGGATCGGCGTCGGCGCGCTGGTGATCGTGGGCTTCCTCCTCTCGCGCTACACGCTCCAATCGGTGCAGGGGCCGCTCGGAAGGCTGGTGACCGCCGCGGAGCGATTCGGTGCGGGGGACTTGCGTCCGGTCACCACCGGGGACATGCCACGCGAGTTTCGCGTGCTCGCCGACGCGATGCAGCGCATGGGTGACCGGTTACGGCAGATCGTGACCGAGGTGATCGGGGAGGCAGACCGCATCGCGGGCGCAGCCGGGGACTTGTCCGCCGTGGGCGAAGAGCTCGCCGCGTCCGCGAGCGAGGTCTCGACGGCTATGGTGGACATCTCTGGGGGCGCGGACCATCAGCGCGCGGCGGTCAAGGCCATGGGCGGTGGGCTCGAGAAGCTCCGCGCGGCCACGGGCGATATGGCCGATGCCGCGGAGCGCGCGGCGCAGCTGGGGGAGGAGATCCGCGCCGTGGCGGACCGCCACCGCGGCGACGTGGCCGCGGCCGGCACGGTGCTGCTCGACGTGCGCGAGGTCGTACAGACCACCTCGAAGCAGATCGCGCAGCTGAGCGACCTGGGCACGTCCATCGACGACTTCGTGGACTTGATCAAACGCATCTCATCGCAGACCAACCTGCTCGCCTTGAACGCAGCGATCGAGGCAGCGCGGGCCGGCGAGCATGGGCGTGGCTTTGCCGTCGTGGCGGAGGAGGTCCGCCAGCTGGCGGACGAGTCCGCACGCGCCGCCGAAGAGGTCACCCGTACCACGAGCTCGATCCGCGAGCAGATGGAAGACGTCACGGCCACGATGGCGGCCGGTCAGGCCAAGGTCCGAGGGATCGAAACGGTGGCCGAAGGCGCCGCCCGGGGGCTCGCGGAGATCGCGTCGGCCGTCGAGCTCGTGGAGCAGGCGGCGTCGCGGGTCCGGATGTCCGCCCAGGCCAACCGCGAGACCACTGGACAGCTGCAGGCGCAGGCGGAGCAGGTTGCCACGCGCTCGACCAGCCACGCCGCGGGCGCGGAGCAGGTGACGGCGGCCGCCGAGCAACAGGGCGCGTCGACCGAAGAAATGGCCGCGGCCGCCGGGAGCCTACTCCAGGCGGCCGAGAAGCTGCGCGGACTGGTGCGAGGGTTTCGGGTCTAGCTGCGCGTCACTGGACCGTGACCGTGCCGGTCATGCCCAAAGCGCCGTGATACGTACAGTGGTACGTATAGGTCCCGGACGTCGGGAAATAGACCGAGTACGACGCACCCGGCAGTACGTCCCCACTATCCCACTGCGGCGCATCGGATGTCGTCGTATGGACGATCGCATCGGCGTTCTTCCATGTCACATACTGACCCGCCGAGATGGTCACGCTCGGAGCGCTGAACTGGTTCCCGGTCACCATGGTGACCAGCACGCCGCTCGCCGTGGTCGCAACGTTCGCCGGTGAGTACCCCGACGCGTTGGCGACTATCCCGTAAGTCCCCGCGCTGTCGAACGTCACGCCCGTCGAGACCGACGACCCACCCACTGGAATGGTGATCGTCGCGGAATCGAAGACCGTTTGGCCTGGCACGCTCGACGCGAGGGTGATGGTCACCGGTTGCGTCACGGCCCGCACATTGCCGTTCGCGTCTTCGGCGTAGACCGTGAGCGTGTTCTTCTGCCCCACGTTCACCGCGGTCGAGAACGAGACCGCGAGCTTGGCCTGGCCGACCGCGACGGGGATCGGCACCGCCGCATAGAAGCCGGTGGCGGTCGCGGTCACGCTCGCCGAGCCTTGGCCCACACCCGTCACGTTGAACGTCGCGACCGAGTTGTTCGCCGGGATCGTGACGGCATTCGGAACGGTCAGGACGGCCGGGTTCGAGGACCCGAGCGTCACTGTCACGGCCGACGGCGTCGCGAACGGGATCGCCACCGTCATTTGAGCGGTCTGGTTCACCCCCAGACCGGTCGGCGGGGCGCTCACGACCAGCGGCGCGGTATCTACGCTGACGGTGAGCGTATCCGACCGATACCCAGGCGCGTAGAACACGACGGCCGCCGAACCTTTGGTGAACCCCTTCACGCCCACGATCGAGTAGTACGACAGCGCGGCGATGGGGAACGCGGACGAGTCCGCCGCTGCCACCAACGGAGCGGTCGAGCTGTCGCTCACGTTCAGGGTCGCCGCCAGCACGCGCGTCGCCCCGGTCTGGTCCTCCGCGTACACCGGCACGGGGGTCGGCGGCGCGCCGGCGAACAGGCTCAGCGTGTTGCTGGTCGCGAGGCGCGGCATGCCCACGGACACGCTGGCCGTGGCCTGATTGTACCCGCTCGCGCGCCCGATCAGCTGGGCGGAACCGAGCGCTTGCCCAGTAACCGAGAACGACGGGCTGACTGTCGAGCCCACGGGTATGATGACGCTGTCGCTCGCCAGGCCGAATATCCCGGGCGTCGCCTGGCTGTCGCTCTTCTGCAGGTGCACGACCAGCGGATTGCCCGTGATCGCGTTGTTGACCTGGACATACTCGCTCTGGAACACCTGGCCCACGCCGGCGGTCACGGTCGTGTACCCGAAGTTGAGCGACGGACCCGTCACCGAAATCAATGCCGACGAATCGGGTGAGAACCCGCGCGCCGAAATCCGAATGCGCGCCGTGCCGCTGCCCACGAACCGGACCCGGAAACTCCCGGAGGACTGTCCGGCCGCGACGACCGACCACCCCGAGTCGCCCCGTCCAAGGGTCGCCGCAGAATCGATCCGCATCACCGTGCTGTCGCTGGACTGGACGTAGACGGTGTCCGGCGTCGCGACGGGTTGTACGTAGCCCGTGGACCGGTTCACCGTGGATACCGCGACGGTGAGCGGCGGCTCCGTCGTCAGGTGACTCGGGTTCACCCCTTGCAACGCGATATGGACCGGGGCCGGCGTAATGGTGGCGCGCGCGGTCGTGAAGCCGAGGGCGGTTGCCGTCATCGAGTCGGTGCCCGTCGAGTCGAGGCCCACGATGCTGAAAGGCTGACTCGTGCTCGACCCCTTTGGAATGACCACGCTCGCTGGGGTCAACGAATCTTTCGTCGGGTTGAAGCGCAGCAGCGCGACCGTCACCGTGTTCGGCGCGGCGGCGGGGATGGAGATGTAATTGCTCTGGAGCTCGAGGCCGCGTCCCACTGAGCCGACGTAGGGGTACCCGAAGGCCACGGTCAACGGCGTGGCCAGCACCTTGATCGGACCCGCGGAGTCGGGAGTCGACCCCGCGGCGCTCGTCAGAAGATAGGCCCCCGTCGAGTCCACGCTGTGCACGCGCAGCGTGTCGTAGTTGCTCACGTACCCGCCCGCCGGGATCGTCACGGCAGCGGAATCGAGCCGCAGCGCCGTGTCTGACACCGTCAGGGTCACCCGTATCGGCGCGACCAGAGGTCGGGACTGCTGGTTCACCGCGTCATTCGCCGAGGCGCTCACTTGCTGGGGCGCCGAGATCGTGAACAGTTGGTTCGGGTAGTTGTACGGCCGCACGTGAATCGAATCCACATGGAACGCGACCGCGGGCGGCAGCGTGTATCCGGTCGCACGGGCCACGATCATCGTGTCGGTGCCGCTGAGCGTGTCGCCGCGCGTATTGAAGTAGCCGATGGTCGAACCCTTCGGAATCGCCACGGAGTCGGGGCCCGCCACGACGTTCTTCCTGGTATGCTGGAACACGACCCAGAAGGTGTCGGGCCGCACGTAGGGGATGCTTACGTAGCCGGCATTCTGGAAGAACGTGCCCACCGCTACCCGGCCGTCATACGGATAGCTCAGCGCGATCGTCAGCGCCGGCGACGTGACGTTCACCAGGAATGAATCCGGGGTGTAGCCCGGCGCGCTCGAGACGAGCCACACCGACTTGCCGCCTGCGCTCGGCTGAGCCCGAAGCGAGCTATAGGTGGTGACCGCCGAGTTGCCGGGCAGCACCTTCACCGTCGGAGAATCGACCGCGACGATCGTCGTGTCGCGGGATGTGAGCGTGGCCCGAAGGGTATCCGCCACGGGGTGGCCGGAGCGCAGCGAATCCTGTGGCGATGCGGACCAGTACCCGTGGTTCGGGTCGCCGGCGACCATCGACGTGGAGCCGCTGACCCCCAGGTGTGGAGTCGTCAAGATCAAGGGCGTGCTGACCGGCACCCAGCCGGGCGCGGACAGAGTCAGGGTATCCGGCCCAGCTGCCTTGGCGGTCACGGTCACGGTCTGCGACGTGGTCCCGGTCCGCACCGTGTCCAGCGGCTGCGTCACGCCGTTCGCCGAGGAGAGCGTCGCCGACACGAACAACGGGTGGTCCATCTGGTACGTGAACGAGACGCTCGGCTGCAGGACCTGACCCACGCCCAGGATGCCGTTGTAGGGGTAGGGCAGGTTCAACCGCAGGCTGTCGGGCGCGACGTACACGTACGAGAACTTCCCGATGTAGCCACCGGAGGTCGGCACCACGCTGTCCGGCACGCCCTGCCCCGGGGCGAGCCCCTGGAACGTGATGTCCGCCGAGAGCTGGCCCGCGGGAATCACTGCCGGTGACGGCGTGACCGCGCTCAGCCCGCGACCGTAGACGAACGTGATCCCCAGACCCCCGGCCGGCGCGGGGTCGGACAGCCAGACCTGCGCCTTGTGCGTCTCGTTCTGGTTCAGGTAGAAGTACTGCTGCTGGCAGCACGGGTTCGCGATCTCCCGGAACGTGATCGTCGACACGACGCCGACCACCATTTGTTTCGACGAGTAGCCGAGCCCGGAGGCGTCGGTCGCGGTGAGCACGGCCCGCCCCGCTTTGAGACCGTAGATCGTCACCGACGTCGCGGAAAAACCGGTGCCGATCGTCACCGTGTTCGGATTCGCCTTGGCGATCGTCGTGTCGGTCGAGCTGATGCTGATCGTCAGGGGCGATGTGGGTGGCGCCGTGACGGCGAGGCCGATCGACACGTTTCCGCCGTTCCCCACGGCCGTCGAGTCGAAGGCCCATTGCAGCAGCTTGGGCGGGGCGGCGGTGACCACGACCTTGGTCGAGTCCCTGAAGATCCTGGGTCCTTCGACGAGCGTGTCGACCGCATACGTCGCGCCGAGCGCCACCCCTGTCACGAGACCGGTGCTCGTCACGTTAGCGATGGGCCCGCCGGTTACGCCCAACGGCCGTGTCACCCAGGAGAACGACTTGCCGGGGATCACGTAGCCGTTCGAGTCGACGGCCGTCGCCAGGATCTGGGTCTGGCCGCTCACGCCCACGATGACGCTGTCTTTCGGGTTGTTGAGGAGCCCGAACGTCACCTGGTTCACGCGCAGGGTGGCCGAGCCCTGGACGATGATGCCCGGAGCCACGGAGTCCTTCGCCAGCACCACGCCGTTCCCCGGCCCGATGACCCTCGCCTTGCCGGCGGTATCGACCTGGACCACGCTGGGCGACGCCGTGGCGAACGTGATCTTGAGCCCGGTGGTCACGGGCGCGCCGAAGTTATCGACCGGGCTCGTCTTGAGGCGTACGGAATCGCCCACGGCGGTGATCACGGTATCCGCCGGGCTCAAGCCCAGGCTCCGGAGCACGCGGACGTAGAGCCGGGCCGTGTCGGCCACGCCGTTCGAGGACGCGATGATCCGGGTGGAGTCGCCGTTGAGCGTGGTGACGAGACCCGCGGGGTCCACGGTCGCAACGCCCGGCGCCGTGGACGACCAGAGCACCGCGGCCGTGACGACGTTACCGAGCGAGTCGTACAGCGTCGCCGTGAAGGGCACAGTGGCGCCGAGCGCCAGCGTGTCGACTTTGGGCGTGATCGCGACGCGCTTCACCGCCCCGGAGCCGGCCATCGCAAGGAAACTCACCGGCGACCCCGTGATAGGTCCGCTGATGGCCTTGGCGGTCGCCTGCACGCTCACGGAGCCGAGTGCGGTGGGCGTCACGTGGACAACCGCGTACCCAGTGTCGTCCGTTACACCAGCGACCGCAGACAGCGTCGCGCTCCCGGCGCTCACGGACCAGCGCACCGAGTCGCCCTTGAACCCGCCTCCCAGCGCGTCCAGCACCCGTACGACGAGTGGCGCGCCGAGCACGCCTCCGATCACCCCCGTCTGGTTATCCCCCGCCACTTTGATCAGCTGGGCCGGCTGCGGGATCAGATGCACGCGGGTCGAGTCTTTGAGGTGCGTGGGCGTCTCGGCCACGACCCACACGCTGTCGCGGAGCGAGCGGGCCGCGGTCAGGGACGCGGTGTACGGAGTCGGATACGTCACGCTCCCGCGCGTCGAGTCACTCAGCCGGTACCCGATCGGGACGTCCGGGATCGAGTCACCAACGGCGTCGAACGCCAGGGCCCGGAGCGGAACGACCGTGCCGCCGACGGCGGTGGTGTCAGCCGGACGGATGACGACGCGGGTGGCGTTCGCGCCCGTGCCGACGTATTGGCCGGCGATGGAGGGTCGCGCGATCGTTCCGGCGGTGACGTCCACGGAGCCGGTGAAGTGATACCAGTCGATCCCGCCGCCGTACATGCGGATGGTGATCGTGAACGTCTCCGGGGACTGCGAGAGGTCCACGTTCACGACCAGCGAGTCGCCCTTCAGCGTGTCGGGGTTGAAGCCGTAGCGTTTATCGAGCGCGACCGAGCCGTCGCTCGCCCGCTGCAGGACGATCTCGAGGCTGTCGATGGGGACGGGGGCCGCGCCGGGGACGGTGGCGGCGGGGGCCCACGCGCTGAAATCGAACGCCGCGCTCCCCGGATGGTGCGGCCCGGTGAGGCCGCGCTCCGTGCACGTTATGACGACAAGAGCCAGCCCAAGGCCGGCTCCGATTCGCAACGTGCGACGCACGAGACCCCCTCCGACTAGCGGCGAGACTTCTTCTTCCCTGACTTCTTCGGAGGTGGCTTGCTCTTGACGCCGCGCGCCGCTTTGCGCTTCGTCTTCAGCGCCTCCTGCACATCCGCCAGAACCCGATCGCCCTCTTCCGGCCCGATCAGGCCCCGACGGACGGCGTACCGCACCAGCTCTTCGGCATCCTCGAGCGAGAAATCACCTATCCCGGCCGCGCCGCGAATGGCCTTGACGAGCGCATCCGCGACCGGACTCCGTAACACACTCGCGATTCCGGGAAGGGCCTCGAGCAGCGAGGAGATCTGTGACCCGCCGAGCTCAGCTGGGGGGGGCATCGAACGCGGTGCTCCGGCGCTGAAGGTCGCGCCAAGCTACACTCGGCCTTCCCAAGCGTCAAGGATTCCGACCATTCTACTCCCCATTTACCGCTCATAGCGCAGGAAGACCGACGCCCCGTACCCCCGCAGGTCGGTCGAAACGGCGGAGGCGTTGCTCTGCGCGTAGATCCACCCGCCGTCGTACCGCGCTTGCACCGTCGCCGACAGGCGGTCGCTGAGGGTTCCGCGCACCAGCAGACCACCTGACGTGAGGCGCCCCCCGCGATAATCCGCGGGGCTCCACTGTCGAAACGCGAGCAAGGGCTCGATCTGTAGGCGGGGCGACACCGGGTACGTCACGCGCAGCTCGCTGTTGAACACGTTCTCCTTCGTTTGCGGGCTCGGCGTGCCCGCGCTGTCGCCCGCCACCCGGTAGTAATCCCACGCAGAGGCGCCGACGGTGGCGCGGCCCACGACACGCATGAAGACCAGCTCGGTGATAAAGCGCGTGCCAGGGCCATAAGGACCGAAGGCAGCCGTGGTCGAGCCCGAATACGTGTCGGTCGAGAAAGTGCTCACGGTCAAGCCGAGCAGGAGACGGGAGGCTTGCCCGAACAGCCGATCTGCCCCGATTCGGAAGCGCCCCTCGACGCCGGGGTTGTACGAGAGAGGATTGTTCACGAAGGGCTTGTACGTGGACAGATAGCGCAGGCTGCTCGAGAGACCGACGTTCCACGTCCCGACATGTTGGGCGTACGCCACTCCGCCCGTCACGCCGAAGGCCGTACCGAAATTCGGCACCGGGAACGACAGGTAGTTCCCGCCGATGGCGCCAGCCACCCGGAATTCATTCGAATCAACTGTGGCTTGGCCCGTTGGCAGGTTGAAAGAGAGCGAGCCCACCAGTCGGTCCCGATTCATGGTGTAGAGGAACCGCACCTGCGTGTCGGTGAAGCCGCTGAGCGTGGCCCGAGCACCAGAGAAGCTCTCGACCTTGGCGCTGGCGTAGCGCGTGGTCAGATCCACCGACAGCCGGCGGCCCAGCGGCGCGGCGACGACCAACGGCAGGCTCCATTGGGAGACGGACCTCGGCTGATCCGCGGCATTCGCGCCAGTCCACGGGTCGAACGTGTATCCCCGCACTTCCCAACCGGTGAGCGCGTTGAAGCGAGCATACAGCGCGTCGGATCCCTGAGCGCCGAGTGGTGCCACGCCGGCGACCGTTCCGAGTGTCGCCGCGACGAGCGCGAATCCAGAGCGGGGCATTCTCTACGGCCGGGTGACGATGATGATGATGGTCCCGACGAGCGTCGAGAGCGCGGGCCCCGCGCAATTCGCCCCCTCGCAGATGCGATTGGGATCGCTGGGCGGCGGGCCGCTGGGAGAGCCGCCCGCGGTGCCCTGCAGTACGACGGCGCCCGACGGCACGGCGCTGTTGATCGCCGTGAACAACGTGCCGCTGCCAACCCCGGCTAGCGAGCCGGGGCCTTGCGGGGGCACGGCGGGAATCGCGATCTCGGTGGCGGGAGCGCTCGCCGCGGCCTGGACGTCCTGGCTCGTTGCCGCCTGCTGGCTCGCCGCGCGGAATCCGGGATCGATCCCGGCGGCCTTTTGGAACGCCTGCGCCGCGGCCACAAAGTCGCCGCGATCCTCGGCTTCGAGGCCCTTGCTGTACAGCAGGAACGCCTGGAGGTCGCGCGTCGGTCGCTCGCTGATGGCCACGCGCTCCGCGGGCGTGAGGGTGATTCCCAACTTGTCCAGCAATTGGAACACGACGGCCTTCTCGATATCGAACAGCGCCTGCAGGCGGTCGGCGGAGGAGCCCGAGGCGGCGATCTGCACATCCGAGGCCCGCACGACGGTTGCGTCGAGGCGGAGCTGGGCGGCGGGCCCCGTCGTGAACTGGCCCTGCACTACCTGCGCGGCCCCGACCAGGCGCCCGGAGCGCGCACCGGTCGCCGCGTCCACACTGCCCTTCTCCACCAGCTGCAGCTCGTCGAGCAGCATTTGCACGCGCGCCCGCTCCACCAGCTTGAGCAGGTGCACGCGTGACAGGTCGGTGACCACGACGGCCGCAAGCCCGCGCTCGAGCGGCCGGTAGGTGCTATCGCCACCGGCGTAGTGGAACGGCATCACGGCGATCGTGTTGGGATCGGGCGCGCTCCGGGTGAGCAGCGATTCGCGAGCGATCGCCTGGCGCGCGGCGAGCTGCAGCTCCTTGCGGGTCAAGAGCTCGAGCCGCCCTGCGAGGAGCCGCCGCACATTGCGGCCGGGGGGCGGCTTTGACGCGAGGAGGCGCGTGTACACGGCACGCGCCTCCTCGTACCGCGTCAGGCCTTCGTAGGTGAGGCCGAGGTACGCCTGCGTTTCCTGGTCAGCGGGCGCCGCCTGGGCCATTCGCTCGAGGAGCGGAAGCGCGTCCGCGAATCGATCGGCAGCGTGGTACGCCTTCGCGAGGCGGAGCGTGACCGCGCGATCCTCCGGATGCGCGGCCGCCTGGCTTTCGAGCGTGGCAATGGCCGACGGGGTGAGGCGCTCCGGTGGCGATGGGGGTGGGGCGCACGCGCTGACCCCGGCGAGGGCGACGAGCGCATGCGTCCCGAGGCGCACGAGTAGCCTGTTAAAGAGAGAGAAGGGAAAGGATACGGGGTGCGGGCGGCCGGTCGCCGTGACGCGCCGTGATCAGGGCTTGTGAGCACGCTCACGGCGGGCCGCCCCTCGAAGGGCCACGGCGAGCGGGCCGGCGGAGCGCCGAGAGATGATCAGGTCGGAGTGCGAGAGCAGCTCCCCGAGGACCGTGCGCGTGCGTGAATCGAGCGGCATGCCGAACCGGAGGTCGAGCTGGTACTCCGTGTGGTCGGGACCCTGACCCGTGAGCGTGAAACCTTGGAGCTCGGGCCGGGCGGCATCCACCTCGATCTCG
>DASQIB010000166.1:0-2897 GCA_035631795.1 Gemmatimonadales bacterium | reverse complement strand
GCGAGGCCTTCCACTTTCAGCAGACGCTCACGGGCGTCAAGGAGCAGCAGCCGCGGTGGCGGCGCTGCGTGGAGGCGACCGACAACGCCCTGGGCGAGGCCCTCGGCCAGGAGTATGTGGCGCGCGCGTTCACCCCGGAGGCCAAGCGTCGCGCCCTCGAGATGGTGCACAATCTCGAAGCCGTCATGGAGGATCGGCTCCACCACCTCGCGTGGATGGGCGACAGCACGCGACAGCAGGCCCTCATCAAGCTCGCCGGGTACACGAACAAGATCGGCTATCCGGATCGGTGGATCGACTATAGCGCGGTCCGCGTCGAGCCCGGTTCCTTCGTCGCGAACCTGGAGCGTGCCACGGAGTTCGACACCGGGCGGCGCCTGGCGGAAATCGGAAAGCCCGTGGACCGTACCCGCTTCGGGATGACCCCGCCGACGGTGAACGCGTACTACAACCCCCGCATGAACGAGATCGTCTTCCCGGCGGGGATTCTCCAGCCGCCGTTCTTCAATCCCAACGCGGACGACGCGATCAACTACGGCGGCATGGGGGCGGTCATCGGTCACGAGCTGACACACGGGTTTGACGATGCCGGACGCCAGTACGACGCGGTCGGGAACCTCCGCGACTGGTGGACCACGGCCGACGGCGACCGCTTCAAAGCCCAGGCGCAGCTCGTCGTGGATCAGTTCGCAGGATACGTCGCGGTCGACACGTTGCGCGTGAACGGGCGGCTCACGCTCGGCGAGAATCTCGCCGACCTGAACGGGCTCCGGATCGCGTACGCGGCGTTCGAGCATTCGCTCGCCGGCAAGCCGCGCCCGCCGTTGATCGACGGCTTCACTCCCGAGCAGCGCTTCTTCCTGGGATGGGCGCAAGTCTGGCGGGGCAAGGACCGCGACGAGTTCGCGCGGCTGCTGGTCAACGTGGACCCGCATTCGCCGTCGCGGTGGCGGGTGAACGGGCCGCTTTCGAACATGACGGAGTTCCGCTCCGCATTCGCGTGCAGCGCCGGCGACGCGATGGTCCGGCCGGATTCCGTGCAGCCGCACATCTGGTGACGGCTGAGATGAGTCGGATCAAAGGAAAGCTGATTCTCGTCACCGGGGCGAGCTCGGGGATCGGGGAAGCCTGCGCGCGACGCTTCGCCGCCGAAGGCGCCAATCTGGTCCTGTGGGCGCGGCGGGCCGACCGCTTGGAGCGGGTGGCCGCGGAGCTCGGCACCGCGCATCGGGTGTCGCTCTCCGTCGCCGTGGTGGACGTGCGCGACCGCCCGGCGGTCAACCGCGCCGCCGATGCGCTCGTCCGTGGCGATCGCGTGCCCGACGTGCTGATCAACAACGCCGGGCTCGCGAGCGGCATGGCCAAGATCCAGGACGGCGACCCCGAGGACTGGGATCGCATGATCGAT
Organism: Gemmatimonadales bacterium; assembly: GCA_035631795.1. GTDB lineage: Bacteria > Gemmatimonadota > Gemmatimonadetes > Gemmatimonadales > GWC2-71-9 > AG41. The sequence goes on along the minus strand of DASQIB010000166.1, from coordinate 1,489 downwards.
ACGAACGTGAAGGGGTTGCTGAACGTGACCCGGGCGATCCTGCCCCACATGGTGGCGCGCCGCCGGGGCCATGTCGTGAACATCGGCAGCACCGCCGGGCATATGACCTATCCGATGGGCAACGTGTATAACGCCACGAAATTCGGCGTGCGCGCCCTGACGGAAGGCATGAACCTCGATGTCGCCGGCACGCCGATCCGGGTCTCGGCCGTCGACCCTGGATTCGTCGTGACGGAGTTCTCCGAAGTGCGCTTCCACGGCGACGCGGAGCGCGCCAAGGCGGTGTACCAGGGGTTCACGCCGCTCACGGCGGACGACGTCGCGGACGCGATCGCCTACGTGGTGAACCTCCCGGAGCACGTGAACATTCTCGATCTCGTGATCATGCCGACCGCGCAGCGCAACGTGTACGTGGTGGACAGAGCCCAATGACCGGACGGGCCTGCTTCATCTCTCTTTCGGCCCTCGCCGTACTGGGTGCGTGCGGCAGCGGGACCGGCCCGCCCCCACCCGGGTTCTCCACGCTGCGGGTGCTGCACACGATCTTCAACGGTCCGCCCCTGAACGTCGTCGTGGACGGCCGCTCGGTGCAGGCCAACCTGGCGTTCGGCGAGACCGCGCCGGGCCAAGCCCTGGCGCCGGGCGAGCACACGCTCGAGCCCCGCCCGCCTCTCGATACGGCGCGCCGGGTGCTGCTCGTGTTCACGTCGACAGGTGGCGTGAACTACACCGCGTTCGTGCTGGATTCCGTCAAGGTCGATACCGTCATCATCGACCCGGTGCTGGTGCCGGACACCGGATCCCAGCCCGCCACGGGGCACGGTCGGCTGCGCCTGGCGAATTTCGCGGCGCTCGCCGGATCCATCGATGTGTATCGGACGCAGCCGGACAGCACACACCTGATTCTGACAGAGCAGCCGTTCAATTATCGCGCGATCACGCCGTACTTCGAGAGCACCCCGGGAAAGTGGACCGTGGTGATCTCGCACGGGGGGGTCCAGGACACGCTGTTCCTGAGCGACTCGATCGCCGTGGGCGACGGCCAGGCCCGCACCGTGGCCATCATCGATTCGGCCGGCGGGCAAGTGACGCGTCGCGTCCTCGTGGATCGGTAGCCGCCGCCGCGAACCGCCGGACGATCTCGCCCGCGGGCTCGATGCTCGTGATCCCGCGCACGCTCCGCCCCGCCTGCCAGTAGTCCCGCGACGACTCGCCCGCGAAGTGACTCCGCTTCAGCCGCCACGCCGACTGGAGCCCGTAAATCGTGCGCATGAGATGCTTCGTCCGGCGGTGCCGCAGCATCCAGCGCGCCAGGGGGCCGGCCTTGGTGCCGACGCGCTCGACGTACGGCGTTCGGATCACCGCGAGCGGGACTCCGGTGACGCGCTCCGTGAGCACGATATCGTCCTCGTCGGACTCGACGATCGCGCGCTTGTAATCCGGGTGAGCGGTGCACTCCGTGGTCGCGATGAACCGGGTGCCCAGCTGC
>DASQIB010000165.1:0-6102 GCA_035631795.1 Gemmatimonadales bacterium | reverse complement strand
GGCGAGCCAGCGCCGCCACGAGCCGTCGCGACGCCCAGGGTGGAAGAAATGGGGATCCACCCCGCGTCCCCACACGGCGGTCTGTCCGAGCCCACGACGGATCAACTCATCGCGAATCGCCTCTCCCGGCGTGAAGGTCACGCGGGCCGGGCCGTGGAACCAACGGAGCCAGCGCCACACCGACGGCTCGAGGAAGCCGACGCCGTAGTGGCGGCTGTATTCCGGGAAGTTCGTGTGATAGGAGGTGACGAGCGGTACGCGACGAGAAAGGGCCCAGCGGCGTCCGGCGAGCCCGAGCGGGCCCTCCGTGTGCACGTGCACGACATCCGGCGGTGACGCGTCGAAGCACCTCCCGACCCGGCGGAACGGTGGGAATGCAAGACGGATGTCGGGATAAAGCGGGAACGCCGCCGACGGAATACGGAGCTCGTGAGGATCGATCGACGGGGAACCGTTCGGATATCGGGGCGCGACGAGTGAGACGTCGTGGCCCTGCGCCTGCAGCAGTGAAGCGATGCGGTGAACGACGGTGGTCACCCCGTTGACCTGCGGGGTGTAAGTGTCGGAGACGAGGGCGATTCGCACGCAGGGAGAATGCGCGCCGCCCGTCAAGCGGCTGCTACGGCGGTGTGACGAACGCGTAACGGCCGCTAGGCCGCTACATCGGCTGCCGGGAAGAAGATACGGATGGTCGTGCCGCGGCCGAGGGTACTGCGAGCCTCGACGCGGCCCCCGTGCGCCTCCACCAGGTGCTTCACGATGGAGAGGCCCAGCCCCGTCCCCCCTTCTTCGCGCGAGCGCCCGGGGTCGGCCCGGTAGAAGCGCTCGAAGATGCGCGGCAGGTGCTCGGGCGCGATCCCGGAGCCCGTGTCCGCGACCGCGAGCGTCACACCCCCGGGGGCGGGGTCCATGGAGACCGCGATGCGCCCGCCGGGCGGTGTGTGGCGCAGGGCGTTGTCGAACAGGTTCGTGAACACCTCGCGCAGGGCGTCCGGATCGGCCGTGAGCTCCCGGCTACCCGTGGCGGTGGCGCTGAACTCGACCCGGCGCTCGCGCGCATTATCGGCGCACGTGGCCCAGGTGTCGCCCGCGAGGCTCACGACGTCGACGCGGGCGGGCGTCGGTTGCCAGTGTCCGGACTCGATGCGGGAGAGATCGAGCAGATCGTCCACCAGACGCTGCATCCGCTTCGCGTTGTTGAGGATGATCTGCGCGAACCGCTCGGTCTGCGTGCCGGCGCTCGCCTCGGTGGCGAGGGTCTCGGCGTACCCCGCGATGGACGTAAGGGGCGTCTTGAGCTCGTGCGACACGTTGGCGACGAAGTCGCGGCGAACGGCCTCGAGGTGCCGGAGCTCCGTGACATCGCGAATCACGAGCAACGCGCCGCCGTTCGGCAGGCCGCGGCCCGAGGCGAGCAGCAGGCGGCCGTCCCGCTCGAGCTCCCGCGGCTCCGTCTCCCGACCGGCCAGCGCGGCAGCGACCAGCTCGCGCGCCCCCTTGTCGTAAAACAGCTCGGCGAGCGCAGGGAAAGGATCGTCGGGGCCGAACCCGAGCAGCCGGCGGGCCGCGCGGTTCAGCATCACGATCGCCCCCCGCGCGTCGGCGGCGACGACGCCGTCGGCCATCGTTTCGATGAGCGTGGCCGTCTCCTCCCGCTCGTGCACGAGGTCGAGGAAGCGCTGGTCCAGCTGCCGGTGCATCGCGCGCAGGGCGACGATGTGCTGGGCGATCTCCGGCACGTTCGACGCCGGGAAGGCGGGCGGCCCTCCGTCTGCGATCGCCCGGGCGGCGTCGCCGAGCTCGACGAGGGGTCGCGCGAGCTCGCGCGACAGGAGCCAGGCGAGGAAGCCGGCCGCGACGACCGCCGCCAGCCCGGCGAAGGCGACGGCACTCTGCACCGCCGTCACCTGGGCGTCCACGGCGGCGAGTGTCGTCGACACTCGCGTGATCGCGATGCCGGGCGGCCCGCCGCGCACCGCGACGTACATGCGCCGCTCGTTGGTGGACGCGCTCAAGCGCTCGCCCCGTCCCACACCGGTGGTCAGGGCCTGTTGGACCTCCGGCCGCATCAGGTGGTTCTCGAGCTGACCCAGCGCGTTGCGGTCGAACTCGGTGTCTCCTCGGACGTGTCCCTTGGCGTCGATGAGGGTCACGCGATGCCCCGTGCCAGCGCCAAGCTCGTGGGTGAGGTCGGGCCAATGAAGCGAGTCGGCGGGGAGGAGGGCGGCGAGCACCCGCGCCTCGTGCTCCAGGCTGCGTGCGATTTCGTCCTCGAGATTGTGGCGGAGTAAGCGGTCCGCCGCCGCGACCAACCCGACCACGGCCACGGCGACGGGCAGGCTCGTCGTGACGAACAGTCGGGTGGCGAGCCTCACGGGCGCTTGCGGCCGCGCGCGCTCTGGGCGGGGTGACGGAAGCGGTACCCGGTGCCGCGCACGGTCTCGATGTAATCGCCCGCCGGGCCGAGCTTCTGGCGCAGCCGTTGGACGTGCATGTCCACGGTCCGCGTCTGCACGTCGGGGTGCGCCTGCCATACCGTCTCCAGCAGCTGCGCCCGGCTCTGCACCCGGCCTTCACGCTCGATCAACGTCCGCAGCAGCTTGAACTCGGTGGCGGTAAGCTCGATCTCGCTTCCCTCGACGGTCACGCGGTGGGCACTGCGGTCCAATACGATGGGGCCGGCGGTGACCAGCCCACCCGCGGCGACGGCGGGGGCGCCCAGTCGGCGGAGCACGGCACTGACGCGAAGCACGAGCTCCTGCGGCGAAAACGGCTTGGGGAGATAGTCATCGGCGCCCAGGGAGAGTCCCTTGATGCGGTCGGGCTCTTCCTTCCGCGCGGTGAGGACGATGACGCCCAGGTCGCGTGTCTCCTCGAGACGACGCAGCTCCGTGAGCACATCGTATCCGGACACGCCCGGCAGCATCAGGTCGAGCACCACGAGGTCGGGGCGCTCTTCGCGCGCGGCGCGCAGCGCATCGCGGCCGTTCGCGGCGGTCGCGACGCGGTACCCCGCTTTGGCGAGATGGTACGCCACGAGCGCCGTGATGTCCGGCTCGTCGTCGACCACGAGGATGCGGTGCGCCGTCGGCTCGCTCATGAGCGACGGGAAGGTAGCGTAACGCGCTCGCCCTTGGCAATTTTGTGCGCACCTATGCATCTGCTCCTGGCGCTCGTCGCCGCCGTCCAACAACTCATCCCCACTCAGTCTCTCTCCGCCACCGCCCGCATTGCCGTCGTGACGGACGCGCAGGGACGCGACAGCACACTGCTCCGCGTCCTCGCGATCAACGACTTTCACGGAGCGTTGGAGCCGCGCGTGTGGCCCTGGTCGGGCGGGCGGCAGGTGGGCGGCGCGCCCGCGCTCAAGCCCTGGCTCGACAGCCTGGCGCGCGCCTGCCGGTGCACGAGCGTCCGCCTCGACGCGGGCGACGAAATGCAGGGCACGCCCGTGTCGAACTTCAATTACGGCCGGCCGGCGATCGCCGCGCTCAACGCGCTGGGCATCGACGCGGCGGCGATCGGGAATCACGAGTTCGACTGGAGTGTCGACACGCTGCGCGCGCGAATGGCGGAGGCGCACTATCGGTTTCTGGCGGCGAACATCACCGATACCACGGGCCTGGCACGGCCCGACTGGGCCGTGCCGTTCACCGTGATCGAACGAGGCGGCACGCGGATCGCGGTCATCGGTCTCGCCCTGCCGGAGACCCCCGCGACAACCACGCCGACGAACGTGCGTGGGCTGGCCTTTCGCGATCCGGTAGCGGCGGTCAAGCGCGTCCTGCCGCAGGCGCGCGCCGCCGCCGATTACGTGATCGTGGTGGCGCACATCGGCGCGTTCTGCGACGCCGACTCGAGCGCGGCCACCCTCCCCGCGGGCCCCACTGCGTGCCACGGGGAGATCATCGACCTCGCGCGCGGCCTCGATTCGGGCTCCGTCGACCTGATCGTGAGCGGCCACACGCACTCGTTGGTGAATACCGTCGTGCACGGGATGCCGATCGTGCAGGCACGGTCCTCCGGCGCGGGGATCGCCGTCGTGGACTTCGTCCGCGTGGCTGGGCACCGTGAAGTGCGCGCACGGGTCGAGACGCCTTTCAGCGATCGCGTCAGTCCCGACCCCGCGCTGGCGGACGCGCTCCGCCTGGATAAGCTGGCGATCGAGACGATCACGGGCCGTCCGGTCACGCGCGTCGGCAAGGAAATGCGACGGAGCGGCGATGAGTATGGCCTGGGCCGTCTGATCGCCGATGCCCAACGCAACATTGCCAAGACGGATGTCGCCTTGGTCAACAACGGCGGCATCCGGGCAGACCTGGGTGCCGGTGTGGCGACGTACGGGGACCTGTTCCGCGTCGAGCCGTTTCAGAACCGCCTGCTGCGCGTCGTGGTGTCGGGGGAGGCGCTGAGGGCGGCCCTCGAGCACGCCGTACAAGGAGACCGGCCCGACGCGCACGTGGCCGGCATCGAGGTGTGGTACGACCCGCGACAGCCCGCCGGCGGCCGGATCAAGAAGCTGCGGCTGGCGGACGGCCGTGCGGTGAACGGCGACGGGCGGTACACCATCGCCGTGAGCGATTTTCTGGGGTCCGGCGGCGGTGGATACACGATGCTGCGCGGGTTGCCATCGGGCGATGTGGGGATGACCGATCTGGACGCGCTCATCCAGTACCTCTCCGTGTTGCGCCAGCCGATCTCCCCCCCCGACGACGCGCGGTGGCACCGTGAAGGAGGAGGGGGGGGCCGGTGATTCAGGTATTCATCAACGAGCGGCCCGTCAGTGTCGCGCGGGGAGCGAGTGTGCGCGATGCCGTCGCAGTACTCGATCACGGGCTCGCCGAGCTCCTGGGAAGTGGCGCGGCGTATGTGACCGACGGCGTGGGACGCCCGGTCGACGCGGCGGATCCGGTGGGGGAGGGCGGCGCCATCTTCCGCGTGGTGGTGAGCGCGCGGCAGGGTCCGCCGCGGCTCAGCAAGGACGCGCTGCGCCGCTGGCCCAAGGCGGAGCTGCACGTGCATCTCGACGGCTGCCTGCGTCCCGCGACCATGCTCGAGCTGGCCCGCGCCGCGGGGATCCGCCTCCCGGCGGACACACCCGAGGGGCTCGCCCAGGCGCTCTCCGTGAAGCACGCCAGGAATCTCGAGGAGTACCTCACCAAGTACGAGATCACGCTCTCGGTGATGCAGACGGCGGCGGCGCTCGAGCGGATCGCCTACGAGTTCGTCGTCGACGCGGCGGCCGACGGGCTTCGATACGTCGAGGTGCGGTACTCCCCGTTGCTCCACCGGCCGGCGCTCACGCTGGCGCAGGCGATCGAAGCTCCGCTGCGTGGCGTGAAGCGCGCGGAGGTGGAGACGGGAACCAAGGTCGGGCTCATCGTGTGCGGCATCCGGACGCGGCCTCCGGTGGAGTCGCTCGAGCTGGCGCGCGCCGCGGCGGACTATCGCAGCGCCGGCGTCGTCGCGTTCGATCTCGCCGGGGCGGAGTTCGGCCACCCCGCACGGGATCATGCGGCGGCGTTCGCGTACGCTGCGCAGCAGGGGATGGCGTGCACCTGTCACGCGGGGGAGGGGGACGGCCCGGACTCGATTCACCAGGCGCTGCACGAGTGCGGCGCGCGCCGCATCGGGCACGGCACCCGGCTCGGCGAAGACCCCGCGCTGCTGGAGGAAGTGATCGAGCGGAAAATTCCGCTCGAGATGTGTCTCACGTCCAACGTGCACACCCACACGGTGCCATCGCTCGCGGAGCACCCGTTCAAGCGGTATCTGGAGCGGGGGGTGGTCGTCACCCTCAACACGGATGGGCGACTGGTGGACGGCATCACGCTCACGGACGAGTATTTCACGGCGCAGGGCGTCTTGGGACTGACCAAAGCGGACCTCGCGCGGGTGACGTTGAATGCGTGCGAGAGTGCGTTTCTTCCCGACTTCGAGAAGGTGGCGTTGGTCTCCCGCGTGCAGAGCGAACTGGAGGCTCTCTAATGGTGCTGCGCCGTACAATCTTCGCGTTCGCGATCACGTTCGTGTGCGCGCTGGTCGTGTTCACCTTGCCCCGGTTCGTGTGGAACACGGTCCAGGGGGCGCCACGCCAGCAGC
>DASQIB010000164.1:0-20737 GCA_035631795.1 Gemmatimonadales bacterium | reverse complement strand
GTCCCGGCGGACGGCAACCCTCCGCAGGAGTTGCCCTCGCACATGGTCGGTCACAAGCTCATCTCCTGGTCCGGAAGGACGCCCGAGCTTGCCTCGAAGGGCTACTATCATCGCCACGTGCTGAACCCGGAGGGTGTGTCTGTGTACATGCCCGAGGGGCGGGACGCGGAATCCCTGCCCGAGTCGATCAAGGACGAAATCCGGCGCCAGGTGAAGGGGCAGTCGGCGGCCTGAGCCGGAGCCGACGCCTAGGCCCGAGCGGGTACTCGAACCAGTCGCCGGTTGACGGGGTCAGCGGCGAACCGGAAGCCCTCGAGCGCGTACACCCCTAAAATCGGCTCCGAGCCGGGCTCGGCGAACATGGCAATCGTGGGCTGGATTCGATCGCCTATCTTCATCTTGATCCACGCGACCGGGTATCGGGCCTCGCGTCCGTCGGCGAGCACGAAGGGCCACTCCTCCTCGGGCGCAACGCCCAGACCGTCCAAGACGTCCCGCGGGATCCACGTGTAGGTGGAACCGGTGTCCACCAGCGCTAGTACGGCCACAAGCCGTCCGCCGCTCTGGTGACCCACCTGCACGCCGACCCTGAAATGGCCCATCTCCGAATCTGACGCAGGAACAGTGAACCCCGGTAACCAATTCATTGCGCCTCCGGCGCAGGAATCTACGACGCCCAAAGGACCCATGCTCGGCTGCCCCCGGGGCAGAGCAGGGAGCCGGGAGCAGAGAGCAGGGGAGACAAACGGCACTTGAGTGGACCGCCGCGCAATCCTTTGGTTACCGGCTGGCTGGGCTCGGCGCACAGGTTAAGAACATGCGTAAGTATCGATCGCTCGTCGCCTGGCAACGGGCTCACGAGCTAGTCGTCTTGACGCTCAAGACTGCGAACGCCTGCTCACACCCTCGCTCCTACGCGCTGCTCGACCAGTTACGCCGGGCCGCCATATCCGTTGAGGCGAACATCGTTGAGGGATATGCGCTCAGCACCCGCCCGCAGTTCTTGCGGCACCTGCGAATCGCCCTCGGCTCGGCCGCCGAGACCGAGTGCCTGGTCGAAACGGCGGCTGAGCTGGAGTATCTGCCTGCTGAAGCCATTGCCGCGATGAGGGACCTGCTCGATGAGACACTCGCGACCCTCTTCGGACTTCTCCAAAAGCACTGATTGAACTGCTCCCCGTTCCCTGCTCCCTAGCTGGAGCTTGACAGCATGGCGCTCTGGCCCTACTAAGGACAACGCGCCCAAGCAACGCCCAGCACGATTCTCCACCACCCGTGGGGAGGGGGGTTCTATGCCGGACGTCCAGCAATGGGCGCGGGTGTGGACCAGACACAACTGCCACGTGCGCCGCGGCGCGTGGTATCCGCTGCTCCGCGTGACCCCCCAGGAAGCCGTCATCGAAGTGAACCAACGGGCCGTCGGCGTGCCCCGCGAGTATGTCCAGGTGCTCCCGGTGCGGCCGTTACTCTGGTCCGTAGTCCCCCTGCCGGGTGACGCATTCGATATCCCGCTCGACTGGGGCTCGCGCTACGGGGTCTGCCCCAACTGCAGCGAGCGGGCGCGGCTCGTCGCGGACGCACCGCGGATGCAGTGCCCGCGCTGCCGGCAGGTGTTCACGATCTCCATATCCGATGCGGAATGGGCGTGATGCAACCGGAAACAGCTTCCACGGGTCCCTGACATGGTGTTGACCGCGTCTTGACTACTTCTCCGCCACGCGTACACTCCCGCCATTCTATGAGGATCTGAGGCACCGAACGTCCCAGTAGCTGTTCGACAACAAATCGTTGCACGAGACCGGGGGAGGGACCATGAGCCGGTGGTTCCCGCAGGCTGTGCGAGGTGCGCGGTCGTCGTGGTGGGTGAGTGCCGCCGTCACGGTCGTCTCTTTGAGCGTGGCGCTGGCCCTGAGCGGCGGGAGATCGAAGGCCTACACGGCGTACTCGCTCGCCGTGCACAAGACGAAGGCCATTCCCGCATTCGCCCGGAAGTACGGTCTGCCGTGTTCCGCTTGCCATACCGCGTGGCCTGAGTTGAATGCGTTCGGACAGGCGTTCCGCGATCGCGGATATCAGCTCGGCAACGACCGCGACTCTCCCATCTGGCAGAACCCCTCCTACATCCCCGTCACCTTCCGCATCACGCCGAACTGGCATCGCGAAGGCGCCACCAAACAGCGATTGGATGCGGTACCCGGCGTCGCGGGTCCGCCCTTCGTGTCGGGAACGGTGACGCAATCCGGCTTCGATCTGTCGGGCATGGATCTGTGGACGGCCGGCACGATCTACAAGGACATTTCCTTCGTCCTGCTGCCGTCCTCCGATAACACCGGGGCCTTCCACTTCGAATCCGCGTTCGTGCGGTTCGACAACCTGGGCCACAACCGCTGGCTCAATCTCAAGGCCGGGAAGTTCGAGCTGGACAACCTGGTGTCGGAGAAGCGCTTTCTGTTCCTCTCGGGTCAGGGTGGGATCTACCAGGCCTATCACTTCTTGCCCGGTGGGGACATGAACGACTTTGGGATGGGCGACAACCAACTTGGCGCCGAGCTCTCGGGGCACTCGGAGAACAGCTACACGCGGTACGGCGTGGCGGTGCTGAGCAGCACCGATGGCGCCGTGAACCTGCCGGCGAACCAGGGCTACGACACGTATTTCACCGTGAGCCAGGCGATCGACGCCGGGAAGCTCGGCGTCGAGCGCGTGGGGGCGTACGGCTACTTCGGCCGCCGGCCGACGTACTTCCAGACCGACAGCGGCGTCCCGATTCCCGGCACCGGCACGGGCAACAAGCCGTTCTATCGGATCGGCGTCGCGGGCGACTTCTTCTTCGGCGACTTCGAGCTGCTGCCGCTCTACATGCATGCGTCCGACGACAAGTACCTCGCCACGTCCACGCCGGCGAACGCGACGCTACCCGCCGGCGCTCAGAACGCCGTCTGGAACGCCAGTTTCCTCGAGGCCCACTACTACGTCAGCCCGCAGCTGGTCTTCACGGGGCGCTTCGAGACGGTTCGGATGTCGCAGCAGGCGGTTTCCGGGACGCCGGGCGACCTGGGCAACGTCGACGCGTACTCGGGCGGCGTGCGCTGGTATCCGATCATGTTCAGCCGCGCCGGCCTGAGCTGGCACACCGAGGTGTCGGCGGTCCGGACGCGCGGAGCCGCGTTCCCCACGGGGGATGTGTGGACCAGTAGCGTGTTCACGGGACTGGATTTCGACTTCTGACGGAACGGAGACCCAACATGAGACTGCACGCACGTGGTGTGGCACTCGTCTCGAGCTTGGGCGTCCTCCTTGCCGCCGGGGGGACGACGGTCGGCTCGGCGCAGGAGAGTCATATCGACGGCGTGACCGGGCACGCCGCGGCGGGCAAGAAGGTGTACCGTCGCTACTGCATTCTGTGTCATGGACCCGATGGGGACGGCACCGGCGAGAACGCCATGTGGATCGACCCCAAGCCGCGCGATTTCACGCTCGCCGTCTTCAAGTGCCGCTCGACACCGACCGGTACCCTGCCGACCGACGAGGACCTGCTCAATGCCATGAGCCGGGGATTCGTGACGACGAACATGCCCCCGTGGCTTCCCTTGTCGCGGCAGAACCGCGCGGACGTCGTCGCCTATATCAAGACCTTCTCACCCAAGTGGAAAACCAGGACGGCCGGAACCCCGATCGCGATCCCGCCGGAGCCTGCGCTGACCATCGAGAGCATTCTGCACGGTCGGGAGCTGTTCCAGAAGATGGAATGTTGGAAGTGTCACGGCGCGAAAGGCCACGGCGACGGTCCCTCGGCCGCGACCCTCACCGACAACAAGGACCTGCCGATCCGCCCCTATGACTTCTCGAGCGGCTCGCGCTTCAAGTGCGGGGTCACGAACCGGGACCTCTACAAGATCTTCATGACCGGGCTCGACGGCACGCCGATGCCGTCCTTCGCGGATGACATCAAGCCGGCCGAGGGCTGGGACCTGGTGCATTTCCTGCGGACGTTGCAGCCGTTGAGCACGCCTGAGCTCGCGACCTGGAACGCGTGGTTGGCGACGCACGCCCAAGAGCTCAAGCCCATCGGGCCACCCGGGAGCGGCCAGTGAGCGTCCGGTAGTCGAGAACTCGACCTCCTTCTTCGAAGCGATCGTCTCATGCGAGCATATCACATCTCGGTTCTTGCGGTTGCGGTGGTGGGAATGACGGCGCTGGGGGTGCGGGGCGTCCCGCCAGCCCCCCCCGCCGGAGGCACCATCAGCGGCAAGGTGACCTACACCGGCACGCCGCCGAAGATGAAGCCCATCGACATGGCCAAAGAGCCGTTCTGCGCCCGGCTCCACGCCGGCGCCCCGGTGATGACCGAAAACGCGGTGACGGGGCCCGGGAACGCCCTGCGCTGGGTGTTGGTGTACGTCTCGGCCGGCGATCGAGGCTCGGCGCCGGCGACCCAGCCCGTCCGGCTCGATCAAAAGGGTTGCCAATACATCCCCCACGTGCTGGTGCTGCAGCCGGACCAGCCGCTGGAGATCTACAACGACGACTCCACGTCCCACAACATCCACCCGCTGGCGAAGGTGAATCCGGAGTGGAACAAGTCGCAGCCGATCGGCGCGCCGCCGATTCAGACAAAGTGGGAGAAGCCGGAACTCATCCCCGTGAAGTGCAACGTGCACCCGTGGATGCACGGGTGGCACGCGGTGATCGCGACGTCCCACTACGCGGTGAGCGGTGAGGACGGGGCGTTCAGCCTGCAGGGCCTGCCGCCGGGCAAGTACACGGTGACGGCGTGGCACGAACAGTTCGGCACCCAGAGTGAGGATGTGACGATTACGGGGAATGAGACCAAGGCGGTGAACTTCGTGTTCAAAGCCACGCCGTACTGACGGCCGGCATCATGGGCAAGCTCTTTGCCGTCGTCGTCGCGATCATCACGGTCGTCTCGACCGCGATCTTCCTCACCCACACGTGGTGGCTGCCGGTCGACATCTCGGCGCACGGGCACGCGATCGATCACCAGCTGTCCGAGACCATGGTCTCCTCCGGCGTGCTGTTCGTCCTCTCGCAGCTGGCGCTCGCGCTGTTCGTGTGGCGGTTCGGCGACCGCAAGGACGGCCGGCCGATCAAGACGTTCCCGGGCGGCGTCACGCCGATGGTCGTCTTGGCTGCCGTTCTCGTGGGGGCCGAGATCCTGGCGCTCACCTTCGTCGGCGCGAAGGTGTGGGCGGGGGTGTATCAGACGCCGCCCGATCCGAACGCGCTGCAGATCGATGTGCAGGCCGAGCAATTCGCGTTTTACTTCCGGTACGCCGGGGCGGATGGGAAGTTCGGGGCGACCCACCCCGAGCTGATCAACGAAGCCAGCGAGAACTACTTCGGGCTCGATCCGGCCCACGATACCACGGCCCGGGACGACATCGTCGTCCCCAGTCTCGTGATCCCGGTGAACCGGCCGATCCTGCTCATGCTGCGCGCCAAGGACGTCAATCACGCGTTCTACGTGCCCGAGCTCCGGATCCAGCAGGATTTCGTCCCCGGCCTCGTCATCCCGCTGCATTTCACGGCCACGCAGACGGGGAAGCACGAGATCGTCTGCACGCAGCTCTGCGGATTGGGGCATTACAACATGCGCGCCTACGTCGAGGTGATGCCGGAGGAGCAGTTCGAGCAATGGCTGAAGGACAAAGCGTCACAACAATAAGGCGGTAGACATGGACAGGCCCGCAGACCAACCCCGCGTCGCCGAGCACGCTCCGCCACAGGGCTTCCTTCGCACGCACGTCTTCAGCCTCGATCACAAAGTGATCGGCAAGCAGTACCTGGACCTGGCGCTCGTGGCCGTGTGCACCGGCATGCTCCTCTCGTGGCTGATGCGCGTGCACCTGGCGTGGCCCGAGGCGCCGATCCCGGGGCTCGGGAAGTTGGCGCCCACCGGGGCCGCGGGTGGCGTGATCACGCCCGAGTACTACCTGTCGCTCATGACGATGCACGGCACGATCATGGTGTTCTTCGTCTTGACGACCGCGCCGTTCGCCGGGTTCGGGAACTATTTCCTCCCCATCCAGGTCGGCGCCGAAGACATGGCGTTCCCGCGCATCAACATGACGTCGTTCTGGGTGACGCTGGTGGCGTTTCTGGTCTTGATCAGCGCGTTCTTCGTGGGCGACGGCCCACCCTTGTCGGGCTGGACCGCCTACGCACCGCTCTCCGCGGTGGGGAAAGACGCCGGGCCCGGCCAGGCGGTCGGTCAGACGCTCTGGGCGGTCTCCATCACCCTGTTTTGCGTGGCCCAGCTGCTCGGCGCCCTGAACTTCATCACCACGACGCTCGACCTCCGCACCAAAGGGATGTCGCTCGCCCGCATGCCCTACTCCACCTGGGCGTGGTTCATCACGTCGGTCATCGGCCTCATCGCGTTCGCGGTGTTGATGCCGGCGTGCATCCTGTTGATCCTCGATCGCGTCGCGGGGACGAGCTTTTTCATTCCGGCGGGCCTCGTCATCAGCGATCGGCTGCAACCGCACGCCGGCGGCTCACCGCTCCTGTGGCAGCACCTGTTCTGGTTCTTCGGCCATCCCGAGGTGTACATCGCGATCCTGCCCGGGTTCGGGATCATCTCCCACATCCTCCCGGTGTTCGCCCGCAAGCCGTTGCTCGGGCCGCGCGTGATGATCGGCTGTCTGGTGGCGATCGCCTTTCTGAGCTACACGGTCTGGGGTCACCACATGTTCCTGAGCGGGATGAACCCGTTCTCGGCGACGCTGTTTTCGGTGCCGACGCTCATCATCACGATTCCGGCCACGATCGTCACGCTGCTCTGGATCGGCACGATCTACGGCGCCAAGCTGCGCTTCACGACGCCCGCGCTGTTCTGCCTCGGCTTCGTCTCGGTCTTCGTGAGTGGCGGGATCAGCGGGTTCTTCCTGGCGCAGCCTTCGATCGATGTCTACCTGCACGGCACGTACTTCGTCGTGGCGCACTTCCATTTCGTCATGGGCGTCGCCGCCATGTTCGGCATCTTCGCCGGGACGTACTTCTGGGCCCCGAAGATGTTCGGCCGCATGATGAACGAGACGCTGGGGAAATGGCACTTCTGGCTCACCTTCATCGGCGTGTACTGCGTGTTCATGCCGATGCACTACCTGGGACTCGCCGGCAACATCCGCCGCTACTCCGCGTTCACCGACGACTACCTGAAACCGTTGATCCCGCTGCACCGCTTCATCACGATCGCCGCCCTGTTCACCGGCGCCGCGCAGCTGATCTTTCTGTACAACCTGATCCGGAGCCGGCTCGTGGGGCCCAAGGCGCCGGACAACCCCTGGCAGGCCACGACGCTCGAGTGGTCGACGACGTCGCCGCCGCCGTTTGACAATTTCGCCGGTCACCCGCCGGTCGTCTCTCGCGGCCCCGATGAGTACGGCGGCACGGGCCCGGCGGGAGATTACGTCATGCAGGCGTCGGCGCCATGACGGGCGTCGCGTCCTATCCGCCCAGGGTGGTCCCGCCACCGGGAGGGCCGCCGGGCGCGCCCGCGCCGCCTCCGCCCCCCCCCACCGCGACCCGGCCGCCGGCATCGCAGCCGGCGCGCACCGGTGTCTGGATCGCGGTCGGGACGATCTCCATGACGTTCGCCGCGCTGACGAGCGCCATGGTCGTGCGGCAGGGCGCCGCGCCGGACTGGCGGCATTTTCAGCTGCCCCCCCTCCTGTATTTCAACACGCTCGTTCTGCTCGCGAGCAGCGGCACCCTCGAGTGGTCGCGCCGCCGCATTGACTCCGCCCGGGGCCCCGCGGGTGTGTATCTCACGCTCGCCCTGGGAGTGTTGTTCGTCGCCGGGCAGGTCGTCGCGTGGCGCCAGCTGGCCGCGCAGGGGCTGTTTCTCGCCACGGCGCCGAGTGCCGCCTTCTTTTATGTGTTTACCGCCCTGCACGGGCTGCACGTGCTCGGCGGCCTCGGCGGGTTGACCTACGTGCTGCACCGTCTGCGCGGGGGGGGCAGCACTCCGGCGCCGCGCGCCGCGCTGGGCGCGGCAACGCTCTACTGGCACTTCATGGATGGCCTGTGGCTGTACCTGCTGGTGATCCTGGTGACGAGGGTCTAGGAGGTGGCGTGGGTCATTCGGCGATGAGTGTCGGTGCGCCGCACGGATTCCCAGTCGAGGAATCGCCGTACGGCATCAAGTCCAAGAAGTTGGCGATGTGGCTGTTCATCATCGCCGACGCCTCCACGTTCGGGGCGATCCTGTTCGCGTACGGCTTCCTCCGGCTCGCCAACCCGGACTGGACGCGGCCGTTTGCGTTCTCGCCCACCATCGTGAATGGAATCGTGATGACCGTCGTGTTGCTCACGAGCAGCCTGACCATGGTCGCGGCCGTCGCGGCCGCCCATGCCAGGCGCCAGGCCACGGCCCTGCGCTGGCTCGGCGCGACCATGTTCCTGGGATTGCTGTTCGCCGCCCTCCATCTGAAGGAATGGTTCGCGATGTTCGGTGAGGGCTGGCGGTTGTTTCGCAATCCGCTCGGCGGGTCACCGCTCTTTGGGGCCACGTTCTTCGGAGTCACGGGGTTGCACTTGTTGCACGTGATCTGCGGCGTCATCGTGATCGGGGCGATCGCCGCCGGATTCCGTCGAGGGCGCTTCGACGCCGATCACGTCGAGACGACGTCCCTGTACTGGCATTTCGTCGATCTCGTCTGGATGTTCGTGTTTCCGCTGGTCTACCTCATGAACGTGCGCTGAGGCACCATGACCGCGACGACCGCCGGACGCGCTCCGACCATGCGACTGTACGTGCTCGTGTGGATCGGCTTGATACTCATCGTGGGAATCGAAGTGTTCTTGACGTACGAGCGCCTCGCCGCGGGGACGCTCCTGGCGTGTCTCCTGGCACTCGCGCTGGTCGAGGCCGCGTTGGCCGTGATGTACTTCATGCACCTCAAGTACGAGCGCCCCGCGCTCTTCTGGAGCCTCATCCCGTACCTCATTTTTGCGCTCCTGATGATGGATCACTTCTGGCCGGACGCCTTGCGGTTGATGCGGCAACGGCTGCCGGGAGGCTGACGCGAGGGGGGGGCTCGGATGAGCATGAGCGCCGTGATGAACGGCATGCTCATTCTGATGGTGGCGGCGTTCCTGCTCGTCACCGGGATCGCCGTTATGGCATATCGCCGGCGCAAGAGTCGCTCGGGCTAGCCTTGGTGCGGGCGCGCCTGGGAACGTTCCTCGAGCTCACCAAGCCGCGCATCACGCAGCTCGTGCTGCTCACGGCGGCGAGCGGATTCTATCTTGGCTCGCACGGTGCGGTGCAGCTGGGGATCCTCGGGCACACGCTGGTCGGCGTGATGCTGGTCGCGGCCGGCACCAACGCCTTCAACCAATGGCGCGAGCGCGACGTGGACGCCAGGATGCGCCGCACCCAGGGGCGCCCGTTGCCCTCGGGGCGGCTCACGCCGCGCCAGGCGGCGCGATTCGCCGCCGTCATCTCGGTCTCCGGGGTCGTGTACCTGGCGCTCGCGGTGAATATCCTCACGGCGGCGCTCGCCGCGCTCACCCTCGCGACGTACGTGCTGCTCTACACCCCCCTCAAGCGCACGACCAGGTTGAATACGCTGGTTGGAGCGGTGCCGGGCGCGTTACCGATCGTGGGCGGGTGGACGGCGGCGGGCGGCACGGTCGGCCCCGCCGTGGCGGCGCTGTTTGGGATTCTCTTCTTGTGGCAGCTGCCGCACTTCCTGGCGCTCGCCTGGATCTACCGCGAGGACTACCGCCGCGGCGGCCTCGCGATGCTGTCGGTCGACGATCCCGACGGCCGTCACACCGCGGGCATGGCGCTCCTGTGCGCCGCGGTGCTCCTCCCCGTGAGCTTGTTGCCAACGGTGCTCGGCGTGACCGGGTCGCTCTATGGCCTCGGGGCGCTCGTGCTCGGGGTCGCGTACGTCGGTGCGGCCCGGATGATGACGCGGGCAGTGACGACCACGCGCGCTCGGCGGCTCTTCCTGATGTCCGTCATCTACCTACCGGCGCTCCTCACGCTCATGGTGCTGGACAAGCTTCCCCTGCTCGGGGTCAGTTAGCCCCGTGGCGCTGTCCTCACCCCTTTGATCCCCTCTCCCGGAGGGGTCCTCACCCCTTTTATCCCCTCTCCCTTCGGGAGAGGGGAAACGAAGTCTGTGGGTCGTCCCCCCTCTCCCGGAGGGAGAGGGGGACAGGGGGTGAGGACTGAAACGAGAGGGGCCCTTAGTGGCTGATGGCGAAGAACCAGGCCGCGATCACCGGGCCCCGCGGACCGCGCGATCCCGGCGGCGGTGGGGGAGCGCCGGGGGCAGGAGCGGGCGCCGGCCCGTACTCCGGCTGGAACAGGTATGCCACGTGCCGGACCGGATCCACGGTGATGGTCTTCGCCCCCCGCATGGTCGGCACCGTCGCCACCACCGTGTACCGGTCGGGCGCATCTTCGTGCACGACCGTGACGTTGCTGTCGCGCCCAGCGGGGATGTAGATGAGCCGCTCCGCGGGATCCCAGCCCAGCGCGTCCACGCCATCGCCGTTCGCGATGGTCGCCACGACCTTCCCCGAAGCCGGATCGACCACGACCGACGTCTTCCCGCATCCGGAGAAGATCCGGTTGGTGGCGCGGTCGTAGGCGATGCCCGTCGGGCCCTCGCACGGCGCGAGGGGCCACGACGCCAGCACTTTCATCGTCCGGACGTCGAGCACCTGCATCGTGCTCGTGCCCTCATTGTTGATGAAGATCTTCCCCTTGCCGTCGCTTGCCGCGCCCTCCGGCCCGTTGTCCTCGAGCTGCGCCGTGCCGACGATGTCGCCGGTCCCGGCATCGAGCGCCACCGCGGTGCCGATCGGGCGACTGTGGTTCGTGAGGATGATCCGGTCGGAAAAATCGTCGTACATGATGCCGTCCATCCCGCCCGTCGCGACGCGAATCTTCTTGATCACCGCCACGGTTTGGAGGTCGAACATCGTCACGCTCGAGTCGCCCCCGTTCGTGATGAACCCGTGCCCCGATTTGGGTGCCAGCGCGATCCCGTGAGTCCGGGGCGTGTCGGGGATGTCGCCCAGGACCTGCCCTGTCCGGCCGTCCACCACCATCACGTGGGTGCCGCGGGAGATGAACACCCGCCCGGTGCCGGGCTCGGCGGTGAGGTAGTCCGTTCCCCCGTCGCCGCCGATACTGAGCTTCGTGACCTTGAAGGTCTGCGCCGGGCTTTGGCCGGGCCAGGCGAGGGCGGAGAAGAGGAGCAACGCGGAGACGACGATGGGGTGTGTGCGCATGCGGGAAATATGGGACCGAATTGTCACGAGCGTGTAACAGGTCCCGCGGCGCTGTCGGGGTCCTCACCCCTTTTATCCCCTCTCCCTTCGGGAGAGGGGAGACTAAGGCTGTGTGTCGTTCCCCCCCTCCCGGAGGGAGAGGGGGACAGGGGGTGAGGACTGAACGGAGAGGGGGACAGGGGGTGAGGACCGATGCCGAGCCGCGGCCTTACCGGGCCAGCTCCCGCGCTTCCTCCGCCAGCGCGCGCACTTTTGCTCCGTCCGCGGCGCTCGCCGCGTCACGGTCGAGCTCGGCGGCGAGCGCCGTCAGCGCGCTCCGGCGCCCCTGGCCTGTGGCCCGTTCCGCGTTCGTGAGTGCCGTCCGCGCCGCGCGGACGCGAGCGGCCGCGAGACCGCGCCCGCGTTCGAGCTGATCGAGATACGCGCGTGCGACGACGAAGCTCGCCGGCCACGTGATGCGCTGCTGATCCTGCACGTTCTGATACGTCACCCGCACCAGCTTCGCGGCGTCGATTTCGTTTTGCGTGAGCAGCGGATTCGGCCGGAGCTCGAGGATATCGAGCCCGCGTCCGATCTCGGAGCTGTAGATGTACCCGTTGTACCAGTAGGCCGACCAGCTGCCCGCCAGCTCGAGCTTGGTCGAGTCCATCGGCCCGCGATCGAAGTACGCGATCTCGGTCGGGTGCGCGGGATCGGTGAAGTCGAACACCGAGACGCCGCCCTGATACCACCCTTGCGCCATGATGTCGCGGCCGGGGACGGGAATCAGGCTGCCGTTGTGCGCCACGCAGTTTTCCATCGAGGTCTGCACGGCCGGGAGTTTGTAATAGCCGCGGAACGTGAGCGTGCGCCGGTCGGCGACCGTGAAGATCGCGTCCGCGCCCCATTCCGGCTTGTCGGTCGCGCGGCAGCGCGGCGCGATGCCACCGCCCCATTCATCGGTGAAGAGCACCGTGGTGCCATCGTTGTTGAACGTGGCGGAGTGCCAGTAGGCGAAGTTCGAGTCCGAGGCCGCCGCCAGGCGGACCGGATGCACGGGATCCCGAATGTCGAGCAGCAGTCCGTAGCCGGCGCAGGCGCCCGCGGCGAGGCCGAGCGCTGGGTACACGGTGATGTCGTGGCACTGATCGGGGCCGTGACGCACGCCGCCCGGACCCATCGGCGCCAGGAACATCGCGTCGATGATCCCCTGCAAGCCGGCGCGCAGCGCCGCGCTATCGGCGGCCGTAGGCGACCCGCTGCCACCACGGCTCCGTACGATGCTGTCGAGCATCCCGGTCGTGAACTCCGCCGGCAGCACGACCGGCTCTCCCTGAAACCGCGCCACGAACGCGCCCGTCGCCTGCGCGGAATCGGCAAAGCGCGCGTTCGCCGCGGAGTCGGCGGGGGCGGCGCCGTGCGAGGCCGGCGCGACCAGGGCCTCGAAGATGCGTGGCCGGCTCACGATGCGGGCCTGCTCCGGATGCGCGAGCGGCACCCGGATGATGTCGATCCGGAAGCGCGCGGAGGCCGTGTCCTGCTCCGGCAGCGCGGCGGAGCAGCCCGCCAGCTCCTCGGGCGGCCGCACCGGGGCCTGGCCCGACACATAGATGTAGACGACGCTCGTGTCCGTCGGGTCGGTCACGAGCGTATGCGTGTGCGATCCGCGACACGTCTGCACGTTGGCCACGATCCGCGGGTGCGCGGGATCGCCGATGTCGAGGATGCGAATGCCGCGAAACCGTTCGGGACTCACCGGCTCGCTCAGCCCTTGCACGCCACAGTCGAGGCGCCCGTTCGGCGACTCCCCCGAGAGGAACAGCAGGTTGCGGTAGACGGAGACGTCGTTCTGCTGCTCCGGGCAGATCTCCGCGTGCACGAGACGCGGGTGGGCGGGATCGGCCACGTCCCACACCTGAAAGCCGTGGAAGTTGCCTTGGATGACGTGGTGCCCGTCGAACGCAATGTCCGAATTCATGTAGTCGAAATCGCCCGGCTCCGCCGGGATGAACGCCTTGGTGGGCGGGCTCGTCGACACCAGCCGGAGATTCCAGGCGGCCTGGGCGGCGTCCATCCAGCCGGCGCGCAAGCCGACGCGACGATCGGGAACGGGAGCGGCCGGATTCCGGGCGGGATTCTGCGCCGACACCGAACGAGTGACGAGTGCCAACGAGGCGAGCACGGCTCGCGTCAGCTGCTGCGTGGCCACGAGGGTCTCTCTCCGATCGAGCGAGGGGTGACGAACGTACGGCGGGTCCGATCGAGCGTCAACGCGGGGCTCGCCCGGCAACGTCTCATTGTGAAATCGTTGACAGTGCTATCCGGCCGGTCCATATCAGCCCCACCCTCGCGCGCCCTCGATGGATTCCCTCTCCCGCAGGAGGCTTCCGGCACGCGCGGTGTGCAGTTTCGTCCAGTTGCCGTACGACCGTCGGACTGGAGGATACAGCATGCGGCGTTTCACTCCACTCCTGGCCCTCCTCGGGTTGTGTGGCGTGGCGGCTCGCGGTGTGGCCCAGGGCCGGACCATCACGGGTCACGTGTTCGACGCGGTCACGAGTGCGCCACTCGGCCGGGCCCTGATCACCCTCAAGGGCACGGAGACCGGTACCCTGTCCAAGGACGACGGCTCCTTCGCGCTCGCCGCTCCGGCGGGCGACGTGACGCTCGTCGTGCACCTCATTGGGTACAAACGGCGTGACGTCACGGCTCCGGCCGGCCAGGAGACGGTCGCGATCGAGCTCGAGCGCGACGTGCTGAGGCTCGAAGCCGTGATCATCACCGGCCAGGCGACCGGCCAGGAGCGGCGCAATCTCGCCAACGCCGTGTCGAGCGTCAGCGCCGATCAGCTGAGCGCGGTGCCGGCGCAGGACGTGGAGCAGGCGCTGCAGGGCAAGATCGCGGGCGCGGACATCGAAGCCAACTCGGGCGCGCCCGGCGGCGGCATCCAGGTGCGGATGCGCGGCGTGACCTCCATCATCGGCAACTCTCAACCCCTGTTCGTCCTGGACGGCGTCGTCATCTCGAACGACGCGATTCCGGGCGGCACCAACGCGATCACACGGGCGGAGGGGCCTCAGCCGATCGCGACGGTGGAGGACAATCCGGCCAATCGGCTCGCGGACCTGAATCCCAGCGACCTCGAGAGCATCGAGGTCCTGCCGGGCGCCTCGGCTTCCGCGATCTACGGGTCGAAGGCCTCGAATGGCGTGTTCATCATCAAGACCAAGCGGGGGCAGGCCGGCGCCGGGCCGCAATTCGAGCTGAGCCAGGGGGTGGGATTCGCCGAGATCTCACACGAGCTGGGCGCGCGCGTGTTTCGCGATTCGGTGGAGGTGAACCAGACCTACGGGGCATTCGGATCGCTCTGCAACCTGCCCGGTGGCCTGTGCCCCGTCTACAACCAGGAGGACGTCGTCGCCGGGAACAAGCCGATCCTGTCCCGCACGAGCGGCAGCATCCGCGGGGGGTCCGAGACGACGCGCTACTACGTGTCGGGGCTGTGGGACGTGGAGCCCGGGATCATCGACAATACCGGCTACAGTAAACACTCGATCCGCGTCAACGTGGACCAGCTGATCGGCTCGCACATTGACCTGAACTTCAGCACGAACCTGGTGCATTCCAACGCGCGGCGTGGACTCACGAACAACGACAATACCGGCACGAGCTACTACATGTCGCTCTTTTCCACGCCGAGCTTCGTGAACCTGCACCCGCTGGCGGACGGCAGCTACCCGAACAACCCGTTCGCGCCGTCCAACCCGCTGCAGACCTCGGCGTTGCTGCAGAACGAGACGCCCGTCTGGCGCTTCATCGGCTCCACCACGATGACGGTGAACGCCGTGAAAACGCCCCAGCATTCGCTCAAGCTCATCGCGACCGCGGGATCGGACTTCTTCAATCAGAAGGACAAGATCTTCGCGCCGGCCGAGCTGCAGTTCGAGCAGGCGAGCGGCCTGCCGGGTCAGGTGATCCTGTCGAACACGAACAACCTCAACGTCAACCTGAGCGGCAACCTGGTCTACGCGTACACGCCGGCGAGCGGCGCCTTCACGGCCACGACCTCCGCGGGCGTGGACTACCAGAAACGCGACCAGGACATCGCCCGCACATCCGCCCAGAACCTGGTCGGAGATATCGGGAACATCGGCCAGGGGACCATCATCGCGATCGCCGAGCAGCAGCAACGGGTCCGCGACATGGGACTGTTCGCCCAGGAGGAATTTCTCGGCCTGTCGGAACGCCTGCTGCTGACGCTCGGCCTGCGGGCGGACCAGAGCAGCGCCGACGCCGATCCGAGCAAGCTCTTCTACTATCCCAAGGCCGGCGCGTCCTACCGGCTCCTCTTCGACTCGCCGGTGCTCGGGGAGCTGAAGCTGCGCGCCGCCTATGGACAGTCCGGCAATGAGCCGCTCTACGGGCAGCAATTCACGGAGCTGACGAGCGCCAACATCGGTGGCGTGCCGGCCGTGGGCCTGGGACTGCTCGGCGTGGTCCCCACCATCGCCGCGCCGGACCTGCACCCCGAGCGGGAGCGGGAGATCGAGGGCGGGTTCGACGCCACGCTGTTCAAGGGTCGGGCGACGCTGTCGGTGACGGGGTACGAGAAGCGCATTACCGACCTGCTCCTGCAACGCTCCTTGCCGCCCTCGAGCGGCTTCCAGACCGAGATTTTCAATGGCGGCGTGATGCGCGACCGCGGGCTCGAAATCGCGCTCATGGCCGTACCGGCGCAGCGCCCCGCGTTCCAGTGGACCACCACCGCGAACTTCAGCATGGACCGCGGCAAGGTGCTGTCCCTCCCGGTGCCGAACTTCTTCCCGCCGATCGGCTTCGGTGTGGATCTGGGCTCGAACTACATCCAGGTCGGGGCATCGCCCACCCAGCTCGTGGGGAACGACACCCTGTGCACCGGATTCTGCCGCGTGGGCGAGCAGAACCCCAACTTCCGCGTGGGCTTCGCGAACGACGTGCAGTACCACGCCGCCCATTTGTACTTCTTGCTGAACTGGCAGAGCGGCGGCGTCGCCGACAATCTCACCGCTTGGCTCTACGATCTGGCAGCCAACAGCCCCGACTACGCCACGCCCATCACGGTCGGGGGGGCGAGCATGCCCCTCGGCGCCTATCGCGCCAGCACCTTCCCGGCGGAGACCAAGATCTATCTGGAGAGCACGACCTATCTGAAGCTCCGGGAGTTGACGCTGTCATTCGACCTGCCGCAGGCGTTCGTGCGGCGCTTTTGGAGCGGCGGGCGCTACGCCCGGGTGAGCATCTCGGGTCGCAATCTGTTCACGCTGACGCCCTACAAGGGAGCCGATCCCGAGGTCTCGAACTTCGGGACCCAGCAGATCGCCAGGAACTTCGACGTGTCACCCTATCCGCCGAGTCGCAGCTTCTGGCTCTCGGTGGACATGGGATTCTGACCGGGGCCGCCCAATGAGGACTCTTCCCATGCGCACGATCGCTTCGCTCATGGCCGGCGCTGCGTTGTCGGCCCTTGTCGCGTGCAAGGATCTGGCGGTACCCGACCTGAATAGCTCCAGCCTCGACGACCTCCTCAACCACCCGACGGCGGCGAAGATCGCCAATGCCACGCAAGGCTTGCTCACGGGCACCCGGGAGAATGTGGCCTTCTACGTCCGCAACCTGGGGATCTTCGGTCGCGAGGGCTTCGACCTCGAGCCGACGGAGCCGCGCACGGTCACGCAGCTCATGGAAGGACCGCTCGACCCCGGGAGCTTCGGCGGGGGCCAGTGGACGCCGGCGTACGCCGACATCCGCAACGTCAACATCCTGCTGCGCGCGCTGGATAAGGACGTCGACATGAGCGCCGCGGACAAGGAGGCCGTCCGGGGGTTCGCCCAGACCATCCAGGCGCTCGACTTCTTCGAGATCGTCGCCACCCGGGACAGCTTCGGCGCGCCGATCGCTGTGGACATCGATGCCCTGGGCCCGCCGGCGCCGATCGCCACGCGCGCGGAGGTCTACCAGCACATCCTCAACCTCCTCGACTCGGCCGTCACCCATCTTCAGGGGGCGGGGCCGGCGTTCCCGTTCAGGCTGAGTGCGGGGTTGTCCCCGTTCGCGACGCCGCTCACGTTCGTTGAGCTGAATCGCGCCCTCAAGGCCCGCACCGAGGTGTACCTCGACGATTGGGCCAACGCGCTGGCGGCGATCAACGGCTCGTTCCTCGATACGACCCGGGCGCTGAGCTTCGGGGCGTACCACTCGTACAGCACGGGGCCGGGCGATGAGCCGAACCCCAACTTCGATCCGGTGCACCTGTTCGCGAACCCGGAGCTGATCACCCAGGCGCAGCGCCAGAGCGACGGCGTCACGCTGGACCAGCGCGTCCTCGACAAGCTAACCCCGGCAACGGCACCGCCGCCGATCGACGGGGTCACGAGCGACCAGCAATTCACGCTGTACGACGCGCCGGACAAGCCGATTCCGCTGATCCGCAACGAGGAGCTCATCCTGCTCCGGGCCGAAATCGCGTTGGGTTTGGGCGACCTCGCCACGGCGGCACAGCTCATCAACTTTACGCGGGTCAATTCGGGCAAGCTCCCGGCACTCGCGAACCTGGCGGCGCAGACGCCCGATTCGGTGCTCACCGTACTGCTGTACGAGAAGCGCTACTCACTCGTCTGGGAGGGAGGATTCAGCTGGCTGGACCTGCGCCACTACAATCGACTCCTGACCCTGTCGCGCATCGCGACCAACGGGCACTTTTACAACCGGATGCCGTTCCCGACGACCGAGTGCAATCCCCGGAGCCCGGAGCCGCCCGGCTGCTCGTTCGTGAACGGCTTTTGAGCAGGGAGCAGGGAGCGGGGAGCAGGGAGCGGGGAGCAGGGAGCCGGGAGAGGGGAACAGATATGCGCTGCGAGACACTCGCGATCCTGTTCGGCCTCCTCCGAAAGCACTGATTGAACTGCTCCCCGCTCCCCGCTCCCTGCTCCCTCCTAGCCGCACCCACTCCCCCCCTCCACTTGGACCACCAGATACCCCCACGAGAGTGAGTCGCCGAGCGAGCCATGGCCAAAGAAGTGGAGTGTATCGCCCACGAGGATGCCTCGGCCATTGGGCGTCACGCCGCCCGTGCTGTCGATCGCGATCGTGCACGCGTCGAGCACGCCTACCGGCGCGTGATAGGTGACGGAGTCCTGATGCACGATCACGCCGGCATGATAGACCGTAAAGCCGCGGACGGAGATCGCGGCGGGATCGGTCGTGATGGACAGGTGACCCCAGTCGCACACGGTCTCGTCGGTCGGGATGACGTAGTTGCAGGCTTGCTTGGCGACCCAGTCGTCGGCCGCGACGAGCTGGAAGTCGCCGTGGAAAATCGGCTGACCGGGTGAGGTCGACTCGTTCCCGCACGCGATGGCGGTGCAGGCGATCCACGGGGCGACACGCCGCACGCATGTCGGACGCATACTGCCCTCGGCGTTGAAGCTGCCAGAAGGTAACTCCGCGCGAAGCGAATCACGAACTGCGGGGAGCGGGGAGCTGGGAGCGGGGAGCAGGGCGACGGATCAGCATTGGCGCGGACCGGTGTGCGTTCGTTTGGTTACCGGTTTGCGGGGCTACTCCACACCGTAGGGCATGCGTAAGTATCGATCTCTCATCGCGTGGCAGAGGGCTCACCAGCTAGTCCTCTTGACCCACAAAACCGCCGACGCGGTTTCCCACCCTCGCTCCTACGCCCTCCTTGACCAGTTGCGGCGGGCCGCCATTTCCGTCGAAGCGAACATCGTCGAGGGATATGCGCTCAGCACTCGCCCCCAGTTCTTGCGGCACCTGCGAATCGCCCTTGGCTCGGCTGCCGAGACCGAGTGCCTGATCGAAACGGCAGCTGAACTGGATTATCTGCCTGCTGATGCCGTAGCCGGGATGAGGGACCTGATCGATCAGACGCTCGCGACCCTGTTCGGACTCCTCCGAAGGCACTGATTGAACTGCTCCCCGCTCCCCGCTCCCCGCTCCCCGCTCCCTGCTCCCTGCTCCCTGCTCCCTTCCGAGCTCCCTTCCGCCCTTGCCTAACAAGCACCGCCTGTGCAGTTTAGCGCATAATTCATTCGCATCGGGATTCTAGCCATGAAAAAGAGGCGCGGCATCAGCCGCATCGATCAACCGTCCACGCGGACCTTCGGCTGGTTTGTCCGCGTCGGGTTCCATAAACGGCGGGACGGCACGTACGGCCCGCGTCACCGCAGGTTTTTCGGGGACGTGACGCACGGCGGCAAGCGCCGGGCCCTCCAGGCCGCCGAGAAGTACCTGGCGAAGGTGAGCTGAGCCTCTCCCTTCTGGAGCGTGGGTATCAGCTACGTTCAAGGAACCGTCCGCGGGCCTGGGGGAGGCGCGGAAGTCACCGTCCGCTTCCTGATCGACAGCGGGGCTACCTACTCACTCCTGCCCGAACCGGTGTGGCGGGCCATCGGTCTCTCGCCGAAACGCGAGATGGACTTCGTGCTCGCCGACGGTACGTCCGTCCACCGATCCGTCTCGGAGTGCATCGTGAGTCTGCCTCACGGCGAAGGGCACACCCCCGTCGTCCTCGGCCAGCCGGGGGACGCGGAACCGTTGCTCGGCGTCGTCACCCTCGAGATCCTTGGCCTCGTATTCGATCCGTTCCGCCGGACCCTTCACCCGATGCGCGCGCTGATGGTGTGAGTTCCGAAGGCTGCCAAGAACCCACAAACGGGATTATGATTCGTGTCATGGTCGGTCTCCCTGTTCGCCGCGCCGCGCTGTTCGGGCTCCTGCTCGCCGGCTTGGTCCCTCCAAGGTCCATCGCCGCCCAGCAGCAGACGGCCGTCTTCGCCGGGGGCTGCTTCTGGGGTGTGGACGCCGTCTACCGGCACGTCAAGGGCGTGACGCACGTGGTCTCGGGCTTCGCGGGCGGCAGTGCCGTCACGGCGCATTACGAGATTGTGAGCTCGATGAACACGGGCCACGCCGAATCTGTCGAGGTGACGTACGATCCGGCGCAGGTGTCCTACGACGATCTGCTGCGGGTGTTCTTCACCGTGGCCCACGACCCCACGCAGCTGAACCGGCAGGGCCCCGATGTCGGGACGCAGTATCGGTCCGTCGTCTTCTATACCACCGACGCGCAGCGCCAGGCGGCGCTCGGCTACATCGAGCGCCTGCAACGGGATCACGTCTTCCCCAAGCCGATCGTGACCCAGGTCGTCAAGCTGGACGGCTTTTACCCGGCCGAGGAGTATCACCAGAACTACCTCGCGCGCCATACCGATCAGCCGTACATCATGTACAACGACCTCCCGAAGCTGACGCGCCTCCAAGAGCAGCTGCCGGAGCTGTACGAGAAGTAGGGGCATGATCCCGCCGTGAGAGATACGCTCGGCACGGCGCTCTGGGCGTTGCTCGCGAACAAGACGCGCAGCCTCCTCACCGTGCTGGGTATCACGATCGGGATCGCCGCGGTCATCTGCGTCGTGGCCATCGG
>DASQIB010000163.1:0-2002 GCA_035631795.1 Gemmatimonadales bacterium | reverse complement strand
TCGAGAATCCGCAGGGCGGCGCGGCGGGCGACCGTAGCGTCGTTAATCCAGCAATCCTTCGAGCGGCGAGGACGGCACGGCGACCTCGCGTCTGGGCATGCGACCCGCGAGGTACGCTCCCCGGCCGGCCTCGACGGCGAGGCGCATCGCGCGCGCCATCGCCACGGGATCCCGCGCCGCGGCGAGCGCGGTATTCATGAGGATCCCGTCCACGCCCTGCTCCATGGTCAGGCACGCATCCGACGCGGTCCCGACGCCGGCATCCACCACGACCGGTACCTTGAGGCGGCGCTTGATGGTGCGGACGCCGTACGGATTCAACAGCCCGAGCCCGCTGCCGATCGGCGAAGCGAGGGGCATCACCGCCGCGCACCCTGCTTCCTCGAGCCGCAAGGCCGTCACGAGGTCCTCGTTGGTATAGGCAAGAACCTTGAATCCCTCGCGGACCAGGGTGCGAGCGGCGTCGAGCAGTCCCTGCACGTCCGGAAGCAGCGTCTCCTGATCGCCGATCACCTCGAGCTTGATGAAATCATTGAATCCGGCTTCGCGGGCCAGACGGGCGTAGCGCACGGCGTCCGGCGCCGTGTAGCAGCCCGCCGTATTCGCGAGCAGGAAATACTTTCGCGGGTCGAGATGGTGGAGCACGCCGGACTCCTTCGTGCGGTCCAGGTCCACCCGCCGGACTGCCACGGTCACGATCTCCGCGCCCGACGCTTCGATGGCGCGGACCATGGTCTCGTTGTCCTGGTACTTCCCGGTGCCCACCATGAGGCGGGACTGGAACGTTCGCCCACCCACCGTAAACGGTGTGTCGCGGAGTGCTTCCACGGCGGTGCTCATCTCAACCCCCTCCAACAAAGTGCACCAGCTCGATTGCGTCACCGTCTGCCACCGTGACACCGGAGAGGTGGGGGCGGCGGACGATGACGCGGTTGTGCTCAACGACCACGGCGCGCGGATCGAGCTCGAGGGACGCGAGCAGCTCGAGGAGGGTGGCACCCGCGGCTACTACGCGCGGCTCGCCGTTGATGGTGACGTCGATGGTATCCGTCATTTCTCCCACTCCTCCAGCCACCTGCCCACGGCTTCCGCCGGATCGACCGCGTCCCACAGCGCCCGGATGGCCGCTACGCCGTGGGCCCCGGCGTCCTTGACGGCCGGGATTCGATCGGTGGAGATGCCACCGATGGCGATGGCCGGGATCCCGAGGCGGGCGATCGCGCCGAATCGTGCGGCCCCCATGGGCGCTCGACCCGGATGGGTCGGCGTGGGAAACACCGGCCCTACTAGAAGATAGTCGGCGCCCGCCGCGTGCGCGGCCTCCGCTTCGGCTAAGTCATGCACCGATTTACCGATCCACCACGCCGCGGCGAGGCGGCGCGCCTCGTCGACAGCGAGACTCGTGTGCCCGAGCTGGACACCGCTCGCACCGACCGCGAGCGCCACGTCGAGACGGTCGTTAACGAATAGAGGGCTAGGCGGATAGACGGCCAGACGGGTAGCCAATTCAAAATGCTCCAGACCTGAGAGCCCGCGGCCACGCGCGTGGAAGGCGAGCCGTTCACCGCCGGCGCGAGCGAGCAGTCGCGCGACGTCCGGTAAGTCTCTTCGGCGCGCGACCCGTTCATCGGTGATCGCGTGGAGCCGCGGGAGGGCGGCCGGGAGCTTCACGAGAACCGCTGACCGGCCTGGGCCCCGCGCCCACGAGCCCAATCGGCGGCGGACATCCGTGGCTTGCCGGCGGGCTGGATCTCGTCGATGGTCACGGCTCCTCGCCCTGCGGTGATTCGTAACCCGCCATCCGTCGTCCGTATCTCGCCGGGTGCACCACTCTCCTGCGCAACGCGGGCGCCGAAGAGCTTAAGGTCGCGTCCATCCAGCTCCGTCCAGGCGCCTGGCGCGGGGTCGAATGCCCGGATCACGCGGGCCACGCGTTCGGCGGGGTCGCTCCAGTGAATCCGCCTCGTCTCCCGGGTCAGCTTCGCCGCGTAGGTCGCGGGCG
>DASQIB010000162.1:0-4821 GCA_035631795.1 Gemmatimonadales bacterium | reverse complement strand
TTCAATTCTCCCAACTACTTAGGCCGTGGCCTACACCAGCGAAATAGAAAAGCTCGAAAAGCGGTGGGCCGAGAATCCCAAGGGGCGGAACTTCGCACCCCTCGCCGACGCCTATCGTAAAGCGGGAGAACTAGATAGGGCTCTCGAGCTGTGCACCGCCGGTCTCCAGCTCCACCCCGACTATGTCAGCGCGCACATCGTGCACGCGCGCTGCCTGATCGACCAGAAAAACGACGCGGGCGCCTCCGAAGTGTTCCAAAGAGTGCTGGCGCTCGACCCCGAAAATGTGCTCGCCCTGAAAATGCTGGCGGAGATCGCCGAGCGGGGCGGGCGTTTCGACCAGGCCGTCGAATGGCTGGGCCGCTTGCTCGCCGCCGACCCAATGAACGGCGAGGCCGCCGAGCATCTCGCGCGCGCCAAGGCGAAAGCCGCGCAGCCTCCGGCGCCAAAGAGCCCCGAGCCCGTGGCGAGGATCGTGCCCGAGACGCTGCAGACCGCGGCCCGGCCCGCGCCCCGACCAGCCGCGACCCGCCCACCGTCGGGGTCTCAGCGTGCGATCTCCCCCCCGGTCCCCCCGGCCCCCCCCGCTCCCCCCCCAGCAGCGCAACCGGACTTCGTGGTCGAACACGCGTCCGACGGTCCCACGTCTCCGACTCTCGACGTGAAGGGCACGCCGGCGGACATCGAGACCTTCGACGGCACGATCGACTTCAACGCCGCCGCGCGCGATGCGGCCAAGGCGGACGGCATCGAGGTCCAGGAGGAAGTGCAGCTCACGCCGCAAGATCTCGTGGTCGAGGGGCTTGCGCACACGCAGTACGAGAGCGGGATCTTTGCCAAGCCACCGGAGGCGGAGGTGGACGACGGCAGTGGATTCCCCAAGATCGATCTCCCGCTCATCATGCCGGACGACGTGCCCGAAGCGGTGCCGGCCACGCCCGCCCGAGTTGCCGACGCGGCGCCGACACCGCCGCCGGTCCCGCCCCGGCCGTCGCCCCCGGCGCCTCCGTCCCCTCCGACGCCCCGCCCGCCAGCGCCTCAGCCACCGGCGGCGGTCGCGCTGTCCGACGACGATGGAGCGGCGGATGCGGCCGCGCTCTCCCGGGCGGAGCCGGTGTTGACCGAGACGATGGCCGAGCTGTACTTGCGACAGGGGCACCAAGAAGACGCGCTGCGCGTATACCAGGCGCTGCTGGCGCAGCGTCCCGGGGACGCGCGGTTGCGCTCGCGGATCGAGTCGCTCAGCCCCGGAGGGCGAAAGCAAGCGCGTGCCGACGCGGGGCGG
The DNA here is from genome assembly GCA_035631795.1 of Gemmatimonadales bacterium. Classification (GTDB taxonomy): domain Bacteria; phylum Gemmatimonadota; class Gemmatimonadetes; order Gemmatimonadales; family GWC2-71-9; genus AG41. Next base: position 3,536 of record DASQIB010000162.1, on the reverse strand, counting down.
GGCGGCGGAGAAAACGTCCAGGCGTTCTTGAAGCGGATCTTGGCGGCCCGCCCCGGGGAAGGAGCCGCGGCGTCCACCGACGCGCGGCCGTCCGGCGGCCGATCCCCGCTCGAGCGCGCGTTTGCGGTCGTGCCGCCCGAAGTCGAAACGGATCCGGGCGCCACCGCGCCGGGCGAAGCAACGCGACCGGCGTCGGAGGGCATCTCGCTCGACGCGGTGTTCGGGGACGAAGGCCCGCGGAGCTCGATACCGGCGGCGCCTCCCACGCCACCGCTGGCGGCCGAGCCCACCCCGCCACCCACCGCGCCGAGCGTTGGCTTTTCCTTCGATCAGTTCTTCAGCCCCGCCCCCGCCCCGGCCCCCGCCCCCGTCGCTGGAGCGTCGCCTGCGGCGAGCGGGTCGCCGGACGCGCCGCCGGCTCGGCCCTCGGGCGGCAGGGCGACGCCCCCGGTCGAGGACGAAAGTGATCTCGATCAGTTCCAGGCCTGGCTCCGGGGCCTCAAGTCTTAGTGCACATCGCCGTGCTGAACGGCCCGAACTTGAATCTGCTGGGCGAGCGCGAGCCGGAGTTGTACGGGCGCACGAGCCTTGCGGAGATCGAGACGCGGACCCGAGCGCAAGCGCGGACGCTCGGCGTCGACGTGTCGTGGACGCAGACGAATCACGAGGGCGAGCTCGTGGAGGCCATCCAACGGCTCAAGGGCGAGGCGGACGGGCTGGTGATCAACGCGGCCGCCTTCACCCACACGAGTCTCGCGGTACGGGATGCCTTGCTCGCGGTGCGGGTGCCCTTCGTCGAGGTGCACCTGTCCAACATTTTCGCCCGCGAGCCGGAGCGCCGCCGCTCGCTGCTGGCCGACGCGGCGGTGGGCGTGGTGACGGGATTCGGCGCGGAGAGTTATCGGCTGGGACTCGAGGGCTTGGTCGGCTATCTCCAGGCCCGCCATGGCGGCTGATCGGCGGCGCGCGCGGCAGGACGCGCTGATCCGGTCGCTGGACGCGGAAGGGCTCGATGGCCTGCTCGTATCGTCCCACGCCAACGTCCGCTACCTCACGGGCTTTTCGGGCTCGGCGGCCCTGGTGGCGATCACGCGAGCGGACGTCTTGCTCGTCACGGACTTTCGCTACGACGCGCAGGCTCGTGCCGAAGCGGGCGCCGTGGCCCGCATCGAGGTCGACGGCACCAGCGTGTGGGACCGCTTCTTCAAGGAGCTCGCCACGCTGGGGCCGCTCGAGCGGCTGGGGTTCGAGGGGCACGCGCTGACTGTCCACGACGCGGAGCGCTTCACGCAGGCGGGCAGTGCGTGGCGCTGGCAGGCCACGACCGACCTGGTCGAACGCCTGCGGGCGACGAAGGACGAATCGGAGGTGGCCGCGATTCGGAGCGCCGCCGCGCTCGCCGGGGACGCCCTCCGGGAAACGCTCGCGCACGTGCGGCCCGGCATGACCGAGCTCGCGATCGCCGGCCTCCTGGAGGGCGCGTTGCGGCGACGGGGGAGCGAGGGCCACCCGTTCGCGACCATCGTCGCGTCCGGACCGCGCAGCGCGCTACCGCACGCCCGCTCGAGTCGTCGCCCCGTGGCGGCCGGCGACTGGCTGCTGCTAGACTTCGGCGCCCAAGTGGACGGCTATTGCGCGGATATCACGCGCACGGTGGTCGTGGGATCGCGGGCGACCGATCCGCAGCGCGTGCTGTACGAGATCGTTCGCGACGCGCAGCGTCGCGCGCGGACAGGAGTGCGCGCGGGGATGAGCGGACGCGATGCGGACGCACTCGCGCGGGAGCCGATCGCCGCGCGCGGATTCGAGGAGGCATTCGGGCACTCGCTCGGACACGGGCTGGGGCTCGAAGTACACGAGGCGCCGCGACTCTCGAAGACCAACGGGGATGCCTTACCGCCGGGTGCGGTCGTCACCGTGGAGCCGGGGGTGTATCTCGCGGGCGTCGGCGGTGTGCGCATCGAAGACGACGTGCATTTGCCCGAGGCCCAGGCGGCGGAGCTGCTCTCGGACGGGCTGACGGACCTTGTGGAGCTCGTGTAACTTAGGACGCCATGAACCTCGACATCATCGCGCAGCTCGTGCAGATCCTGAAGGACGCGCCGGAGCTCGGCGCCATCGAGGTCCGCCGGGGTTTGTTCGGGGCGTGGTCGTCGGTCCGCGTATCCAAGGCCGGTGTCTTCACGAACGCGGGCGGCGCAGGTGGTCACCATGTCGTGGTCGCGCAGGCACCCACGTCCGGAGCGGGGCCTGCCGGCGCGGTCGCAGGCGCGGCCCCGCCGGGGGGCGGAGGCGGGGGAGGGGCAGGGGCGTCAGCGGCCGTGGCGCCCTCGCATCTCGTGGAGATCAAGTCCCCCATGGTGGGGACGTTCTATTCGGCGCCCGAGCCCGGCGCCGAGCCGTACGCGAAAGCCGGCAGCCGGGTGGCGGCCGGGCAGGTCGTCTGCATCATCGAAGCGATGAAGATCATGAACGAAATCGAATCCGAGGTCGCCGGCGTGGTGCGCGAGGTGCTGGTGGAGAACGCCCAGCCCGTCGAGTTCGGACAGCCCCTTTTCCGAGTGGATCCCCATGCCTGAAGCCCCGTCCGGCCAAGCGACCTTCAACTTCAAAGGGGCCATCACCCAGATGGTTCAGCGGAACGCCTCGGACCTGTTGCTCAAGGTGGGCCGCCCGGCGACGATCCGCGTGAACGGGGAGCTGGTGCCACTCGACAGCACCCCGTTGAAGCCGGAGGAGCTGAAGTCACTGGCGGAACAGATCATGACGCCGCGGCAGGTGAAGGAGTTCGCCGAGCACAAGGAGGCGGACTTCGCCATCGGGGTGCCGGGCGTGGGCCGGTTCCGGACGAACGTCTACCAGCAGCGCGGGACCGTGGCCTTCGCCTTCCGGGCGATTCCGTACGAGGTGAAGACGATCCGCGACCTGAACCTGCCGCAGGTGCTCGAAGAGATCTCGCTGCGGCCTCGGGGGTTGGTGCTGGTCACGGGCGTGACGGGGTCGGGGAAGTCGACCGCGCTCGCGGCGATGATCAATCACATCAACACCAACCGTCGGGTGAACATCATCACGATCGAAGACCCGATCGAGTTCCTGCACCGCGACAACCTCTCCAACATCTCGCAGCGTGAGGTGGGGAACGACACGCTCTCGTTCAACGCGGCGCTGCGACACGTGCTGCGCCAGGCACCCGACGTGATCCTGATCGGCGAGATCCGGGACATGGAGACGCTCGACACGGCGCTGAAGGCGGCGGACACGGGCCACCTGGTGTTCTCGACGCTGCACACGACCGACGCCACGCAGACGATCAACCGCGTGATCTCGTTCTTTCCGCCGCATCAGCACGACGAGGTGCGGCACCTGCTCTCGACCGCCCTCCATGGGATCGTGTCGCTTCGCCTCGTGCCGCGGAAGGATGGGAAGGGCCGCGTACCGGCGGCTGAAATCCTCGTGAACACGGCGGCGGTCCAGGAGAACATGCGCGATCTCTCGAAATCCCTCAGCATTCCCGACCTGATCGCGCAGGGCTCGGT